>CAZYZQ010000075.1:0-11925 GCA_964652075.1 uncultured Oscillospiraceae bacterium
CCGCCGTATGACGGTCATGACCACCACCTTCATCCCCTGCGGCGCGAAGCTGCCGATCATTGCGCTGATTGCGTCGGCGCTGTTCGGCGGCACATGGTGGGTGGCCCCGAGCGCCTATTTCCTCGGCATCGCCGCCATCGTCGTCTCCGGTATTATGCTCAAGAAGACAAAGATGTTCGCGGGCGACCCGGCGCCGTTCGTCATGGAGCTGCCGGCCTACCACTGGCCGACCGTCGGCAACATCCTTCGCTCCATGTGGGAGCGCGGCTGGTCCTTCATCAAGAAGGCCGGTACGATCATCCTGCTCTCCTCGATCCTGATCTGGGCCGGCTCCTGCTTCGGCATGACCGACGGCCACTTCGGGTTCAGCACAGAGCTGGAGCTGGAGGACAGCATCCTCGGCATGATCGGCAGCGTGATCCTCTGGATCTTCAAGCCGCTGGGCTTCGGCAATGTCCGCGCCGCCATCGCGACGGTCATGGGCCTTGTCGCCAAGGAAGAGGTCGTCGGTGTGTTCGGCGTGCTCGACTTCGAGAGCATGGCGCCGCTGGCGGGCTACTCGTTCCTCGCGTTCAACCTGCTCTGCGCGCCCTGCTTCGCCGCGATCGGCGCAATCCGCCGCGAGATGAACAACGGCAAGTGGACGCTCTTCGCAATCGCCTATCAGTGCGGCTTCGCCTACGCCGTCTCGCTGATGATCTACCAGATCGGCTGCATTTTCACGGGCGGGATCAACTGGATCGGCCTTTGCTGCGCGGTGCTGGTGCTGGCGTTCATCGTCTACATGCTCGCCCGTCCGTACCATGAGGCAAAGGACCTGCGTATGAATGTAAAGGTGGGATAACCCCATGAACCTCGCAACATTGGTGGTACTGCTGGTGCTGTGTGCGGTGGTTGGACTTGTGATTCTTCGGATGCACCGCGACCGCAAAACCGGCAAATCCGGCTGCGGCGGCAACTGCGCCGCCTGCGGCGGGTGCTGCGGACAACAGCATAAAAAGATCTCCTGAGATTTGCTTTCCTTTCTCTGACACCGGCCCCCGGACAGCTTGTCCGGGGGCCGGCTTGTTTTCCAGAAAATTCCTCTTGCCAAATGTTCTAATACGCGGTATAATGGAACAAACGTTCAGAGGAAAGGAAGACGTGAAGCATGGCGGCATATCTGTGTATCGACCTGAAATCGTTCTATGCCTCCGTCGAGTGCGTGGAGCGGGGGCTTGACCCGATGACGGCCCGGCTGGTAGTTGCCGATCCGGAACGCTCGGAGAAGACGATCTGTCTGGCCGTCTCGCCCGCGCTGAAGGCGCTGGGGATCCCCGGCCGCTGCCGTCTGTACGAGATCCCGCCGGGCATCCAGTATGAAATCGCGCCGCCGCGGATGCAGTTGTATATCGAATATGCGGCAAAGATCTACCAGATTTACCTGCATTATGTCTCAGAGGAGGATATTCACGTCTATTCCATCGACGAAGCGTTTCTGGATGTGACGCACTACCGGAAGCTCTATGGGCTCGACGCCGCGGCCCTCGGGCGGCGGATTCTGGAGGAGATTCATGAAACGCTCGGCCTGACGGCTACCTGCGGCGTGGGGACGAATCTGTATCTGAGCAAGATCGCGCTCGACATTCTGGCCAAGCACGCGCCGTCGCACATTGCGTGTCTGGACGAGGCGCGCTACCGCGCGTCGCTCTGGCGGCACAAGCCGCTGACGGATTTCTGGCGCATCGGGGCGGGAACGGCCGCGCGGCTGGCGCATATTGGCGTGTTTACCATGGAGGCGCTGACGAAGGTGCCGGAGGAGACATTGTATAAAATGTTCGGGATTGACGCGGAGCTGCTGATCGACCACGCGTGGGGCCGCGAGACGGCGACAATCGCGGACATCAAGGCCTACCGCCCGCAGACGCACTCGTTCAGCCGCGGGCAGGTGCTGCCGCGCTGCTATACGCGGCAGGAGGGGGATCTGATTGTCCGCGAGATGCTGGAGAGCCTTGCGCTGGAGCTGACGGCGCACGGGCTGTGTACGGACGGGCTGGTGCTCAGCCTGGGCTATGCCGGTGCGGAGCGGGCGCACGGCTCGGTGCGGCTGGATGTGCCGACCAATTCGGCCCGGCAGCTGCGCGGCGCGGCGGCGGCGCTGTACGCGCGCATCGCGCCGCAGGCAGACACCCTGCGCCGCGTCACGGTGAGCGCCGACCGGCTGGTACCGGAGGGGGAGTGCCAGCTGTCGCTGTTCATCCCGCCGCGCGCGCAGCTGCGGGAGCAGCAGATGCAGCGGGCCATGGTGCAGATCCGGCAGCGGTTCGGGAAAAACGCGCTCCTGCGCGGCATCAACCTGCTAAAGAGCGGCACGATGCGCGAGCGGAACGGGCAGATTGGAGGGCATCGGGCATGAGACAGAAGATGCGCAGGGAGGATCGGGCGAAGCAGTTCGCGCCGTTTGCGGCCCTGCCGGGCTACGACCGGGCGCTGCGCGCGGCGGGGCTGCCGCCGAAAGCGCCCTCGCCGGAGCTGGCGGAGGAGGAGCTGGAGCGTCTCGACCGCGCCGCCCGCCGCCGCGCGGCGGGGCTGCCGGAGGATGATCTGGATTGGGAAAGTCTGGAAGAGTTTTTGGCGAAATAGGAGAAAATTCACCCATATTTTTGTTGCATTTTCCAAATCCGACAGCTATAATGGATCTAGAAAAAAGGAGAGGCTTGCCATGAAAACATTCTGGGCAAAGCTCAAGGCGTTCTTAAAGCGCAAGGACATTGAGATTTCACTGCGGCGCTACGGCATTGACGCGCTCGGCGCGATGGCGCAGGGGCTGTTCTGCACGCTGCTTGTCGGCACGATTCTCAATACCATCGGGACGCAGTTCCATATCGCGCCGCTGAACGCCGTGCTCGTCACCATCGGGGACAAGGGCTACACGGTCGGCGGGCTCGCCTCGCTGATGGTCGGCCCGGCGATGGCCGTCGCGATTGGCTCGGCGCTCAAATCGCCGCCGCTGGTGCTGTTCTCCCTGATCCCGATCGGCTACGGCGCAAACCTGCTCGGCGGCGCGGGTGGCCCTCTGGCGGTGCTCGTCATCGCAATCATTGCCGCAGAGTGCGGCAAGGCCGTCTCGAAGGAGACGAAAATCGATATTCTCGTCACGCCGATTCTGACGATCCTCGTCGGCCTCGGCCTTGCGTGGCTGATCGCGCCCGCGCTTGGCACGGCGGCGAACGCCGTCGGCACCTTCCTGCGCTGGGCAACGGAGTTGCAGCCGTTCTGGATGGGCATCCTGATCTCGGTCGTCGTCGGCATCGCGCTGACGCTGCCGATCTCGTCGGCGGCAATCTGCATGACGCTCGGGCTGACCGGCCTTGCCGGCGGCGCGGCGGTCGCGGGCTGCTGCGCGCAGATGGTCGGCTTCGCGATCATGAGCTTCCGCGAGAACCGCTGGGGCGGCCTTGTCTCACAGGGCATCGGCACCTCCATGCTGCAGATGGGAAACATCGTCAAAAACCCGCGCATCTGGATCCCGCCGATCGTCGCCTCGGCCATCACCGGCCCGATTGCGACGTGCGTGTTCCGGCTCGAGATGAACGGCGCGGCCGTCAACGCGGGTATGGGCACCTGCGGCTTCTGCGGCCAGATCGGCGTCTACACCGGCTGGGTGGCGGATATCGCGGCGGGCGTCAAGACGTCAATCACGGCAATGGACTGGATCGGCCTTGCGCTGATCAGCTTCATTTTGCCCGCCCTGCTCTGCTGGGCCGGCGGCCTGCTGCTGCGCAGAATCGGCTGGATCCGCGAGGGCGATTTGAAGCTCTCGTAACAACTGACGCAGAAGGGAAGTGCCGCCATGACGCCGTTGCAGGAAAAACTGTTTGCCATGCAGGATGTGCCGTACGGCGACTTCAACGCGAAGCTGATGCCGGCCGTGCCGCGCGAGTGTGTCATCGGTGTGCGAACCCCGGCACTCCGGGCGCTGGCGAAGGAGCGGCGCGGTACGCCGGAGGCGGACGCCTTTCTTGCCGCGCTGCCGCACCGGTATTTTGAGGAGAACAACCTCCACGCCTTTCTGCTGGAGGGCATCCGCGATGCGCAGGCGGCCATCGACGCGGTGGACGCGTTTTTGCCCTACGTTGACAACTGGGCGACCTGCGACCAGCTCCGGCCAAAGGCGTTTGCAAAGCACCCGCCGCAGCTACTGCCCAAGGTTCGGCGGTGGCTGGCGTCGGAGAAGCCCTACACGGTGCGCTACGGAATTGGCGTGCTGCTGTCGTATTATCTCGACGACGCGTTTGCGCCGGAACAGCTTCAGTGGGCGGCGCAGGTGCGGTGGGACGAGTATTATGTCAACATGATGCTGGCGTGGTACTTCGCAACCGCGCTGGCAAAGCAGTGGGACGCGGCGGCGCCGTATATGGCCGAGCGGCGGCTGCCGGTCTGGGTACATAACAAAACCATCCAGAAGGCGGTGGAGAGCCGCCGGATCTCAGAGGAACAGAAAGCGTACCTGCGGTCGCTGCGCCAGCGGTGACCCTGACGGAAAGGAGCGGACATGCGACTGCGCGAGGGACTGAAGGAACTGAAACCTGTAAACTTTTTGCTGCTGCTTGTGGCGGGCTGTATCAACGCCGTGGCGGTGACGCTGTTTTTGGCGCCGGTACATCTGTACGACAGCGGTATCTCCGGCACGGCCATGCTGCTCGGGCAAGTGACGCCGGAGAACTGGACGCTGTCCATCTTCCTGCTGATTCTGAACCTGCCGATCTTCGCCTACGGCGCGCGCAGGCAGGGCGTCGCGTTTACGGTGTATTCCATCTTCGCCGTCGCGGTCTACTCCGGCATGTCATACCTGATTACGGACGTGCTGCCCATCGACAACGCGGCCTCCTCGCCGTTCGCGGGGACGGATCTTCTACTGTGTGCCGTGTTTGGCGGCCTGATCTCGGGCGTGGGCAGCGGCCTGACGATCCGCTTCGGCGGCGCGATTGACGGCATCGAGGTCATGGCCGTGATCTTCGCCAAACGGTTTTCCATGACGGTCGGCACGTTTGTCATGATCTACAACGTGATTTTGTACATCGTCGCGGGCTGCGTGCTGCAAAGCTTCGTGCTGCCGCTGTACTCCATCCTGACCTACGCCGCCGCGATCAAGACTGTCGACTTCATCGTCGAGGGCTTTGACAAGGCCAAGTCCGCCATGATCGTGACGACGAAAGCCGACGAGATCAGCAAGAAGCTCTCCGACGCGTTCGGGCGCGGCATCACGCACCTGAACGGACACGGCTTCTACAGCGGCGAGGAGCAGACGGTGATCTACTTCGTCGTCAACCGCTTCCAGATCGCGAAGCTCAAGCAGATTGTGAAAGCCACCGACCCCAAGGCGTTCGTGACAATCGCCGAGGTCTCCGACGTGGTGGGCAGCACAAAATCGCAGGAAAAGACATAAAAAACGCGGGAACGGCAAGAAGGCCGTTCCCGCGTTTTGGAATTTCAGAGCAGATTGTAGATCAGCGCGATAAAGGTCAGCGGCATGTCGTCGGACGGGTTTTCAAGGCCGTGAAACTCGCCGTCGCGGATGGCGCACACGTCGCCGGGGCCGACCTCGTTGCGGCTGCCGTCGTTGTCGAGGAACACGCCGTGGCCCGAGAGAATGTAGTACG
The DNA here is from genome assembly GCA_964652075.1 of uncultured Oscillospiraceae bacterium. Classification (GTDB taxonomy): domain Bacteria; phylum Bacillota; class Clostridia; order Oscillospirales; family Oscillospiraceae; genus CAZYZQ01. Next base: position 5,643 of record CAZYZQ010000075.1, read on the forward strand.
GCTCCGTCTCCCCACGGTGTTGGTGCCAGCCGACTGAGGTGTGCGGCGGGAGCGTGATCTGCGCATAGAGCCGCCCCGCGCCGCCCAGCTCGTCGGCCGGGACGATGTGATGCACCTCCGCAATGCCCTCGCCGCCGCCGAGATGCTCGACAAATTTAATTTCAGGTTTGCGTACCATAGAAGAATGCCTCCTGTTACAGTGTTTTCAGCGCCGCGACAAACGCGCGGCAGTCGTCCTCCGTTGTCGCCCACGATGTGACGAAACGGCAGGCGCCGCCCAATTGCTCAAACGCTGCGATTTCCTTCAGCCGTTCCAGCTTCTCCGGCGGGACTTCGACAAAGACCTGATTCGTCGGCGAGTCGCTCGCCAGCCGGAAGCCCGCGCCAGTGAAGCCGCCCCGCAGGATCGCGGCCATGCGGTTGGCGTGTGCGGCCAGCTCAAAGTAGAGATTGTCCTCCAGAATCGCGCCGAACTGGACGCCGAGCAGCCGGCCCTTGGCCAGCATCGCGCCGCGCTGCTTGAGGTTCCAGCGGAAGCCCTCAAACAGCGCCGGGTTTGTGATCACAATGGCCTCGCCGAAGAGCAGCCCGTTTTTTGTGCCGCCGAGGTAGAACACGTCCGTCAGGCGGGCAATGTCCGGCAATGTCAGGTCATTTCCCGGCGCGGTCAGCGCCGCGCCGAGACGCGCGCCGTCGAGGAAGAGGTACAGCCCCCGCGCATGGCAAAGCTCTGAGATCGCGGTAAGCTCCGCTTTGGTGTAGATCGTGCCAAGCTCGGTCGCGTCGGAGAGATAGACAAGCTTCGGCATTACCACGTGCTCGTCCGTGTGGCGCGCGAGAATGTCTTCCAGCATGGCGGGCGTCAGCTTGCCGTCGGGCGCGGTGGCTGTGAGAATCTTGTGGCCGGTGGCCTCGACCGCGCCCGTCTCGTGGGTGTTGATATGGCCGGTCTCCACACAGACGGCCGCCTGATACGGCCGCAGCGCCGATGCGATGACGAGCGAATTTGCCTGCGTGCCGCCGACGGCGAAGTGTACCTGCGCTTCGGGCGCTTCCGCCAAGTCCCGAATTTTCTCTGCCGCTGCCGCGCAGTATGGGTCAAGCCCATAGCCCTGCGTGTGAAGAAGGTTTGTGCGCGTGAGCGCTTCGAGCACGCGCGGATGCGCGCCCTCGCCATAGTCGTTTTGAAAAAAGAACATGGGTTGTCTGCCTCCGTTTCTTCCTGCATTGTAGCAGGAAAATGCGCGGATGGCAAGAATCAGGGTGGAAAAACAGCGGCGGGTCTGCTATACTGAGCTTAAGATAACACAAACGGGACGTTTGATGCGTCCGGAAACAGAAAGGAAGCGCGCCCATGTCTGACTACACGCCGAATGCCGGACAGACCTACCGGCCCATTCAGGAAAATATCCATATCCCGTTTTTGCCCTTTGAGAAGCCCGCGAAGCCCGACCCGCTGCTGCCGCTTCTCGAGCTGCGCGAGGACTACGCCGCGCGCGGCTACGTCCTGCCGTCGCAGAAGCAGCACTTCCTGCCGGGCGTCACGGCGAAGATGATGGACTGGTTCTGGGCAAACATGGAGAAGTGCTACTACCTCTGGGCGCCCGGCTCGCACAAGCGGTTCAGCTGGGTTGCTTCTCCAGCGGACGTCGGCTTTACAAAGTCCGCACATAAGATTGCCGAGTCCTGCGCGCCGGGGCTGGCCGTCTTCGGCGGCGACGGGATCGAGATCCGCCGCATGGACGTCGCGGACTTCTATCCGCTCAAGACGAGCCTTGCGCACGTGCTGGTCGAGGGCGTGTTCAACGACCTCGGCGAGATGGTCGACTCGACGATCCATATGTGGGAGGACTGCCCGGGCGGCTGCAACCACATCACCGCGACTGTGCAGAACTCCAAGGTCTCCGCGCCTCCGGCGTTCATCCTTGAACTGCTGAAAAAGGACCCAAATGTGAAAATTGTCCCGAACTTTGCCACGGAGCATGAGGACTACGAGGCCAGCCAGTGGCCGGTCTTCCTCCCGCAGCTCTACACGCTCTGGGAGCGCCACCCCGACCCGTCGCAGAACGTGCAGTGCGACCTCACCGTCGAAAAAACGGAAACCGGCATCCGCTACACCCACGAAAACGGCCCCGTCCGCGTGTAAAAATAGAGAAAAAGCAGGAGACTTCTCGGAAGTCTCCTGCTTTTTGCTGCCAAGGATTGACAGAGCGCGAAGCGGAAAACAACGGCTCGACGGAGAGCGGATTGTGTGCTATAATAGCCGCGATATGGCCATGATAGAGAAGTACGGAGGTGCAGCGCGTGGGAGATAAAAAACGGATATGTGTGGGACTGCTCGCCCACGTCGACGCGGGCAAGACGACGCTCTCGGAGGCGCTGCTCTACACGGCCGGGGCGCTGCGGCGGCTCGGGCGCGTCGACCATCAGGACGCGTTTTTGGACACCGACGCGCAGGAGCGCGAGCGCGGGATCACGATCTTCTCCAAGCAGGCGGTGCTGCCGCTGCCGGAGATGGACGTGACGCTGCTCGATACGCCGGGGCACGTTGATTTTTCGGCCGAGATGGAGCGCGTGCTCGGCGTTCTGGACTACGCGATCCTTGTGATCTCCGGCACGGACGGCGTGCAGGCGCACACGGCCACGGTCTGGCAGCTGCTGCGGCGCTACGGCGTACCGGTGTTTCTCTTTGTGAACAAGATGGATCTGCCGAACCGGGGGCGCACGGCGCTGCTGGAAGAATTGCAGGCACAGCTGGACGCCGGGTGCGTCGCGGCGGACGCCGACGGCGAGGAGCTGGCGATGTGCGACGAGGCGCTTTTGACGGCGTATCTCGAGCGCGGCGCGCTGACGCAGGACGAGCTGGCGGACGCCGTCGCACGGCGGAAGCTGTTCCCGGTGTGCTTCGGCTCGGCGCTGACGACGCAGGGCGTGGCGGAGTTTCTGGAAGTCTTTCAAAACCTCACGCGCGAGCCGCCGCACGGGGCGGAATTCGGCGCGCGGGTGTTCAAAATTTCGCGCGATGCATCCGGGGCGCGGCTGACGTGGATGAAGATCACGGGCGGCGCGCTGCCGGTCAAGACCGTGCTCTCCGGCCCGGACTGGAAGGAGAAGGCCGACCAGATCCGCATCTATTCGGGTGACAAATTTACCGCGTGCGACTGCGCACAGGCGGGGACGGTATGTGCGGTCACGGGCCTGACGAAGACGTTCGCCGGGCAGGGGCTCGGCGCGGAGCAGGACGCGGGCGGGCCGGTGCTCGTACCGGTGCTGGCGTGCAGCGTGGAGGCGGACAGCGATCTGGCCGCCGTCTATCGGACGCTGCGGCCGCTTGAGGAGGAGGACCCGCAGCTGCATCTGGACTGGAACGCGGAGCTGGGGGAACTGCAGCTCCAGCTGATGGGCGAGGTGCAGCTCGAGGTGCTGCGGCGGCTGATCGCCGACCGGTTCGGGCTGCGCGTGCGCTTCGGCCCGGGGCGGATTCTGTACCGCGAGACAATCGCCGCGCCCGTGGAGGGCGTGGGGCACTTCGAGCCGCTGCGCCACTATGCCGAGGTACACTTGCTGCTCGAACCGGGCGAGCGCGGCAGCGGGCTGCAATTTGCCTCGGCGGTGTCAACGGACGTTCTGGCGCTGAACTGGCAGCGGCTGGTGCTGACGCATCTGGAGGAGAAAGCGCATCTGGGCGTGCTGACCGGCTCGCCGATTACGGATATGAAAATCACGCTCGTCGCCGGGCGGGCGCATCTGAAGCACACCGAGGGCGGCGATTTCCGGCAGGCGACGTACCGCGCGGTGCGGCAGGGGCTGCGGCAGGCGGAGTCCGTGCTGCTCGAGCCGTGGTACACGGCGCGCGTGCAGCTGCCGTCCGGCGCGGTAGGCCGCGCGATGGCGGACTTCCAGCGCCTCGGCGGCGTGCTGGAGCTGACGGCGCAGCAGGGCGACACGGCAATTCTGACGGGCCGCGCGCCGGTGCGCACGCTGCGCGGCTACGGCACGGAGCTTGGGGCGTACACGCGCGGCGAGGGGCGGCTGTTTCTGGACGTGGAGGGCTACTTCCCGTGCACGGAGCAGGACGAGATTGTGGCGCAGATCGGCTACGACCCCGACCGGGATCTGGCGAACACGGCGGACTCCGTGTTCTGTTCGCACGGCGCGGGGACGGTGATCCCGTGGTATCAGGTGTCGGCGTATATGCACCTGGAGCGCACGCTGGACGAGCCGGAGCCGGACTATATCCCGCCGCAGCCGAAGCTCAGCTACGCGGGCGCAGCCGCGACAGAGGACGAGTTGAAGGCCATCTTCGAGCGGACGTACGGCACGGTCAAGCCGCGCGTCCAGTCGGACGCCAAGCCGCTGCGGCGCGATGCGTTTGAGACGCCGAAAAAGCCGCACAGAGCCGCGCCGCCGCCCGCAGGGCCGGAGTATCTGCTTGTGGACGGCTACAACATCATCTTCGCGTGGCAGGATCTGCATGAGATCGCGCGCTGCAGCCTTGAGGAGGCGCGCGAGGCGCTGATTGAAATCCTGCAAAACTACCGGGGCGTGCGCGGCTGCGAGCTGATCGTCGTGTTTGACGCCTACAAGGTCAAGGGCGGGCAGGGATCCGTCGAAAAACGGGGCAGGCTCAGCGTCGTCTACACGCGCGAGGCGGAGACGGCGGACAACTATATTGAAAAAGTCACAGCCCAGCTCGGCAGAAAGCACCGCGTGCGCGTGGCAACGTCGGACGGGCTGGAACAGGTCATCATCCTTGGCCACGGTTCGCTGCGATTGTCTGCCAGCCAGTTCCGGGACGAGGTGGACGCCGCGCTTGCCGAGATCGGCGGGCATGTGGCGTGGAAAGTCTGAGGGGGTGCAGGATGGAACCGATTGCACGGATTCACACGGCCTTCGGGTCGAAATTCGGCGTCCCGCGTCAGAGCGGGCTGGTGGACGAGCTGGAGGCGACGGTGATCTTTGAGCCGGCCTACCGAAACCCGGACGCGCTGCGCGGGCTTGAGGGCTTCTCGCACATCTGGCTTCTGTGGGAGTTCTCCGAGGCAAAGCGCGCCGGCTGGTCGCCGACGGTGCGGCCGCCGCGGCTCGGCGGAAATACGCGCATGGGCGTCTTTGCCACGCGCTCGCCGTTCCGGCCGAACCCGATCGGGCTGTCGTCGGTGCGGCTGCTCGGCGTGGAGCAGGACGGCAAAAACGGGACGGTGTTGCGCGTCGCGGGCGCCGACCTGATGGACGGCACGCCGATTCTTGATATCAAGCCCTACCTGCCCTACACCGACTGTCACCCGGACGCCGTGGGCGGCTTCGCCGCAGAAGCCGAGACGCCGCATCTGCGGGTCGAGATCCCGGATGCGTTGCTCGCGCGCGTGCCGGAGGCGCACCGGGCGGGGCTTTATGGTGTTCTGGCGCAGGACCCGCGCCCGCGCTATCAGGACGACGCCGCACGCGTGTACGGCATGGCGTTTTACGGGCAGGATGTGAAATTCACCGTCCGGGACGGTGTGCTGCAAGTCACGGAGATTGCCAAAATCCGTGGACAAAACGAAAAAGCTGACGTATAATAGGCAGAAGCCGGAACCGCCGGCGAGAATGGGAGTTTCAAGTATGCTGACAACAGGAGAGCTGTACGACCTGACACATACGCTGGCCGCGCCGCTTTTGGAGAAGACACAGTACCCGTGGCAGGCGCTGCCCGGAATCAAGGAATTTGTGCGCGCGCTCGGCGCGTCGCTGCCGGAGGGAGAGTATGACCAGCCGGAGGAAGCCGTCTGGATCGCCAAATCTGCAAAAATTGCGAAGACCGCGACGATCTGCGGCCCGTGCATCATCGGCCCGGAGACGGAGGTGCGGCCCGGCGCGTTTATCCGCGGCAGCGTCCTCGTGGGCTGCGGCGCGGTCGTCGGCAACTCGACGGAGCTGAAAAACGTCATCCTCTTTGACGGCGTGCAGGTGCCGCACTACAACTATGTCGGCGACTCGATCCTCGGCTACAAGGCACATATGGGCGCGGGATCGATTACATCAAACGTCAAGAGCGACAAGACGCTCGTCGTTGTAAAGGACGGCGCGGAGCAGATCGAAACCGGTCTCAAAAAGATGGGCGCGATACTCGGCGACCATGTAGAGGTCGGATGTAACAGCGTCCTGAACCCGGGCACGGTGATCGGGCGCGGTACGAGCGTGTATCCGCTCTCCTCCGTGCGCGGCGTCATCCCGGCCGGACACATCTACAAGCGCGAGGGCTGCGTGGTGGAACGGAAATAAGACGAAAATCCCCGACATT
>CAZYZQ010000076.1:0-11916 GCA_964652075.1 uncultured Oscillospiraceae bacterium
CATCGAAGAGCTGGGTATGAACCCGGAGGACTACCGGTTCTATCTGGATCTTCGCAAGTACGGCTCGGCGCGCCACGCGGGCTTCGGCCTCGGCTTCGAGCGCTGCGTCATGTACCTGACGGGCATGCAGAACATCCGCGACGTGCTCCCCTTCCCCCGCACCGTCGGCAACTGCGAACTGTAATAATATTAACGAAGCCGGAGCGCCATACGGCGCTCCGGCTGATTCTTTTCCTTCGTATATTTGTATGCTTTTCCCCCGCGCCAGTGATAGAACAGCCCCGCAGGTGGCTCCCTTGTGTAAAGGGAGCCTTTTTACGGGGCTATCGAAACCGATTGTATATACACCTCAGTAAAATCCCGTCGTTTCCGGCGGGATTTTACTGGCTGAGTCTCTATATCAAATCTGCGTAAAAACGCGGATGGTCAGATCGCTCATGGGATAGGCGGAGCAGGGGTGGAAGTACCCTACCTCCTTGTCCCGTGCGCGGACGCCGTCGCCCTCAGGGCGCTGCCAGACCTCTCCGCTTTCCAGCAGACTGCGACAGTACCCGCAGGAGCCGCTGCGGCAATGGGTGTCAATCGGGAAGCCCGCACGCTCCAAAGCCTGCACAACCGTCTCCGTGCTCTTTGCGGAGACCACACGTTTGCTGACACCGTACCTGACAGAAAGCTGATAAACCTTTCCCACCTGATCCGGTGGAAACTCCTTATGGGCGGAAATTGCGGACGTCTCACCGTAGCACTCCATGCGGATGCGCCCTCTGGGAATGTCCAGCTTCTCCAATTCCCCCCTGATGAACTCGTACATCACGTTTGGCCCGCTGACGTAGAAGCTCGCGTTCTGGTAGTCCTTCACAAGCCGCGCAATGTGCCGGGCGCTGATGAGTCCGCGTTCGCCCTTCCACTTTGCGCCGGCCTCATTGAGAATGTAGATGACCTTCACCCTGCCGTTGCTGCTCGCCGCCAGCTCGTCCAGCTCCTCCTTGAAGATGATGTCATCCTCGTTGCGGGAGCCGTACAGCAGCGTCAGGCGCGCGGGGCGGCCGGAGGTCAGCATATCGCGAATGATGGAACGGAACACGGTAATCCCACTGCCGCCGGCAATGCCCACAACATGCCCGCTGTCGCGGATGGCGCTGTAGTAGAGATTGCCGAACGGGGCGTTGATTTTCAGGCGGCTGCCCTCTTTTACCTCGTTCCACAGATACTCGCTGACATGGCCGCCGTCCTTTTTTCGCAGCGTGAACTGGATGTAGCCGCCCTCATAGGCCTCCATGGGCGCGGAGCAGATGGCATAGGGCCTTGGCGCGGTCACGCCGTTGATGACAGGATAAATGCACAGATACTGCCCGGCATAGTGCAGCGGCAGGGGTTTCCCATCCGTGCGCTTCAGGGTAAAGGTGCGCGCGGTTGGCGTTTCCTGTTTGATGGACAAAATCTCTGTCTCCATCATGCCGGGATGCAGCCGCAAAGACAGCTCCTTGACAGGATCGGCCGGATTCAGATTGGGATTGCCCTTCTCAATCCATTCTTTTCTCTTCTTCGGCAGTGTAAACCAGCTGATCAGATCTGGCAGATAGCCATGAACCCGAAACTTTGCCTTTTTTTCCATCGTGCTCACCTCCCAAATTTTTTCAGGGTATCGCAGGCTGTGTTATAGCCGTTGATGATGGAACAGCAGAACCCGAGCGACCGGCGGCCATAGCCGCCGACGAAATCCAGGCCGGGGATATACTGCTCCTCCTGAATGGCAAGCGTGCGGGGGACGATGCCATCCACAGGCGTCATCTCATAGCCGTAGACCGTGCCCTTGGGCGCGCCGCCGTAGCGGGCGTAGGTGGCGGGCGTAGCAATCTCGATCTCCTCAACGTGGTCGCGGATTCTGAGTCCGGTCGCCTTTTCAAACAGGTCGATCAGGCCGCTCGCAAGGCGCTCCTTGTCCGCCAGATAGCCCTTGGGATCCGTATGACCGCACATGGCGTCGGGGTCATAGAGGCAGGTGAAGTTCACCTGACAGCGATCCGGGCCGGTCAGGCCGGGAATCGCCACATCCGGGCAGGTAAAGGAGGTCTTGGTATAGGTGAGCTGCCACTTCTTGGAGACCTCATAGATCTTGTCGCTGTCCATGTCCTCCGTGATGAAGTACTCGTAGCTGTCGATTCCCAACGCGGAAGGCAGCGCGTCCAGCCCAATGTACACACTGAGGATGGAGCTGTTCAGCTTCCTTGCGCCTGTGAGCTTCAGCGCCATTTCCGGGATATCCTTTTTATCCATCATGAAATTGTAGACATTGTTCGGGGAAAAGTTGCAAAGCACGCGTCTTGCGCGGATCACGTCGCCGTCGGTGGTTTTCACACCGCAGACCGTGCCGTTCTCCACCAGCAGCCGGTCGACCGTCACGTTTGTCTCCACCTGCCCGCCGAGCTCCCGCAGCCGCTCCTCCATATCCGCGGCCAGCGCATGCGAGGTCTTGTTGATGACGTGGGCGCCGTCGTGGATATAGAGGTAGTTCATCAGCGCCCAGACCGTGAAGCTGACCTCCTTCAGATTGCGCGTGATATAGCCGCCGTAGCTGCTGAGGATCTTCCGGATCTTCTCTGGAAATTGGAAATAATCAAAGATCTGCCCAACGGAATAGGCCGTGCTGCGCAGGAACGAGGAATACTTCGTCGCCATGATTCCGGGGCTTGGGTTCATGTTGCAGGACTGGATGTAGATCAGCGCCTCATAGATCTCCTCGCAGAGCTTGAAATACTCCCGAACCTTGGGCGCACAGCCCGGCTCCACCTTGTCCAGCGCCGCGATGGCATTCTCGATCCCAAACGGCATGGTGAAATCAATGCCAAGCTTGGTCATAATGACTCTGAATGCGTCCGGCACCTGCACATATTCGGGATACACGCCGACGCTGTCCAGAAACTCGCGCACACCGCCATAGGTATGGCCGTCCAGCTTGTCCCCGCATTCGCAGAGCTCATGGAGACTCGCCTCGAATTCGTACCGTCCGCGTACAAAGCTGGTGCTGTAGCCGCCAGTCATGTTGTGCTTCTCCAAAAGCAGCACTTTTACATGGCTGTGCGCAAACTTCAGCGCCGCGCTGAGCCCGCCCACGCCCGCGCCTACAACGACCACGTCATATTGGGGCAAAAACCGTTTCATTCTGTTCACATGATTTCCCTCCTTTTTCTGGCATCGGGTTCTTTTTCTTACTTTGCCGGCAGCTGTGACAAGCATGCGTTTTAATGAGCAATGCTCATTTATCTATTTTCAGTATAGATGAGCGCCGCTCATTTGTCAAGGAATATCCCGGTTTGTTCTTGAAACTTTTACAGAAATCATGTAAAGTATAGGCAGACAAGGTGCAGGAGGGGCTTTATGGGAAGGCGCTATTCGGAAGAAGATTATAATCAAAGGGAGCAGCTTATTCTCAACGCGGCAATGAAGCTGTTTATGGAGAAGGACTTTTCCGATATCACGATGCGGGAGCTGGCACGCGAATGCGGCATGGCCAACGGCACAATTTTCAACTACTTTGAGACAAAGGAGCAGCTTTTCCGCAAGCTCCTCTATTTACAGTATCAGGCATATTTCCAGTCGGAACAGGCCCGCATCCAACGCGACGGGTTCCGGGACTTCGCGGGGTATCGGCGCTTTATTCTGGATGGCACAAAGGACCTGCTGGAAAACCGGAAGCCGCTGGTTGCCCTGCTCGGGCTGCACCACAATGTGTTTGGTCTGGCAAACGAGGCAGATCCTCTGCGTGATCTGTCCCTGTCCGTCTATCAAAATCTGAATGAGGTCGCCCGGCAGACCCATGCGCGCTTCCCCGCGCTTTCAGAAATCGACGCGGTGCGCGTGTACTTTTTCCTGAGCTCCATCCTCGTGGGCTACCGCAACCTGTTCCGCTCACCCTTCCGGCCGTTCCGGGAAATCAATCTGGACCCGATCCGTCAGCTCACCCCCAAAGCTGACCTCATTCTCTCCATGGAGCGGTATCTGGACGGCCTGGAGAAAGCCATCTCATAAAAAAGCTCCGGAAAACTTTCGTTTTCCGGAGCTTTTCGCTTCTATTGTTTTTCAGAGCGCTTCGCCGCGGTCGAGCTTGCGCAGCTGCGGCAGGACGAGGATCACCGCAATGACGCAGCTGAGCGTGTCCGCCGCCATCACGCCCCACACGAGCCCCATGATGCCGAACAGCACCGATGCGAGCACGACGATCGGGATCAGCAGCACCACCTGCCGCATCAGCGAGATGACTGCCGACCGGACGGGCTTGCCCATCGCCTGGAAGAACACGCCCGTCGAGCTGGTCAGCGCGTTGAGCACCAGCGTTGACATCACGACGCGGAAGCAGATCACCGCGAAGCGGACGTACAGCTCGTCCTCCTGCCCGAAAATCGCCGTCACCTGCTTTGGGAATAGCTCGAAGATCAACGTCCCGAACAGGCCGATGCCCATCGCGATGCCGGAGGCCATGAGATAGGTCTTCTTCACCCGGCCGTACTGCTTCGCGCCGTAGTTGAAGCCGACAATCGGCTGCGCGCCGATCGCGATGCCGAGGAAGGCCGAGAGGATGATGCCGCTGACCTTGTTGACAATGCCGAACACCGTCAGCGGGATATCCGCGCCGAACTCCGACTGCGCGCCGGTCAGCGTCAGGCAGTTGTTGATGACGACCATGGACACGCAGATGGCCATCTGGTTAATGAAGCTCGACACGCCGAACTTCGCCACCGTGCCCAGAAGGCGGAGGGAGGGCACCATCTCGCGCAAGCGCAGACGGATATTCTGGAAGCGCGGGATGTACAGCGCGGCGAACACCGCCGTCAGGATCTGGCCGAGGATCGTCGCGAGCGCCGCGCCCTTGACGCCCCAGTGGAAGAGGAAGATGAACACCGGGTCGAGGATGCAGTTGAGCACCGCGCCCGCCAGCGTGGAGAGCATCGAGTAGCGCGGGTTGCCGTCCGCGCGGACGACGTCGTTGAGCGCGACGCTGAACGTCACGAACGGCACGCCGAGCATGATGATCCAACCGTAGTCCAGCGCGTAGGGCAGAATGTTGTCCGTGCAGCCGAACAACTGGCACAGCGGCTGCAGGAAGATCAAAAACAGCGCGCTCATCGCCACGCCGAGAATGATCGTAAAGACCACGGTGTTGTTCACGGCGCGCTCGGCCGTCTTCTTGTCGCCCCCACCGAGCTTCAGGCTGAAAAACGCCGCCGCGCCGTTGCCGAGCAGCAGCGTCACCGCCAGCGCCAGCGTGGAGAACGGGAAAATAACGTTCGTCGCGCCGTTGCCGAGGTAGCCGACGCCCTGCCCGATAAAGATCTGGTCCACCAGATTGTAGACCGCGTTGACGACCATGGAGATGACCGTCGGAATTGAAAACTTCGCGATCAGCCGCCCGATCGGCGCCGTACCGAGGTCCAGCTGTCTCTTTTCTTTTGCCATATGTAACTTGCCTCCTATTCTTCCTCCGGCAGCTCCAGCAGCCGCCGCATCAGCACCTGTATCGCCGCGTCCCGGCGGCTGTTTTCCAGCACGACGCCGCCCGGCGCGTCGTCCGGGGCGAGCAGCCCCGCCTGCGCCAGCCGCCTGCGCGTCTGTCGCGCCGTCCCGGCGCTGCCGTCAAAGATCTGGACGGGATAGCCTAGCGCCGCCGCGATCTGGCGGCGTACAAACGGATAGTGTGTGCAGCCGAGCACCACCGCGTCGACCGGCCGCTCCCGATAGGGCGCAAGCAGGCGCGTCAAAAAATCCGAGATCTCTGCGCCGTCGAGCTGGCCGCGCTCGATCATCTCCATCAGCCCCGGGCAAGGCAGCGGTGCAACCTCCGCGCGCGCCGCGTACTGCACGAGCAGCGTCTGGAATTTCTCCTGCCGGAGCGTCAGAGGCGTCGCCATGACGAGCACGCGCCGGCACCGCAGCGCCGCGGGCTTGAGCGCCGGCTCGACGCCGATCACGGGCATGTCGGGATATTGCCGCCGCAGGTCCGCAATCGCCGCGCCGGTCGCGGTATTGCAGGCCACCACCAGCGCCTTCACGCCGCGCGCGACCAGAAGCGCCGCCACTTTCGACGCAAGTAACCGCACCTGCCCGGCGGGCTTTGTCCCGTAGGGCACGTTGGCCGAGTCGCCGTAGTAGAGAAAGCGCTCGTGCGGCAGCTCGCGCCGGAGCGCGCGCAGCACGCTGAGGCCGCCTAGCCCGGAGTCAAATACGCCGACCGGCTGTAAACGCGGCTCCATGCCGACGCCCCCTTCCCAGTTTTTCCCTTCGCGTCCGGATACGCGCAGGGTGTCCATTTGATTATAGCACAATCCCCTCACAGCCGCAAGAGCGGGCCGTATAGCTTATTTTTTTATGGGAACTTCATCTATTTTTCACAACTACTCGCTTTTCTTATTCACAACTCTCTGCTAAAATAAGAATTGCAAGGATCATTTCATTTTTTCATTTTTCTCCGGGAAGAGTCCTCGGCGTGAGCCGGGGATTCTTTCTGCCCATTTTCAGAATAGCGCACAAAAATGCCAAGGAATTTTTATACAAATTTCACACGATTGCACTTTTCTTTTTAACAACTTTCCTGTAGTATAAATGGTGCAAGGATCATTTCACTTTTTCATTTTCTCTTTTTGGAAAGGCTCCCGGCTCTGCCGGGAGTTTTTTCTGCCCAAAAATCCCCACGCCGCTTTCGCGGCGTGGGGATTTGCGTTTTCTGAAGCGCTATGACTCCGCCGCCTTCTGCACAACCGCCTTGTTCTTCCAGCGGCCGGACAGGTAATAGACCAGGCTGATCGCCGCGCCCAGCGTCCAGCCGATCACGAAGCAGTAGTACATCTTCGACGCGCCGAAGAAATGGTTGAGCAGATACGCCGACGGGACGCGCCCGAGCCAGATGTTCAGCAGGTTGCCGAGTGTCGGCACCAGCACCGCGCCCGCGCCGTTCATAAAGCCGTTGAGCATGAACATGATACTCAGGACCCAGTAGAACGGCATCATCTGCCGCAGGTAGATCATGCCCGCGTCGATGACCGCGGCGTCGCGCGTGAACAGCCGCAGGATCCACGGCCCCGCGAACATGACCGCAAACCCGACCACCAGACTCACGATCACGCTCATGATCGTTGACGAGCGCACGGCCGACTTCACGCGATCCATCTTCCCCGCGCCGATGTTCTGCCCGGCAAAGGTCGTCACGGCGGTTGAGAACGACATCATCGGCAAAAACGCGAACGCGTCGACGCGCGAGGCGGAGCTGTAGCCCGCCATAAAGGCCGTCGGCTGCCGGTTGACCAGCGATTGCAGCGCCATCTGGCCGATGCTCATCAGGCACATATTGACGCCGATCGGCACGCCGAGGCGGAGCATCTTGCCCAGAAGCCCGAGCGACAGGCGGGGGTTGAACCAGCGCACGCCCATGCTCCGGCAGTAGCGGTGCAGGTAGATCATGCTGTACACAAATCCGACGCACTGCGCCAGCGCCGTCGCGAGCGCCGCGCCCATCGCACCCATGTGCAGCGGCCCGACAAAGAGCAGGTCGAGCACAATATTGACCGCCGTCGAGACGATCAGGAACTTCATCGGCGCGCGGCTGTCACCGAGGCCGCGCAGGATGCCGGAGTTCATGTTGTAGCCGAGGTTCGGCAGAATCGCCGCAAAGCAGACGACCGTATATTCGTAGGCCATCCCGAACGTCTCGTCGTTTGTTCCCATCAGGCGCAGCAGCGCGGGCGTGGCGAGAATCGCAACGGCGGTCAGCGGGACGGCGATGTAGACCATGGCAGTGTTCGCCGTTTCGATGGCCATTTTGAGGTTGTCGTGATCCTCCGCGCCGTAGAGCTGCGAGATCAGGATCGTGATACCGTTTGACAAACCGATGAAAAACGAAATCACAAGCCAGGTCAGTCCGCCGCCGAGCCCGACCGCCGCCAGCGCCGCCGAATTGACAAAATTGCCGACGACAATGGAGTCTACAATATTATACAGCTGCTGGAACAGGTTGCCGATCAGCAGTGGGAGGGAAAACGACACGATCAGCCGCAGCGGCGAGCCTGTCGTCATGTCCTGATAAGATGCGCGCGCTTTCATAATTCCTCTCTTTCCCAAAAAACAACCAGCAAAGTGCAAGTATGGGGGATTATAGCACATAACGTCATAAAAAGCAAGAGCCGCCTCCCGGCGGCTCTTGCTTTTTGTCCCTGATTTTCTCCCGGTTTATCCCATTTTCAGCACAATGCCCATCGCGGCGGAGAACAGGATGAACCACAGCGGATGCAGCTTCCTGACCTTCGGCACCCAGCGCGTCAGCACGAGCACCACCGCCGCCAGCGCCAGCGAGCGCCAGTCGACGACGGCCTTGCCGATCTCCAGCACTCCGCCCACGTGGAACAGCGCAAAGAGCACAATCTCCACGCCCGCCGCCGAGATCAGCGCAACGGACGCGGGCCGAAGGCCGTAGAGCGCGGAGTCCACGAGCTTGCTCTCGCGGAACTTTTTCAGGAAGTACGCAATCACCAGAATGATGATGATGCTCGGCGTAATCAGCCCCAGCGTGGCGATGACCGCGCCCAGAATGCCGCCGGGGATGCCGTACTTGCCAAGGCCCGCCGTGTAGCCGACATACGTCGCCATGTTGACGCCGAGCGGCCCGGGCGTGCTCTCGGACACGGCGATCATATCGGCCAGTTGCCCGGCGGAGAACCAGCCGGTCGTCTCCGAGATCTCGCGCAGGAACGGAACCGTCGCCATGCCGCCGCCGATGGCGAACAGGCCGGTCTTGAAGAACTCCCAGAACAGGCGAAGATAGATCATTTCTTCCCCACCCCCAGACTGCGCAGCGCAATGCCCGCTACGCCCGCCACGACGACGGAGAGCACCGGCGAGAAGTCAAAGAAAATCGCGACGGCAAACAGGACAAGATAAATACACAAGGTCGGGATATCCACCACTGCGGACTTCCAGAGCTTCACGACCGCGTTGAAGATGAACACGCACACGCACACGCGGATGCCCGCCAGCGCGTACTGCACCCAGATGATCTCGGAAAAATTGTGGATCAGCGCGGCGATGATCGTGATAATGACGATCGACGGGAACACAATGCCGAGCGTCGCGACAATGCCGCCCGCAATCCCCTTGACCTTGCGCCCCGTAAAGGTCGCGACGTTGACCGCAATGATGCCGGGCGTACACTGGCCGATCGCGTAATAGTCCATGATCTCGGCCTCCGAGGCCCATTTCCTTGTCTCCACGACCTCCCGCTGCAAAATCGGCAGCATCGCATAGCCGCCGCCGAAGGTCATGACGCCCATTTTCGCAAACGTGAAAAACAGCGCCAAAAGCTCCCGCATAGTATCCTGCGCTCCCTTCCGGAAGCGGCCGCGCCGCTTCCCAGTTTGAGTGCCTATTGTAGCACACCTGCGCGGAAAAAGCAACATCGCTTGACATCGCGCGGCGCGTATGGTATGCTGAACCGGAACAGAAAGGGCGTGTTTACCGTGAATCCCCGCAAACGTATCACCATCGTCATCACTGCCGTCATGGCGCTCGTGCTGCTTGTGTTCGCCGTGAACGTCTTCCTGCCGCAGGGCAGGCTCTCCGATATTCTGGACGGCGCCGAGTCCGTCACGCTCTCGCAGGACGGCCGCACCCGCGAGCTTGCCCCGGGCAGCGACGGCTTCGCCGCGCTCGAATCGCTGCTGGACGGCTACAAATGGCACCGCTGCTTCCACTCCGGCGACAGCCCCTCCTTCTCACAAAACAGCGCGCGCGTGACGCTCACCGTGCAGACCGCGCAGGGCGCGGCCGAGCTGTGGCTGGACGGCGGCAAGCACCTCGCCGCCGACGGCAAGCTCCTGCGCCTCGACTACTTTGGCCAAAAGCGCGCCCGCGCGCTCTATGCCGCCCTTGTCCAGCTGCTGGACGCCGCCTGACAAACTACCCGCCCCGCGCCGCACGGCGCAGGGCGGGTAGTTTATCGTTCTGTCCGTGTCTCAACAGGCCGCGGCAATTGTCCCGCCGCCGAGCACGGTCTGCCCGTCGTAGAGCACGGCCGCCTGCCCCGGCGTCACGGCGCGCTGCGGCGTGTCGAACACGATCCGCACGCTCCCGTCCGCGTTCGGACAGGCGAGCGCGTCCTGTTCTTTCTGCCGGTAGCGGATCTTCGCCCGGCAGCGGATCGCGCCGGACGGCGCCTGCCCGCTGATCCAGTGAAAGCGCTCCGTGACCAGCGCGCGGGCGTACAGCTCCCGCTCCGCGCCGAGAATGACGGCGTTTCTCGCGACGTCCAGACGCTTGACGTACATACGCGTCCCAAACGCAAGGCCCAGCCCGCGCCGCTGCCCAAGCGTATAGCGGATGATCCCGCTGTGCCGTCCCAGCACCGTGCCATCCTCCGTCTCAAAGTTCCCGGGCTGGCAGCGCCGGCCGGTCTGCCGCTCGATGAACGCGGCGTAGTCGCCGTCCGGCACGAAGCAGAGGTCCTGGCTGTCGGCCTTTTGCGCGTTGACGAAGCCGCTCTGCGCCGCCAGCGCGCGCACCTGCGTTTTGCGCAGCGTTCCCAGCGGGAACAGGCAGTGCGCAAGCTGCTCCTGCGTCATGAAATACAGAACGTAGCTCTGGTCTTTTGATGCGTCAAGCGCTTTCTTGAGAACGAACTTTTTTCCAGCCTGTTCAATCCTTGCATAGTGGCCTGTTACAACGTAATCGCAGCCGAGGATGACAGCACGATCAAACAGCTTCTCAAATTTCATGTACCGGTTGCAGTCAATGCAGGGGTTCGGCGTGAGGCCGGATTCGTAGGCACGAATAAACCGTTCTATGACTGTTTTCCGAAAATCGTCCTTAAAATTGAAAACATAATAGGGCATTCCCAATCCATGCGCAATCCTTCTGGCGTCTTCGATATCCTCAAGACTGCAGCAGGTATGCTGGCAACTTAGCCCGATATCCTCATTGTCGTATAATTTCATCGTGCAGCCAAT
Source organism: uncultured Oscillospiraceae bacterium (assembly GCA_964652075.1). Lineage (GTDB taxonomy): Bacteria > Bacillota > Clostridia > Oscillospirales > Oscillospiraceae > CAZYZQ01. The sequence goes on from CAZYZQ010000076.1 coordinate 10,986, forward strand.
ACAGTCGTAGCCCAGAGCCTTGACCAGTTTCGCTGCGAGAGAGGAATCGACCCCTCCACTCATTGCAATCAGTGCTTTTTCCATATTCAGATTATCTCCGGTAGGATGATTTTTCCCATTCCGCCACAGTAGGCGCTGGTTGTATCGATGATACGTTGGGCGGTTTGCAGCAGGAATTCCTGGGATGTCGCTGCGTTGCCCTGAATGATGTAGAAGACATTCGTTGCACTCTCGTCCACCTTGGTTTTTTCTACCTGTCGAATTTCAAGACGGCAGAGGACTTCATTTGAATCGTCACAGTAGCAATATTCATGTGCAGCCACAGGGCTGGGTTCAGTCTGACCAATCGGCAGGAAATGTTCTGAGCCGTCCGTAAATCGTAGTGTAATGTTTCCATTCACATGATCCATATTGTGAGCACCCAAGGCAAGCTTGGATTCGAGAGAGATGAGATTGTAAATATCAACGGCCTGATTGATAAAGCACAAGCCCTGATTTTTGTTTAGTAAGCGGATCAGGTTTTCACTTGCAGGAATGTTTTTACGGCGTTTGACACCACTGTGATCGTGAAGGATATGAAATCCCTCAAGAACCGGGTCTGAATGGATGTCTATATCACGGTATTTCAGCAAGAATTGCTGAAGCGTTTCGTCACGTTGCGCCATCCACTTTTCACTGACTGTGTTATGCATACCTTCAATTGTAGCAAAGATAATTTTTACGCCGATATCCAGAACGTCCTGCTGTACACGAAATTTCATGTGATCCTCCTTCGTATCTGCTCGGGCAACCCTTTTGCGGACTGAATGCTTTTTTGCATTATAATCTGGTCAGAAGCTCGCTTCTGACCAGATTACTTTTGGTATCTTTAATCCGCAAAGAGCGGGGTGGAGAGATAGCGGTCGCCGGTATCCGGCAGCAGGACGACGAT
>CAZYZQ010000077.1:0-11490 GCA_964652075.1 uncultured Oscillospiraceae bacterium
GCCCTCCTCGCCCGCGGAGACGGCTTCAATGGTGCCGGGGCGGACGATGGTGTACAGCGTGTCCGGGAACGGCACGCCGATGGAGCCTTCGCGGTAGCAGCCGATCGGCGTCAGGCAGGAGGCTGTGACGCACTCCGTCGTGCCGTAGCCCTCACGGATCGACACCTTGGAGCCGTGCGCCTCCAGGAATGCGTCGACCTTTTTCTTCAGCTCGACGGACAGCGAGTCGCCGCCCGAGAAGACGCCGACCAGGAAGCTCAGGTCGGCTTCCTCCATGCCATCCGCGCGCAGCAGCGCCTCAAACAGCGTGGGAACGCCCGGGATGAAGTTCGGCTTTTTCGTGCGCAGGAGCTTTGCATAGGTATTGACGTTGAACTGCGGGACCAGAATACAGGTGCCGCCGCAGATGAGCGGCGTGTGGATGCCGACGCCGAGGCCGAAGCCGTGGAAGATCGGCATAACAGAGAGCATCTTCATCCCGGCAATGTTGCCGTCCGGCACGCCGCTGGCCGCCGCGGTCTGAAGCCCCAGGGCGTTGAAGTTGCGGTTCGAGAGCATGATGCCCTTCGTTGTGCCGGTGGTGCCGCCGGAGTAGAGGATCGAGGCACAGTCGTGCTCGGTCATGGTCTCCTGCGGAAGCGTTGCCCCGCGCCCGGCGGACAGGAATTCGCGCCAGAAGATGTGCAGCCCATCGTTTTTCGGCACCGGCGGGATCTTACGCCCGCTGGTGAGCGCGAAGCCGACTTTCAGCGCGGGCTTCAGCTCGTCCCGGATGCGCGCGACGAGAATCGTCAGCGGCTGGTTCAGCGACGGCACGATGCCCGCGACCTTGCCGTAGAACTGGTCGAGCGTCAGGATCAGACGGCTTTTCGAGAGGTTCAGGTAGAACGCAATTTCTGCGGGCGCCGAGAGTGGGTGGATCATATTGGAGATCGCGCCGATGCGGTTGAGCGCGTAGAAGCTGTCGACGGCCTGCGGGCAGTTCGGCATACAGATCGTGACGCGGTCGCCCTCTTTGACGCCTGCCGCGATGAACGCCTGCGCCGTCCGCTCGATGCGGGCGAGGAAGGTGCGGTAGCTGGTCTTTTTGCCCATGAACTCATAGGCGATGTTGTCCGGCCATGTTTCGGCGGCGCGGCGCACCATCTGGTACATGGTCATCGGCGGATAGTCGATGGTAGCGGGGGTGTCTCCGTAGAACCGGAGCCAGGGCAGTTGTTCAGTCATGTTCTTCTCTTCCTTTCAAAACCACGAAAACGCGGGCGCCGGCGTCTAGCCTGCGCCACGGTTCAGAAGCCGTGCGACCAGCGGCCGCGCCACCTTCATGGCGCCCTTCGGGCAGAACTCCTGACAGCAGAAGCAGCGGATGCATTTTTTCCGGTCGATCTCCGGCCTGCCGCCGGTCATTGTGATCGCCTTTGCCGGGCAAATACGGCCGCACTCGCCGCAGCCGACGCAGTCTTTTGCGTCGAGCTTCGGCTTCTGCCCGACCGAGGCCTGCACGACCTTGCCGGACAGGCGCGCGAAAAACCCGCCGTTCTCATTTTTAAACAGCGTGCTGTTGAGCACCTCCAGCTTCTCAAAATCCGGCACGCGGAAGGCGGCCAGATCGCCTGTGATGTCCAGCTGCTCCCAGCTGTCCGGGATCAGCCCGCGCTCGCGCGCGGCCTCAAGCGTCGGCACGTCGCAGCGGCGCAGGCCGATCAGCTCCGCACACGCCAGATCCAGCAGATGCGGGCTTTTTGAGGCGGCCACGCAGCCGATCGGGCGCGGCGTGCCCTGCGTCGGGCCGTTGCCCTCCATGCCGACCACCGCGTCCGCGATGCAGAGCACGGGCCTGCAGAACTCGTCGAGATCGACGATCATCCGCGCAAAGTCCCGCGCGTCCGGGTAGCGGAAGTGGTACTCCGGCTTCACGGTGCCCGGAATGACGCCGAACATGTTCTTCGCCGCCGCCGACATGCCCATCATGCCGTGCGTCTTGAGCTTGCAGAAATCAATGATGGCGTCGGCCTTGTCGAGCCATGCGGTGTATAAGAATTCCTTTGCAACGCGCGCCTCCGGGAATCGGACGGTGCGCTGGCTGAAATCATGGTTAAGCTGCGCGCCGTGCTGCTCAACGGCGTGCATCCCCGTCGCGGCGTACACGCGCCCGACGTAGGCGGCGTTGTACAGTCCGCCCGGGCTGTCGCCGACGGTCACCTCGGCGCCGCGTTCGCGAAGCAGATCAATCAGCCCGCACAGCATCTCCGGATGCGTGGTCGCGGCGGCCTCCGGCTTGCGGAAGACGACGAGATTGGCCTTGATGGCCACCCGCATCCCGGGCCGCACGAAGTCCAGCCCGCCGATGGGCGCGAGCACCTGTTCGAGCGCCTGCCGCACCTCGCCCGGCTCGTAGCTCCGGCAGGGTGCGATGGAAACATCCGGCATATCCTCACCTCAATTCTCCAAATCACACCCAGTATAGCAAAAAAGCGCCTGAAAATCAATTCATCGCGGCAGATTCCACAGGTTTCAGAAAAATTCAGGTTCACGCTGGAAAAATCGTATAGAATGCCGGTTTACAATATTGGCCGCAGGAGATAGAATGAAAGCGCGAAATGCGAAAGAAGGTGTCCTATGGCAGATAAACACAACGAAGAATTCGACCGCTACCTGGAGGAGCTGTTCCGGGAAAACGGCATTGTGGATCAAACGCCGCCCCAGCAGGCGCAGCCGCCGGTCTATCAGCCGCCGGCCGGGCAGCAGGGCGGGCAGTACCAGCCATATCAGAATCAGCAATATCGGCAGCAGGCGTACCAGCAGCCGCAATATCAGCAGCCGCCACAGTACCAGCAGCCACCGCAGTACCAGCCACAGCCCCAATATCAGTACCAGCAGCCGGCGCCGCGCGCGGCCGTGCAGGAGCGGCCACCGAAAAAGAAGAAAAAGCACCATGTTTTCCGGAATCTCATCATCATCCTTCTGCTCCTCGCCGCGGCGGCCTTTGCGCTGTGGAAGATTTTCGTCGTCCAGCCGAAGGCGGACGAGGGCACGCTCGGCGCGCGCAAGCCCGGCGTGAGCACGATCCTGCTCGCAGGTACCGACGCGGGCAATACGCGCACGGATACGATGATGCTCGCGACCATCGATCAGAAGAATGGCTCGGTCAGCCTGCTCAGCCTCCCGCGTGACACCATTACAAATGAGAGCTTCAACGTTCCGAAGCTCAACGGCGTCTACGGTGTCTACGGCGGCGGGAAGGACGGCATGGAGGCGCTGATGGATCAGGTGCAGAACCTGATCGGCTACCGCCCGGACGGGTATTGCCTGATTGACCTCAACGCCTTTGTCGATGTGGTCGACTACATGGGCGGCATCGAGTTCAACGTCCCGCAGGATATGTATTATAATGACCCCTCGCAGGATCTCTATATCGACCTCAAGGCGGGCGAGCAGAAGCTGAACGGCGAGCAGGCCATGGGGCTTGTGCGCTACCGCAAGGGCTATGGTATGCAGGATTTGCAGCGTATCAGTGTCCAGCGCGATTTTGTTCAGGCTGCGATGGATCAGTGGGTCAAGGTGACAAATGTCGGCAAGCTGCCCGGCCTGATGACAAAGATCGGCAAGGGGATCACGACCGATCTCACGCGCGGCAATATCCTCTGGATCGGCATCGCGATCCTGCACGGCAAGCTCGAGGGCATCACAACCGAGACGCTGCCCGGCCGCGCCATCGAGTGGTACGGCAGCTATTATCAGGTCGATCCCTACGCCACGGCGGAGCTTGTGAACAGCTACTTCAACCCCTACAAGCAGGAGATCACCGCGGCAGACCTGAATGTGCGCATCGTATACTGAAGATGCTGAGGGTTCGCACTTACCGCGTCCGCCCGGACGCATGGGCACTCGGGCTGTTCCTGCTCGTCATGCTCCCCAATTTTATCTGGTTTGCCGTGCCTGCCGCAGATGATATTCTGCGGCAGGCATCGGCTACGCCGGGGTTGGACAGTGTCGCGACCGCGTTGCAGGCAGCAGGGGTGGCCGCGCTGTGTATGCTCTCCAACACACATCGTCCGCCGTACATTGCCGCGCCGCTGCGCGGCGGAATTGTTACGGCGGTTGCGCTGTACTTCGCCGCATGGGCGCTGTATTATGCTGGCGTCCATGCGGCACCGGTGCTGCTCGCATTGTGCCTTGCCCCGTGCGCGGCGCTGTTGCTGCTTGCGGCTGGGCGCCGGAACGGCTTCGCCCTGCTGCTGCTCGGCGCATTTGCCGTGTGCCATACGGTCAGCACCGCGCTCCATTTCCTTTTCTGAAGCGGCGCGGTACAATTTAACACTGAAAAGCGTTGAATTATTCCGCGCGGTGTGCTATACTCTGTTTCAGACAAAAAATACCCCATGGAGGCGCAATCCAATGAATATGCAAATGAAGTTCCGCCGGGAGCTGCCCACGCCGGAGGAAATCAAGGCGCAGTACCCCGTCACCGACGCCATCGTGCAGTGCAAGGCCCGCCGCGACGCTGAGATCGCCCGCATTCTGGAGGGAAAATCCGACCGGATGCTGCTCATCATCGGCCCCTGCTCGGCCGACCGCGAGGACGCCGTGCTCGACTATATTTCCCGCCTGATCCCCGTGCAGGAGCAGGTCAAGGACAAGCTGCTGCTGATCCCGCGCATCTACACAAACAAGCCCCGCACGACCGGCGACGGCTACAAGGGCATCGCCCACCAGCCCGACCCGACGCACGGCGCCGATATGGTACAGGGCCTGATCTCGCTGCGCGAGCTGCATCTGCGCGCCGTCGCGGAGACGGGCTTCACCTGCGCCGATGAGATGCTCTATCCCGACAATCACAGCTATCTGGACGACCTTCTGAGCTATGTTGCCGTCGGCGCGCGGTCTGTGGAGAACCAGAAGCACCGCCTCGTCGCCTCCGGCATCGGCATCCCGGTCGGTATGAAAAACCCGACCTCCGGCGACTACGCCGTCATGCTCAACTCCATCACCGCGGGCCAGCACCCGCACGTCTTCACCTACCGCCAGTGGGAGGTTGAGACGCCCGGCAACCCCCTGACACACGCGATCCTGCGCGGCTATGTCAACAAGCTCGGCAACTCCCGCCCGAACTACCACTATGAGGATCTCGAGCGGCTATTACAGATGTACCGCGAGCGGAACCTCCAGAACATGGGCGTCATCGTCGATGCGAACCACTCCAACTCCGGCAAGCAGTACCTCGAGCAGGTGCGCATCTGCAAGGAGGTGCTCCACTCCTGCCGCCACAACCCCGACATCCGCGCCTTTGTCAAGGGCTTCATGGTCGAAAGCTACATCGAGGACGGCGCGCAGAAGATCGGTGAAGGCGTCTACGGCAAGTCCATCACCGACCCCTGCCTCGGCTGGGAGAAGTCCGAGCGCCTGATCTACGATCTGGCGGAGCAGCTGTAACGGAAAATATACACAAGAAATGCGAAGAAACCGTGTGCATTTTGCCGAAGCCCCGGTACAAACAGGGCGGAAATGCGCCGCGTTCTTCGCATTTTTTTCTTACATTCGCGCCGGAAATCTGCTATACTATAACTGTAAACGTATCACATAACCGGGAAAGGGGAGCACATGAAATTTCAAACAGGGGATCTTGTATTCTATGACCGCGTCGGCGTCTGCCGGGTGGAGGCCGTGGGGAAGCCTGATATCCGCGGCCTGCCGGACGACGCCGAGTATTATACGCTCGCACCGCGCTATGGGACGGAGACTGTGCTGATTCCGGTGAACTCCAAGGCGTACCTGCGCCGCACACTCACGCGCGAGGAGGCGGACGCGCTGCTGGACGGGATGCCGGAGCTGGAGCCGGTGGAGAGCGCGGGACTGGATGTGAAGGCCGTCACAGCGCTCTACCAGCTTCCCGAACCCGTCGCATCCGCCCGGGCGCTGGCACGGCTTGCAATCGGCGGCTATCGCCGGGGCAAGCAGCGCGCCGCGCAGGGCCGCCGCCCCGCCAGCGTCGATGTGCGCCAGCGCCGTTTTGCCGAGTCGCTGCTGCACGGTGAGCTGGCGGCTGTCCTCTGTGTGGAATTGGACGAGATTCCCACGTTGATCGACCGCCGTTTTACGAGCTGAGCGAGAATAGAAAAAAGCGGGGCTGTCTCACGAACATGGGACAGCCCGCTTTTGGCATATTGGCGCTAAATCCACCATTCCGGCGTCAGTTCGCCGAGCGTGGCGGTTTTGCCGGTCTCGTAGTCCAGCATGATTTCAATCTGCTTGTAGGTTTCCGGCATCAGCTGCACCATCAGCTCGCGGCACGCGCCGCAGGGGGCGCCGGTTTTACCGTCCGGCATGACGGCCAGCACCCTTGCAATCTCGTGCTCGCCGTATGTAAGCATATTGAAGATGGCGTTGCGCTCCGCGCAGATGCCGAGCGTGGAGCAGGTGTCGACGCAGACGCCGAGATAGATCTGCCCGGAGGCGGACTGGATCGCCGCCGCGACGCCGCCCGCCTCCACATATTCCGACACCTGCCGGTCGTGCTGCACGGCCTTCGCGGCGCTGTACAGCGTTTGCCAAATCTGTTCCATTGTTTTCTCCGAATCTGTGTACGGCACACCGCGGCGTGCCTTTGTTTATTTCTCCGGTTTTTTTGCGGCGCTGGATGCTTCTTTCGCCTCGGCTTCGGCCTTTGCCAGTCCGACAGGGCCGGCCTCCTCACAGCGGCCGTAGAGCGTGCAGGCTTTGCGCAGGCGTGCGGCGAGACCGTCGGGGAGCTGCCCCGGGCGCAGCCGCCACTGCCAGTTTCCACCGGTGGAGCCGGGCAGGTTCATCCGCGCGCCCGCGCCGAGTCCGAGCAGATCCTGCATCGCCGCGACGAACAGGTTCGCGGGCGAGCGGATGCCGAGCAGCGTCAGGTCCCACACAAGGCCGCGGCCCGCCGTCGGGCCGCAGTACGCAGTGGCAAAGGCCAGCTCCTCCGGCGACGCCTCGCCCTGCGCCCAGCCCGCAGCTGTGTTGTTGTCGTGCGTGCCGAGATAGCAGACGCAGTTGCGCGGGTAGGTGTGCGGCAGATAGTCGTTGTTTTTGCCGCCGGAGAAGGCGAATTGCAGCACCTTCATGCCTGGCAGGCCGCTTTTCTCGAGCAGCAGCACGACGTCGTCTGTCAGTGTGCCGAGATCCTCCGCGATGATCTCCGTCTCCGGGCAGGCGCGGCGGATGGCCTCGACAAACGGCAGGCCAGGCCCCGGCACCCACTTGCCGCCCTCGGCGGTCTTATCGCCGTAGGGGATGGCCCAGTAGGACGCAAGGCCGCGGAAGTGGTCGATGCGCACGGTGTCGAACAGGGCGGAGGCGCCCCGCATCCGCGCGATCCACCAGCGGAAGCCGTCCTTTTTCATGGTTTTCCAGTCGTAGATCGGGTTGCCCCAGAGCTGCCCGGTCTTCGAGAAGTAGTCGGGCGGGCAGCCTGCGACGACGGTCGGCAGGCGGTCCTTGTCCAGCTGGAACTGCTCGGGGTTGGCCCAGAGGTCGGCGGAGTCCAGCGCAACGTAGATCGGCAGATCTCCGAACAGGCGGATGCCTTTGCTGTTGCAGTAACGCCGCAGCGCAAACCACTGGCGGTAGAATTCATATTGTATAAATGTGAACAGGCGGATATCCGAATCGAGCGCCAGCCGGTACTGCGCCAGCGTTTCCGGGTCGCGTGCGCGCGCTTTTTCATCCGGCCAGTCCGTCCAGCATTTCATGTCGAAGTGCCGCTTGAGCGCCATGTAGAGGCAGTAGTCGTCCAGCCAGTCCTGCGTCGCGGCCCAGGCCGTGATCTTCTCCGGGAATGCGGCCCAGGCGCGGTCACTGGCCGTCTGCAGCACCGCGAAGCGCGCGGTGTAGAGCGCGCCGTAGTCCACATACTCCGGCTGGTTGCCCCAGAAGGTTACGTCCAGCCGCCGCGGCTCCAGAAGCCCCTGCTCCGCCAACAGATCGAGATCGATCAGGTACGGATTGCCCGCGAAGGTGGAGAAGGACTGGTAGGGCGAGTCGCCCATGCTGGTCGGCCCGACCGGCAGTACCTGCCAGTAGCGCATTCCGGCGTCCGCCAGAAAATCCGCAAACGCATAAGCCTCCCGCCCCAGCGTGCCGACGCCGTAGCGCGAGGGAAGCGACGTGATGGAGAGCAGAACGCCTGCCGCCCGTTTCATAATAACCGCCCCATTTCCTTTGATACGAGTTTGATGCTATGCTTACCATACCAGATTTTGACGCAAAGTCAAGAGAACACGTGAAGAAATGTGAAAATTGCTTGTATTGCGCGAAAAAACCTGTTAAGATAGCGCGGGAAGGAGGCGCGTGCCATGTCGAAAAAGCAAGAGGGAATCCGCGCCCTGAAATTTACGCTGTTTTCCGCGAGCGCGGGCGTCATTCAGGCGGCGTCGTTCACGCTGCTGTACGAAATCCTGCGGCTGCGCTATTGGCCCTGCTATCTCACCGCGCTTATTCTGTCCGTCGTATGGAATTTTACGCTGAACCGCCGCTGGACGTTCCACTCCGCGAACAACATCCCAATTGCAATGGCGAAGGTTGCGGCGTATTATCTGGTGTTCACGCCGCTGTCCACCTGGGGCGGCGACGCGCTGGCGGGCTGCGGCTGGAACGCATATCTGGTGCTTGTGCTCTCCATGCTGACGAATTTTGTAACCGAGTTTCTCTACGACCGCTTTGTCGTCTTCGGCAGGAGCGTCGATACCGCAAAAAAGGGAGGGAAAAGATCATGACTCCGATGGAGCTTGCAGTCGAAAAAGCGCGGCAGACGATGCGCGCCGGGATCGGCGGGCCGTTCGGAGCCGCAATCACGGACGCACGCGGCGAGGTGATTGCCGTTGCGTCCAACCGGGTGCTCAGCGACCACGACCCGACCGCCCACGCTGAGATCATGGCGATCCGTGCCGCCTGCTGCCGCCTTGGCACGCACGATCTGTCCGGCTGCACACTCTATGCCACCGGCTATCCGTGCCCGATGTGCCTGTCCGCAATGATCTGGGCGAACATCACGGACTGCCGCTACGGCAACGATTTGGCCGCGGCCGGGGAGATCGGCTTCCGCGACAACCGGATCTATGACTTCATCCGCGGCGGCCTGACGGATCATAACACCCTGCGCCTCCGGCAGGAGGAAAGCGAAGACTGCCGCGCGCTCTATGCGGAGTATCACGAGAGCCAAAAGCAGATGTATTAAGATGAGAAAGGGGGCCGTGCCATGCTCGTCGGCCGTTTTGCGCCTACGCCCAGCGGGCGGATGCATCTGGGCAATCTGTTCTCCGCACTGCTGGCGTGGCTGTCTGTCCGCGCGGCGGGCGGGCAGCTGGTGCTGCGTATCGAGGATCTTGACCGCGAGCGCTGCTCCGATGAAGCCGCGCAGACTCTGCGCGAGGATCTGCGCTGGCTCGGCCTGACCTGGGACTGGGAGGCACAGCCGCAGTCGCAGCGCGACGCGGTGTATGCGCGCTATCTGGACAAGCTCTCCGGCCTTCTCTATCCCTGCTACTGCACGCGCGGCGACCTGAAGGCCGCCTCCGCGCCCCACGCCGCGGATGGCAAGCCGATCTATGCCGGCACCTGCCGCCATCTCACACCCGAGGAGCGGGCGAAGAAGACAAAGCCGCCCTGCATGCGCCTGATCGTGCCGGATGAGGTGATTGCCGTCCACGATGGTTTGCAGGGCGACTATGCGGAGAACCTGCTGCACGACTGCGGCGACTTCATTGTCCGCCGCGCGGACGGCGTGTTTGCGTATCAGCTGGCGGTTGTAGTGGACGACGGCGAGAACGGTGTGACGCAGGTGGTGCGCGGGCGCGACCTCTTGGACTCCGTGCCACGCCAGATGTATTTGCAGCGCCTGCTCGGCCTGCCGACGCCGGAGTACTACCATGTCCCGCTTTTGGTGGCCCCGGAGGGGCGGCGGCTGAGCAAGCGCGACGGCGATCTGGACCTCGGCGCGCTGCGCCTGCGCCACACTGCGCCGGAGATCATTGGGTATCTTGCCCACCGCGCGGGGCTTTTGGAGCGGGATATTTCGATCTCTGCCGCCGAGCTGGTCTCAGAATTTGACTGGGGCCGCGTGTGCCGGGAGGATATTGTCATCGACGGTGCGTTCTAGACGCATAAATCTGGCCTGTTTTGGAGAAACTTCCTGTATTCCCACTATACAGGAGGTTTTTTCAATGCAGATCAAGGAAATTATGACTACCCCGGCTATCTCTGTCGGCGCGGGGGAGAGCGTCGCCGTTGCGGCGCGGCTGCTCAGCCATGAGAACGTCGGCATGGTGCCGGTCACGGCGGAGGACGGCCGCCTGCGCGGCGTGGTGACGGATCGCGACCTGGTTGTCCGCTGCCTCGCACTCGGCCGCGACCCGGAGACGACGAGCGTCGAGCGTGTGATGACAGGTACGCTGCGCACCGTTTCGCCGGACGACGAGATTGAGCAGGCAGAGCAGACCATGTGTTCCTGTCAGGTTCGCCGCCTGCCGGTGACGGAGAACGGCAAGCTCGTTGGCATGGTGACCCTCGGCGACCTCGCGCGCCAGCCGAAGTGCGCCATGGAGGCGGCCGACTGCCTGTGTGAGATCGTATCCAATGTAAAACACGCGGAATAAGCGTAAAATTGTGCAGAAAAACGGAAAAAACCGTTTGACTTTCCAGCTGCCTGCATGGTATAATCAGAAAGCCGCATCGAACGGGCTATAAGTCGGATGGATCATCCGCGCCCCACAGAGCGAGTCTACACATAAGGTAGGTGCAAACAAATGCAGGCAGTTATTGTGACCGGCGGCAAGCAGTATCTCGTGAGCGAGGGTGATGTCATCTTCGTCGAGAAGCTGGGCGTCGAGGAGGAGCAGGAGGTCAAGTTTGATCAGGTGCTGGCGATCGTGGACGGCGAGAATTCCAAGGTCGGCGCGCCCGTGGTCGACGGCGCTTCCGTTACCGGCAAGGTGCTCAAGAACGGGAAGGGTAAGAAGATCACCGTCCTGAAGTATCGCCCGAAGAAGGACTCCAAGTCGAAGAATGGCCATCGCCAGCCGTACACCAAGGTTGAGATCGCCAAGATCGTCGGCTGATGACCACAATCACATTTCACATGAAGGACGACAGGATCCAGAGCTTTACCTGTGAGGGCCACTCTGGATATGCGGAGGCCGGTGCGGATATCGTCTGCGCGGCCATCACATCCGCCGTCCGTCTGGCGGAGTGCACCATCACGGATGTGCTGGGCTTCTCCGCAAAGGTTCGGGTGAACGGGCAGGATGCCCGCATCAGCCTGAGCCTGCCCGCAGACGCCCTCGAGGACGAGGCCGCGCAGGCCGTTTTAACGGGCCTGATGCTCACGCTCTGTGAGCTGCGGGACGAAAATCCGGAATATATCGACGTTTTGGAGGTGTAACAAATGCTTAAGATTGGCATTCAGTTCTTCGCGCATCATAAGGGCGGTGGTTCCACCAAGAACGGCCGTGACTCTGAGTCCAA
>CAZYZQ010000078.1:0-9938 GCA_964652075.1 uncultured Oscillospiraceae bacterium
CCCTCGCCGGTCTTCATCTCCGCGATGCGGCCCTGGTGCAGGATGATGCCGCCGATGACCTGTACGCGGTACGGCCGCATCCCGAGCACGCGGTCGGACGCTTCGCGCACGGCGGCGAACGCCTCCGGCAGCAGCTCGTCCAGCGTCTCGCCCGCGGCATAGCGATCCTTGAATTCCTGCGTTTTGGCGCGCAGCTGCTCCTCGGAGAGCGCGCGGTACTCCTCCTCGAGCGCCATGACCCGATCGGCCAGCGGCTCGATGCGTTTGAGCTCCTTGGACGAGTGCGTGCCAAAGAGTTTTTTCAAAAGTCCCATGTATTTTCAATCCTTCCAGACTTTGAGTATGCAAGCATAAGCACAGTATAACAGAGCGCCCCCGCAAATGTGGGAACAATCTGTAAAAGAAGCGCTGATTTCTATCAGAGGCTCCGGGAGCTGCTTATTGCAGAGAAAACGCACGCTGCGCCTTGCTGCGCGGCTCGGGGGACAGGCAAAGAAGCTGCGCGATATGCGCGGCAAGCGCACGGCTCGCCTCCGGGTCGCCGGATTTATGCTCCAGCTCGATCTCGCACAGCGGCATCGTCCCGGCGCGGCCGAACAGGCGGCCTGCGTCACACGCCAGCTCGCACAAAGTCCTGTCCGGCAGCCGCAGTGCGGCGGCATGGCGGACAAATTCCGCCCCGCACACGGGCACAAGGCCGTGCAGCGTCAAAAGCTCCTCCGGCGCGCCCGCGCGCACCAGCGCGGGAAGCGCGGCTTCGAGCGAGTCGGACGGAACCTCCCACTCGCCGCGCGCGCCGCCGGCCAGCGGCGTTTTGCAGCATGCGACGCCCACGCCGTTTTCCTGCCGCAGCCGCAGCGTCCAGCGCTTTTCGCTGAGCGCGTGATCCGGGGTGTCATAATAGGAGGTGCGCATGGAGAGCGTCTGCACCGGTTCTGTGCGGTACGCATGAATCTCCGGCAAAACCAGCGCAGCATCCAGCGCTGCGGGCGACGCGGCAAATTTCCATTCCAGTTCCTGACCCATGCTGTGTACCCTCCCATGTGGTTTGTTCCGGCAAAAAGCCCATACAAGACTATTATACAGCTTTTTCCGGAAAAAACAACCGCGCAAGGCGGTTTTTGATGTGGAAACAGAGAAATGCGCGCCGCGACGTCAGGAGGAGCATGCGCGTAGGGCGGTGGAGCAATCGGAAGACGGTGAGAGATTCCGGCGCATCCCACCGGCGCGCCGGGGGGTGTCGCGCTCTACGCAAACGGACGCCTTTGCGTAGAGCGCGCATTTTGCGGATTTGGCAGGAAACGGGGCGAGCGGCGGAAATAGTCCGGGAAACCTTTTCCCGGGCTATTTCCCGACAGCGTTTGCATGGGAAAGCTGGTACGATAGGGGGCGAAACGGAGATGAGAAATTTGAAAACTTCTGTGAAAATCCCCCCGAGGAGCCATGCGCTCCCCAGTATGCAGCAGCTGGGCCGCCTGCTGGCCGCGACGGCGATGGCGTTTGTCCTCTCCGGCGCGGCTGTGCTCGAACAGCCGCTGCCGCTCGCGGTGGGGCTGGTGGCGGCATGGGGCGCGCAGACCGCGACGCTCGGTGCAACGCTCGGCGCCATGGCGGGCTACTTTGTCTTCTGGGGCCTCGACGCGGGCCTGATCCCGGCGGCAACGGTCTTTCTCGTCGGCACCGGCACCCTGATCTTCCGGGGTACGCCGCTGGTACATCGCGCCTGGTTCCCCGTGGCCATCACGGCCGTGATGCAGGCGCTGCTCGGCGTCGCGTTTCTGTTGGACGGCGGGCTGATTATGACGCTGCGCTGGGTGGTGTGGACGCTGGTCGCCGCGGCGTCCAGCCTGTGCTTCCAGCAGGCCCGGCAGCGGCGGCTGCCCGGCGCGCTGCTGTTCCTGTTTGCCTGTCTGGTGCTGGGGCTGAACCGCATCGGCTATGACGCGTGTACGCTGGGGCTTGCCTTCGGCGTCGCCGTGACGGTCGCGGCGACGGGAACGGAGAGCGGGCTGGCTGTCGGCGTGACGGCGGCGCTGGCGCTCAGCCTGAGCCAGCCGGGCGGGGTGGCCATGTCGCTGGCGCTGCCGCCGCTGCTGGGGCGGCGGCTGCGCCGCCCGGTGCCGCGCGCGGCGGTCGGCTGGCTCTGCGTCGGCCTTGGGATCGCGGTGTTCGGCACGGCGTGGCAGGTTCCGGCGGCGCTGCTCGGCTGCCTGTGCGCGCTGCCGGTGCCGCAGCGGTGGTTCGACGCGCCGGTGGGCACCAGCCGCGCCCGGCGGCAGCTCACCCACGCGAGCGAGGCGATGCGGCAGGTCTGCGCCATGCTCGGCGAGGCGGAGGAGGCCCCGCCGGAGGCGAACGCCGCCGTGATCTACGACCGCGTGGCCGAGCAGGTTTGCAGGCTCTGTGGCCAGTGGACGCAGTGCTGGGAGCAGAACGCCGCGCAGACCTTCCGGGAGCTGTCCGATGCCGCCCCGGCCATTCTGGCGCGCGGCACGGCCAAGCAGACGGACTTCCCGCCCGCGTTTGTCTCACACTGCCTGCATCTCGAGAACTTCACAAACGCGGTCTCCGCTGAGCTGGACAGGCTCCGCCACCACCGGCAGTACGCAACGCGGCTTCAGGAGTCGCGCGCAATTCTGGGCGAGCAGTACCGGTTCCTTGGCCGGATGCTCCAGCACACGGCGGACGAGGTGCTCAAAAGCCGCCGCGTCGCCGTGCGCTACGTGCCGGAGGTCGGCATCCGCGGCGCGGGCAGGCAGGGCGCGCACATCTCCGGCGACCGGGGCGGCTGCTTCCGGACGCCGGACGGGATGCTGTATTTACTTCTTTGCGACGGCATGGGCACCGGCCCGGGCGCGGCGCAGGAGAGCGCCGCCGCGGTCAATATGCTGACAAGCCTGCTGCAGGCCGGAGCCGACCCGGGCGTTGCGCTGCAAATCCTGAACGGCGTGTACCTGCTGCGCGAGGACGGCGGCTTTTCCACGGTCGATCTCGCCGCGATCAGTCTGGTGCGGGGAAAGGGAACGCTGTACAAGTGGGGCGCGTCGCCAAGCTACCTGCACGCGGGCAGTGAGCTGAGCCGTCTGGGCGAGGCCGCGCCGCCGCCGGGGCTTGGCAGCGGGTTCCAGCCGGAGCGCATCCCGGTGTCGCTGCGCAGCGGGGAGCTGCTGGTGCTGCTGACGGACGGCGCATCCGGCCCGGCGGCCGAGGCGACACTCCAGTCCTATGCCGGTTCCGGCCCAAAGGAGCTGAGCCGCCTGCTGATCGCTGCCTGCGGCGAAGGGCAGGACGATGAGACCGCCGTCGTCATCCGCCTGCGCCCGCAGGGGGAGTGGTGAATAAACAGGCGCTGCCCGACGAGGGGCAGCGCCTGTAAATGTAAATTCAGGACATCGTCCTACGCAGGACGGTGCAAAGACTGAAACCAAAAGCCGCACCTTGGGCGGCTTTTGGTTGGGAATCTACCCGCGGGCTAAGCGACAGTCCACTGGACTGTCGCTTCCGGCTGCGCCGTCGCCCTGTTCGATTCCCAACGGGGCATAGCAAAAACCAGACATCGCCCTACGCAGGGCGATGTCTGGTTTTTGGTGACCCGTACGGGAATCGAACCCATGTTACAGCCGTGAAAGGGCCGTGTCTTAACCGCTTGACCAACGGGCCGGATAAAAAGAGCCTGCGATCGCTCGCAGGCTCTGGTAGCGGCACCTGGATTTGAACCGGGGACAAGCCGGGTATGAACCGGATACTCTACCAACTGAGCTATGCCGCCAAACCTGCACTCGAGGTGCGTGTATTATTCTACCCGAAACCTTCCACATTGTCAATAGGATATTTCAAATTTTTTCGCCGATTCCCGGCTAAATTCCCCCGCGGCGGCAGATACTGCCTCCGGAGGGATTGTCATGCGGATTGTTCGGGAATTGACGCTTTTTGCCATCGGAGGCGCGGCTTATGTCGGGATAGAGCTGTGTTATCGCGGCTACAGCCATTGGAGCATGTTCCTGCTCGGCGGGCTGTGCTTCTTTCTCATCGGCCGCCTGCCGCGCGCGCTGCCGGTACCGGTGCTGGCGCTGTGCGGCGGGGCGATTATCACGGCGCTGGAGTATCTGAGCGGGCTGCTGCTCAACCGCGTGTTGGGGCTTGGCATCTGGGACTACAGCCATCTGCCGGGCAATTTACAGGGGCAGATCTGCCCGCAGCTGTCCGCGCTCTGGTGCGGCCTGTCGGTGCTGGCGGTCTATGCCGACGGCTACCTGCGCCACTGGCTCTTTGCCGCGCCCGCGCCGCGCTTTCGCTGGTGGTAGCAAGGTCATTCGTCCGCAAAGGAACCGGACACGCCGTCGGCGCATAGACTCTCGATGCGCACCGGCCGCACCGTGTTGTGCAGCCCCTGCGCGCCGGGCAGATAGACCTTCACATAACTGGGCGTGTGGCCGGCGAAGCCCGGTTCTTCCGGCTGCTCAAACAGAACGGGCTGTACCGTGCCGATCAGGCTTTCCCGGTAGGCGCGCTCCATCTCCCCGGCCACGGCGGCAGCGCGGGCGGCGCGTTCTGCCTTCACCGCCGGCGGGATCTGGGCGGGCATGGCGGCCGCGGGCGTGCCCTTGCGGCGGGAGTAGGGGAAGATGTGCATGGCCGAAAACGCACAGGCGCGGATGAAGTCCAGTGTGGAGGCAAACTCCGCCTCCGTCTCGCCGGGGAAGCCGACGATGAGATCGGTCGTGATTGCACAGCCGGGCCAGTATTCGCGCAGCAGGCGGCAGCTTTCGGCAAAGCGGCCGGTCGTATACTTCCGGCGCATCCGCATCAGCACCGTGTTGCAGCCGCTCTGCAGGCTCAGGTGGAAATGCGGGCAGAGATTCGGAAACGGGGAGAGCGTGCGGCAGAAATCCTCGTCAACGGTGCGCGGCTCCAGCGAGCCGAGGCGGATGCGCAGCTCCGGTACGGCTTCCAGAATGGCGGCGAGCAGATCTGTCAGCTTCCCGCCGGACTCCATACCCCATGAGGAGATCTCAATACCGTTGACGACGATCTCACGGTAGCCCTTCGCGGCCAGCTCCCGCGCCTGCCGGACGGCCGCGTCCAGCGGCAGGGAGCGCACAGGCCCGCGCGCGTAGGGAATCTTGCAGTAGGTGCAGAAATTGACACACCCGTCCTCCACCTTCAAAAGCGCGCGCGTGCGTGCGGCAAGGCCGCCCGCGGGCAGCTGCTCAAAGGTGCGGTGCTGCATGGCGTCGTCGTGCAGGTCGATGCGCGTATGCGTCGCGGCGGCGCGCTCGATTGCGTCGAGAAACGGGATGCGCCCGGAAGAGCCGGAGAGGACGTCCACACCCAGCGCGCGGATCTCGTCCGGGCTGACCTGCGCGTAGCAGCCCGCGACGGCGATGACGGCGTCCGGGTTGCGCCGCCGCGCGCGGCGGATCGCGTTGCGTGATTTTTTGTCGCTGATCGCCGTGACGGTGCAGGTATTGATAATGTATGCGTCACACACCTCCTCAAATGCGCCGAGGGTGTGGCCGCGCTGGCGCAGAAGCTGCTCCATTGCCTGCGTTTCGTACTGATTGACCTTGCAGCCCAAGGTATAAAAAGCGATCTTCATATGCAAAACCACCAAAAATAGAATGTAAAAGTTGTGTAAATTCTACAACTGCCCACTTGAAATCGGAAAAGCGCGGGGGTATAATCTGGCTAGAAAGATAAATACAGCCAGCGCGGGTTGGATGTGTTCCGCCCCCATTATAATACAAAACCCCGCCGGTTGTACAGTTCTTTTGGAGGTCATTTTTTCATGAAAACGATATGGGTCAAGCTGAATTCGCTGGAGGACGTCAAGAAGTTCGCCTGCGCTGCAGGCGAACACCCACTCCGGATCTATGCCGACACAGGCGCGGTGTCCATCGACGCAAGGTCGCTCATGGCGCTGTTCTGCCTGGATCTGCGGCAGCCCGTGCGCGTCCGGATTGAAGGCGCGGCGGATGAGACGGAGAAGTTCTGCAGCACAATTCAGGATTTTTTGACGTATGGAACAAAGGCTGTGATGGCATGACAAAACTGCTTGTGCGTCTGCGTTCGATGGAGGACGTGCGCCGATTTGTGGATCTTGCGTCCCTCTGCACCGGGCCGGTGCTCGCCGAGACGGCGGACGGCAGCGTGGACGCCAAATCGCTGATCGGGATGTTTACAGTCGATCTGCAAAAGCCCGTTGCTCTTGCAGTGGACGATGCGGATGCGGAGCCGCTGCGTGAGCGGCTGGGCCGCCTGCTCTGCTGTGAATGAGGCACGTCTAATTTGCCCCTTCTTCTCATAGGGTTGTACCACCAACTTGAGAAGAAGGGGTTGTTTTTATGCCAAATTGGAAACGGCTGGCCGCGCTGCTGCTGGCAGCCGTCCTGCTCCTGCCGCCGGCCGCCGTCCGCGCGGCGGGGCCGGAGGTGGAGGCGCCGAGCGCCATCCTGATCGACGCCGCGACGGGAACCGTGTTGTGTGAGCAGAACGCCCACGCGCCCATGGCGCCGGCCTCCGTCACCAAGGTGATGACGATGCTGCTGATTATGGAGGCGATCGACGGCGGGCAGCTCTCGCTGACAGACCAAGTCACCGCCTCGGCCAACGCCGCCGCAAAGGGCGGCAGCCAGGTCTATCTGAAGGAGAACGAGGTGATGACGGTCGACGAGATGCTCAAAAGCGTGGCCGTCTCGTCGGCAAACGACTGCGCCTGCGCGCTGGCGGAGCATCTGTGCGGCAGCGAGGCGGCGTTCGTCGAGCGGATGAACGCGCGGGCCGCCGAGCTGGGAATGCAGGACACGCACTTCGTCAACTGCACCGGCCTCGACGACGAGCCGGACGCGGCGCAGCACCTGACGACGGCCTACGACATCGCGCTCATGTCGCGCGAGCTACTGAAACACGACACGATCCGAAACTATACGACCATCTGGATGGACTCCGTGCGGGATGGGCAGTTCGGGCTGTCGAACACAAACAAGCTCGTCCGCTTCTACTCCGGCTGCACGGGCCTGAAAACCGGCTACACCAAGGCGGCGGGGTACTGTCTCTCCGCCTCGGCCAAGCGGGACGGGATGGAGCTGATCGCGGTCGTGCTCGGGTGCGAGACCTCGCCGCAGCGCTTCGGCGCGGCGAAGGCGCTGCTGGACTACGGGTTCGCGACGTATGCCAATCTGACGCCGGACGCGGGCGCGCTGCCGCCGGTTGCTGTGCGGCTGGGCGCGCAGGAAAGCTGCCCCGTCCGGCTCGCGGAGCAGGGCGCGGTGCTTGTGGAAAAGCAGCAGGCGGCCGGCGCAACGACAGAGATCACACTGGCCGAGAGCGTGGAGGCGCCGGTGGAGGCCGGGCAGCAGCTCGGCACGCTGCGCATTGTTTCCGGCGGGGCGGCAATCGCGGAGATCCCGATTGTCGCAGAGCAGGCCGTTCCGCGCCTGACCACGGGGCAGCTGTTTTTGCGCGTGCTGCGCGCCGTATGCTTCGGCTGAGCAGAAGCGAAAAACAGGAATTGTTTTTCTCGCCGGATTGCGGTATGATAAAACAAAAGGCGGTGGAACAATGCTCAGTGTAGATATTTCCAATATTTGGGGGAACCTTTCGCTCTCCGACCTGCTCGGGCAGGAGCAGGCGGTTTTCGCGGCGCATGGGCTGCTGGCCGATGCAAAGGGCCCGGGCAAGGAGCTGCTCGGCTGGCGGACGCTGCCGCGCTGGACGCAGGATATCAGCGCGCTCGCGCAGGATGTGCGCGAGTGCTCGCAGGCGCTCGTGATCGTCGGCTCAGACGGCTGCGCCATGGCCGCGCGTGCGGCGATGGAGCTGCTGTTCGGCGATGTGCCGCGCGGCGGCCTGCAGGTCTTCTACGCCGGGGCGGATCTTTCGGCGCGGCATCTGCGCGCGCTGCTGGAATACCTCGACAATGTGGACTTTTCCATCAACCTGATCTCGAAAACCGGGGCCGACCTGCCGATGCATCTGACCGCGCGGTCGCTGCGCTGGCTGCTGGAACGGAAATACGGCTCAGAGAAGGCGCGCCAGCGGATTCTGGTCACAACCGACCCCACGAGCGGCACGCTGCGCGAAATGGCGCGCAGCGAGGGCTGGCGCTCCATGGAGATCCCGGCGGACGTGCCGGACAGCTGCGCCATGCTGACGAGCGCGGCGCTCCTGCCGCTGGCGATTGCCGGGGTGGAGCCGGAGGCCGTGCTGTCGGGTGCGCGCGAGGCCATGGAGACGATGGAGATCCGCTCGTTTGAAAACCCCGCGTGGCTGTATGCCGTCTCGCGCCATCTGCTGCTGCGCGACGGGCGGCGGGCGGAGCTGCTTGTCTCCGGCGAGCCGGGCTTCGCGGCCTACGCCCTGTGGTGGCGGCAGCTGATGGCGGCGGGCGGGCAGCTTCTGCCCATGACGGCCGTCTATCCCGGCGCGCTGCCGGGGCTGGGGCACATGCTGCAAACGGGCGCGGCGCCGGTGTTTGAGACGTTCGTCCGCTTTGCGCCGGGCGAGGAGACGATGCCCGTGGAGAGCGACTGGAAGGATCTGGACGGTCTGGGAAAGCTGGACGGCACGCCGCTGCCGGACTTGCAGGCGGCCGTATTGCAGGCGGCGCTGGACGCGCATGTCGACGCGGGCGCTCCCGCGCTGACCGTGGACTGCGACGCGCCCTCCCCGGCGCTGCTCGGCGAGCTGAGCTACTTTTTCGAGCTGTCCGGCGCGCTGAGCGCATATCTGCTGGGCAGCGACCCGTTCACGCAGACGGGCCTTGCGCAATATCGCCAAAATATTGCGCAGGTTTTGTCCGGCCTGTGAAATTTGTGAATCTTCCCGAAATATTTTCGGAAAGCAGTTGCAAAACGCGCACAAAGACGGTAAAATAGAGCTAAAGCCGGCAACGGCACAGAATAGGAGGAACGATACTATGGTGAAAGTGGTCATGGGGCTGAAGGGTTCCGGGAAAACCAAGCAGTTGATCGAATCCATCAATACCGCGATTAAAACTGAAACCGGCAGCATGGTTTGCATTGAAAAAGGCAACAATCTGACGTTTGATATTGACTATCGTGTTCGTCTGGTCGAATCCAGCGAATATCTGATGAACAACTATGACTTCCTGAAGGGCTTTATCAGCGGCCTGCACGCGGGCAACTTCGATATTACCCATATCTTCATCGACCGGCTGTATAAGATCGTCGGCTGCGAGGATCCGGATCAGGCGGCGGAGTTTTTGGCATGGTGCGAGGAGTTCGGCAAGGCGAACAAGCTGGAGTTCACCGTGACCATCTCGGCCGCGGTCGATTCCGCGACGGACGGCATCCGCAAATTCTTCTGATTTTGTACGTAAAACGCTCCGGCGCAGTTGAGGCTGCGCCGGAGCGTTCTGTTTGCGCCAAAAGGTCAGGGATGGCAGTGCCCGCAGGGACTGTAGCCCATGGCAATGACCTCGTCGCGGGATTTGGAGGTCGTACTGTAGTTTTCCGGCTTGATCTTCGGCACGTCGCGGCAGCCGGGGAGATGAAATTTGTGCGAGTTGGTGTTGAGTACGTAGGATGCCTCGGTGTTTTGCTGCTCCGGCGTGTCGTAAGTATTATGGTTCTCGCCGTCCGCCTGCATTTCGGTTGGGGCTGTAGGCGCGGCATCGGACGGCGCGGCGTCGGGCGGCTGTTCGGCCTGCGCTTCTGTGGCGGGCGGCGCATCAGCTGTGGGACTGGCTTCCGCCGGCGCGGGCGCTGCCGGCTGTTCCGTATCCGCCTGTGGCGCGGCCGGGACAGTGCTGTCCGGCGTGTCGGGCGCCTCCTCCAGCGGGACAGGCTCCTGTTCCGGCGGCTGTGCCGCTTCCGGTGCGGGCGTATCGGCCGGTTCCGGCGTGTCCGGGAGCGTGGTGCCGCCTGCTTCCGTGGTTTCCGGCGTTTCCGGTACTGCGGCCTCCTCCGGTTCCGGCG
>CAZYZQ010000078.1:10038-11426 GCA_964652075.1 uncultured Oscillospiraceae bacterium
TCCTGTGCGTCGGAGAGCGTGGAGACGGGCAGGGAGTCCCCCTTGCCGCGCCCTTTGCCGAGATTCCCCAGTACGCCGAGGCCCAGACAGATCAGGACCGCCCAGAACCACCAGCGCTTCTGGATGGGCTTTTTTGCCGCAGGTTTTTGCCGGGACGGTGATTCCTCTTTTTTCATGGGGCATCCTCCTGTCTGGCGCCTGTGTGGGCGATTATTTATTTTATGAAATTATACCATACCGCGGCCCGCAATGCAAGCCACCCGTTTCTGTACGCATAAAATAAATTTGACTTTTCCTCATAAATGCCGTACACTATTGGTAGCCTCTATATCGATACCATCCGACCCAAAGAAGGGAGCTCCTATGAAGCCGAAATCCGTTTCCACGCAGACGCTCAAGCGCCTGCCGTTATACCGTACGTATCTGAAAACGCTGCCGGAGGACGGCAACGTCTCCGCCACGACCATTGCGGACGCGCTGAAGCTCAACCCCGTGCAGGTGCGCAAGGATCTGTCCGCCATCTCCGACGGCGGGCGGCCGAAGGTCGGGTACAACACCCGCGGCCTGATCGCCGATATTGAGGCGTTCCTGCGCTACAACGACACGGACAACGCCGTCATCATCGGCGTGGGCAATCTGGGCCACGCCCTGTTGTCCTTCAAGGGCTTCACGGAATACGGCCTGAACATTGTCGCGGGCTTCGACGTGCGCGAGACGATGTACGGCAACACGGTCAACGGCAAGCCGATCCGCCCAGCCGCGGAGCTGGAGTCCTTCTGCCAGCGGGAGAATATCCACATCGGCATCATCACAGTCCCCGCCGATCAGGCGCAGGGGGTGTGCGATATCCTGATCCGCTGCGGCATTCTGGCCATCTGGAACTTTGCGCCCACGCATCTGAACGTGCCGGCGGGCGTGCTCGTCCAGAACGAAAACATGGCCGCCTCGCTCGCCATCCTCAGCCAGCACCTGGCCGAGAAGATGCACGAAAAAGAGCCGGACTGACGCCAAAAACACAGCGCCGCCGCCCAACATGGGCGGCGGCGCTTTTGCGGTATGTTATGCGTTCTCCAGCCGGACGGTCAGCGTCTCGGACAGCTCAAGGCCGGGGTTGCGTTTTTTCGTGAAGTCGATCGACCAGTACGACGAGAAGACCAGCAGGCTGTTGCCGCGGTAGTCCTCCAGAAGCTCCGCGTCGGACGAGAGGTTCAGATCCTTCGGGTCCTCGCTCGGGCAGGCGGAGATGAAGCGCAGCTCCTCATACGGCAGCGTCTCCATACGCAGCTCCACACCGTATTCGCTTCCCATCCGGTAGCGGAACACGTCGAACTGCAGCACGCCGACGACGCCGACGATGACCTCCTCCATGCCGGTGTTCGGCACCTTGA
>CAZYZQ010000079.1:0-9970 GCA_964652075.1 uncultured Oscillospiraceae bacterium
AGCAGGTTGATGCCGACAAGCACGTCAAATTTTGCCATACGGAGGTCGCGGATGATCTCCATGCGCTCCATCGCCCCAATATCGGAGTGCATATAACGCACGCGCACGCCGTTTTCCGTCAGATATTTGGTCAGATCCTCCGCCATTTTCTTCGTCAGCGTGGTGACCAGCGTCCGCTCGCCCTTTTCGGTCGTGGCGTTGATCTCGCCGATCAGATCGTCGATCTGTCCCTCGATCGGGCGGACGAGCACCTCGGGGTCCAGAAGACCCGTCGGCCGGATGAGCTGTTCGGCCGTGTTGGCCGAACGCTCCCGCTCGTAGTCGCCGGGCGTGGCCGAGACATAGACGGCCTGATGGATGCGGCTGGTAAACTCGTCAAACGTGAGCGGCCGGTTGTCAAACGCCGACGGCAGGCGGAAGCCGTAGTCGACCAGGCTCTGCTTGCGCGAGTGGTCGCCGTTGTACATTGCGCGCACCTGCGGCAGCGTGACGTGGCTCTCATCGACAAACAGCAGAAAATCCTCTGGAAAATAGTCGATCAGCGTAGTCGGCGGCGTGCCGGGCGCGCGGCCGGCGATCACGCGCGAGTAGTTTTCGATGCCGGTGCAAAAGCCGATCTCCTGCATCATTTCTAGATCGTACTGCGTGCGCTGGCGGATGCGCTGCGCCTCGAGCAGCTTATCGTGTTCTTCAAAAAATTTGACCCGCTGCCACATCTCGTCCTCAATGTCGCGCATGGCGCGCGCCATCTTCTCTTTTGACGCCACATAGTGCGACGCCGGATAGATCGCCACATGGTTCAGTACCCGCTCCGGCATGCCGGTGACGGCGTTGATCTCGGAAATGCGGTCGATCTCGTCGCCGAAAAACTCCACGCGGACGGCTCTGCCGGTCCAGTAGGCGGGGTAGATCTCCAGCGTATCGCCGCGCACGCGGTAGGTATTTCGGGTGAAATTCATGTCGTTGCGCTCATAACGGATCTCGGTCAGCTTGCGCATCAGCTCATCGCGCTCGCGCTGCTGGCCGGTGCGAAGCGAAATGACCATGTTTTTATAGTCGATGGGGTCGCCCAGACCGTAGATGCACGAGACCGACGCGACTACGATCACATCCCGCCGCTCGGAAAGCGCGGACGTGGCGCTGTGGCGCAGGCGCTCGATCTCGTCGTTGACGGCGGAGTCCTTCTCAATATAGGTGTCGGTGTGGGCGATATACGCCTCGGGCTGGTAGTAGTCGTAGTAGGACACAAAGTATTCGACGGCGTTTTCCGGGAAGAACTCGCGAAACTCCGAGCACAGCTGCGCGGCGAGCGTCTTGTTGTGCGCGAGCACGAGCGTCGGCCGGTTCACGCGCGCGATGACGTTGGCCATCGTAAAGGTCTTGCCAGAGCCGGTGACGCCCTGCAGCACCTGCTCCTCCAGCCCCATCTGCACGCCGCGCACCAGCGCGTCAATCGCCTCCGGCTGGTCGCCGGTCGGCTTGTAGTCGGATACGAGCTTAAAATCCATGGCAGCTACCTCCCGCAAATGTTCGTACTCAGTATAGCAGAAACGCAGCGCAATGGCAAGTGGGGGCGCGCTGCGGCCGTGTGGGTCGTTGACTTGCGGGGGCGGGGCGTGGTATACTTGCTTGCGGAATACTGTGTGGATTTTCAGACGGGAGATGCTTTTTCATGCCACTGGTTTATCTCGACAACGCCGCAACGACGCGCCCCTGTGAGGCAGCGGCGGCGGCCGTTGCGGATGCGCTTACCACCTGCTGGGGCAACCCCAGCTCCATCCATGATCTCGGCCTTGCGGCGATGCACCGCGTCAAGGCCGCGCGCGCGTCGGTCGCGCGGGCGCTCGGCGCGGAGCCGGAGCGCGTCTTCTTCACCTCCGGCGGCACCGAGGCCGACAACTGGGCGATCTTTTCCGCCGCCCAGCGCCTCGGCAAACAGGGCCGCCACATTGTCACGACGGCCATCGAGCACCACGCGGTGCTCAATCCGTTCCACAAGCTCGCGCAGCAGGGCTTTGAGGTGAGCTATCTGCCGCCCGACGAGCAGGGGCGCATCACGGCCGCCGAGCTGGAGGCCGTCCTGCGGCCGGACACGATCCTTGTGTCCGTCATGCTGGTCAACAACGAGGTCGGCACGATCCTGCCCGTGCAGGAGATGGCGCGCGTTGTGCGCCGCCGCTCGCCGAAGGCGCTGCTGCACTGCGACGCGGTACAGGGCTTCCTCAAGGTGCCGTTCTCGGCGCGGACGCTGGGGGCGGACATGATCTCCGTCTCGGCGCACAAGATCCACGGGCCGAAGGGCGTCGGCGCGCTCTACATCCGGCCGGGCCTGCCGCTGCCGCCGCTGCTTCTCGGCGGCGGACAGGAGTCGGGGATGCGCTCCGGCACGGAGCCAGTGCCGCTGATCTGCGGCTTCGGCGCGGCGTGTGAGGCGGTGCGCCCGACGTGGCGCGAGGACGCCGCGCGCATGGCCGCGCTGCGTGACCAGGCCCGCGAGAAGCTCTCGGGGATCCCGGGCATCCAGTTTCTGGGCGCGGCGGAGGCGCCGCAGATCCTCTGCGTCAGCCTGCCCGGCGTGCGCTCGCAGGGGCTTATCAACTGCCTGCAATCGGAGGACGTGTACGTCAGCGCGGGCAGCGCGTGCAGCCGCGGCCACCGCAGCCACGTGCTCGAGGTGATGGGCCTGCCGCCCGAGGTGATCGACGGCTCCGCGCGCGTCTCGCTCAGCCGCGAGACGTCGGAGTCCGACATCGACGCGCTTGCCGCCGCCATGGCGCGCGCAGCGCAGAAGCTGCGGCCCGCATGAAGTCTGTACTGCACCCACGATAGAACGCCCCCGCTAAGCTCCCCCAGTGGGGGGGAGCTGCCCCAGTGCGCACACTGGGGCTGAGAGGGGATGCAGTCAAAAGTCTGTACAGCACCGAAATCTATGCGGAAAAGACTCGAGCAGGCTGTTGCAAACACCCGGCCTTTGTACAACCCTTCGGTGCAGCCCCTCTCAGTCAGCGCTTTTAGCGCTGCCAGCTCCCCCGTAGGGGGAGCCAAGAACGGGGGTTGTTCTGTGGGAGGCTTGTGCAGAATTTCTGCTGCATTCCCGGGCGGACACGCAGGTCTGCCCCTACGGCGTCGCTGGCGGACTTCCCACTATACCCTCGTACGATCTTGCCGGAAATGGGCGCGCTTTTGCACTGTATTTCGTGAAAACGACGATTGACTTTGTACGGCGGACACGGGTATAATATAGTCACTTTCAAATTTGAGCTTCCGGGAGGTTTTTCCGATGTATTCCATCAAAACCCTGAACAAGATTTCGAAGGTCGGGCTTGCGCAGCTCGATCCGGCAAAATACTCCATCTCCGACAGCGCCGAGGCGCCGGAGGGGATCCTCGTCCGCTCGGCGGACATGAACAGCATGGAGATGCCCGCGTCGCTGCTCGCCATCGCGCGCGCCGGCGCCGGTACGAACAATATCCCCTGCGACGAGTGCGCAAAGCAGGGCATCGTCGTCTTCAACACACCGGGCGCGAACGCCAACGCCGTCAAGGAGCTGGTCATCTGCGCGCTGCTGCTGGCCTCGCGCGACGTTGCGGGCGGCATCGCCTGGGCGTCCCAGCTCTCCGAGGAGAACGGCGACGTGGCCAAGCAGGCCGAGAAGGGCAAGAGTCAGTTCGTCGGCCCCGAGATCATGGGCAAGACGCTCGGCGTCATCGGCCTCGGCGCGATCGGCGTGCTGGTCGCGAACGCCGCCGTGGCGCTCGGCATGAACGTCGTCGGCTGCGACCCGTACCTGTCCGTCCAGAACGCGCTGCACCTCAGCCGCGCCGTCGAGGTCGTCGACCAGAAGACGGTGCTCGCGCGCGCCGACTATATCACGATCCACTCCCCGCTGCTGCCGGACACGAAGAATATGATCAACTCCGGCTCCATCGACCAGATGAAGGACGGCGTGCGCATCGTGAACCTCGCCCGCGGCGGCCTCGTCTGCACGCCCGATCTGCTGGCCGCGCTGGATTCCGGCAAGGTCGCGCGCTACGTCACGGACTTCATCGACAAGGATCTTCTGCACCACAAGAACGTCGTCGCGCTGCCGCACCTCGGCGCGTCCACGCCCGAGAGCGAGGACAACTGCGCCGTCATGGCTGCGCAGGAGATCGCCGACTATCTGGAGCACGGCAACATCAAGAACTCCGTCAACCTGCCCGCGACGTGGCTGGAGACGACCCCCGGCGCGACGCGCCTGTGCGTGATCCACAAGAACGTGCCGAACGTCATCTCGTCGATCACGAACGCGCTGTCCGCCTCGAA
Source organism: uncultured Oscillospiraceae bacterium (assembly GCA_964652075.1). Classification (GTDB taxonomy): domain Bacteria; phylum Bacillota; class Clostridia; order Oscillospirales; family Oscillospiraceae; genus CAZYZQ01. The sequence continues at coordinate 4,306 of CAZYZQ010000079.1, forward strand.
CGTCGAGAACATGGTCAACCGCTCGAAGGGCGAGATCGCCTACACGATGCTCGACGTCTCCGACCACATCCCGGTCGACACGCTCGAGAGAATCACCGCGATGCCCGACGTCATCCGTGTGCGCGTCATCTGAAAAAACTGTCCCGTGCGGGCCGAGGATCGGCCCGCGCGGTTTTTTTCACCAAATCTTAGCATGAAAGTTTGGAGTATTTGACACTCCACTTCCCACAGGAACTATGGTAAAATAAGTTACCAAAAGCGATATTTGATTTGGGAGGATTTATCATGGCAAAGAAACTGGTTGCGTTCACCGCCGGACGCCGCGGCGGCAATACTGAGATCTATGTGAAAACGGCGCTGCTCGCCGCCTCGCAGATGGGCATCGAGTGCGAGCTGATCCGCCTGCACGAGTGCGACCTGCGCCCCTGCAAGGACTGCACGCGCGGCCCCTGCTACGTCAAAGGCCCCGGCGCCTGCATCCACAAGGACGACGGCCCGTGGCTGGCCGAGAAGTTTTTGGAGAGCGACGGCTACATCCTCGGCGCGCCGGTCTGGTCGCTCTCGCCGTGCGGCGTCGTGACCGACTTCCGCGACCGCGTCTTCGGGCCGAAGATGGATCTGGCCGGCTGGGAGATGAACGGCGGCTGCCCCGACTGGGCGAACGGGCAGAAGAAGCAGCGCCCGGGCGGCCTGATTTCCGTCGGCGGCGCGCTGACCGAGCACTGGACGAGCCTCGGCCTTGCCACGCTCTACACGACGACCTTCTCCGCACAGACGAACGTCGTCGATCACATGAACGTCTATCAGGTCGCAGACCCCGGCGAGGCGCTGATGCGCCGCGACTACATGCTTCGCGCCAAGTACCTCGGCCAGAACGTCGGCCACGCCATCCTGAACCCGCAGATCGACTGGATGAAGAAGTATCTCGGGCCGGACGAGGGCGAGGCCTGCCCCGGCTGCCATATGAGCCTTGTCGTCGCGAAGCCGGGCCGGAAGTACGTCGAGTGCGCCGTCTGCGGCCGCAAGGGCTACGTCTCGCTCGATGAGAACGGCGGCATCCGCTACACCTGGCCGGACGATCCGCAGGACCGCCTGACCATGATGGGCAAGTACGACCACATGCGCGAGATCGCCCGCCACACCGAGGAGCGCTACGAGCCGCACGTCGAGGAGATCCAGGAGGAATGGAAGTACTACAAGCAGCTCGAGGACTTCACCGTCACCGCCCCGTCGCGCAGGAAATAAGAGAACACAACAGCCGCCTCAGAAGAGGCGGCTGTTGTGTTGCACGGGGCCGTTCTATTGGAAGATGGTGCAAAATTTGCTGCGCACCCCATCCCTCAGCTGACGGAGTCGAACTGGGACTCGTACAGCTGCCGGTAGAAGCCGTTTTGAGCCATGAGGCTCTCGTGCGTGCCCTGCTCGACGACGCGCCCCTGGTTCAGCACCAGAATGTGGTCCGCCGACTGGATCGTGCTCAGGCGGTGGGCGATGATGAAGCAGGTCTTGCCCTGCATCAGCTGCCGCATGGCCGCCTGAATCTGCTGCTCGGTGCGGGTGTCCACGTTGGAGGTGGCCTCGTCCAGAATCAGCATATGCGCGTCCAGCAGCATCGCTCTGGCGATGGTCAGCAGCTGCTTCTGCCCCTTGGAGATGGAGGTGCCGTTGTCGGAGAGCACCGTCTGGTAGCCCTGCGGCAGCCGGGAGATATAGCTGTGGATGTGCGCGGCCTTCGCGGCGTTTACCACGTCCTCCATCGTCGCGCCGGGCTTGCCGTAGGCGATATTTTCAAAGATGGTTCCGTGGAACAGCCACGTGTCCTGCAGGACCATGGTATAAGACCGGCGCAGCGAGTCGCGCGTGACGTGCCGGATGTCCCGCCCGTCCACATAGACGGCGCCGCCGTCCACGTCGTAGAAGCGCATCAGAAGGTTGATGATCGTGGTTTTTCCCGCCCCGGTGGGGCCGACGATGGCGGTCAGGGAGCCGGGCTTTGCGTGCAGGTTCAGATCCTGAATGATGGGGTGGCCCGGCGTGTAGGAGAAGTCGACATCCTGAAGCGCCACATCGCCCGAAACCGTGTGCAGCGTCGCGGCGTCCGGCGCGTCCGGCGCCTCGGGCGCCGCGTCGATCAGGCGTAGGACGCGCTCCGCCGCGGCAATCGCGCTTTGCAGCTCCGAGATGATGTTGGCCACCTCGTTGATCGGCCCGGAGAACTTCCGGGAGTACTGCACAAAGCTCGACAGGTCGCCAAGGCCGATCCGCCCCTGCAAAAACAGCAGGGAGCCGAACACGCACAGAAGCGCCAGCGAGATATTGTTGATGCACGTGACGGACGGGCCGGTGATGGTGCCGTTGGCCTCCGCAACCGTATAGGCGTCGACCGCCGCCTGATTCTTTTCGTCGAAGCGCCCCAGCACGGCCTCCTCCCGGCCGTAGGCGCGGATGGTCTTCTGGCCGGAGAGCATCTCCTCCACAAAGCCGTTCAGCTCGCCCAGCTTCGCGCTGCGGCGGCGGAACAGCGGCCGCACCCGGGAGGCCAGCCATCTGGTGAAAATAGCCGTGACGGGCACCGTCACAACGAAGATCAGCACCAGCACCGGCGCGATGGTCAGCATCATCACAAAGGACACCGTGACGGTGAGGACGCTTTGCAGCACCTGCAAAAGGTCTGTGGACAGGGACTGGTTGACCGTGTCCACGTCATAGGTGATCACGCTGATGATATCGCCCGTCTGGTAGCGGTCGAAGAAGCCGACGGGCAGAGCCGTCAGGTTTTCAAAGACGTCGCGGCGCATCTGCCGCGAGACACGGGTAGACAGACGGATCATGACAAGGTTCAGAAGATAGGTCAAAAGGGCGGAGCCGGTGTAGAAGACGGCCATCAGGCCGGTGCAGCGCAGCACGGTGGGAAAGTCCACCTGCCCCGCGCCCAGATCAATGGCGTTGATGGCCTCGCCGGAGAGCTTCGGGCCGTAGAGCGCCAGCAGGCTGCTGCTCAGCGACAGCGCGACGGCCAGCGCCAGCAGCGCACGGTTGCGCCCGAGATAGCGCCAAAGCCGGCGAAGGATCCGGCCCCGGTCCTGCGGCGCGCCGGAGAAGCTGCGGCGGTCGCCGCTTGTCTCGCCGCGCGTCATGCGGCCGCCGCCGATGGTATTGGGATGTGCCATCAGGCTCCCTCCCTTCCGTCGCCCATCTGGATGCGGGCGATCTGGCGGTATTCCGCGCAGGTTTCCATCAATTGGGCGTGGCTCCCCGCGCCGATGACCGCGCCGTCCGACAGCACGAGGATCAGATCCGCATGGCGCAGGCTGCTGATCCGCTGCGCGACCACGACGGTCGTGGTGCGGCGGTAGTTCTGCCGCAGGGCGCGGCGCAGGTTGGCGTCCGTCCGGTAGTCCAGCGCGGAGGACGCGTCGTCCAGCACCAGAATCTCCGGGCTTCCCGCCAGCGCGCGGCCGATGAGCAGGCGCTGCTTCTGGCCGCCGGAGAGGTTGTTGCCCCGGACTGTGACCTCGGCGTCCATCCGCCCCGCTTTTTCCTGAATGAAGTCGGCCTGCGCGTCCGCGGCCGCCTGCGCAAGCGCGGCGTCGGGGATGTCGCGGAAAAAGCGCAGGTTGTCCGCGATGGTACCCTCCAGAACAAAGTCGTTCTGGAACACCACGCCGAACTTCTTGCGCAGCTGCTCCGTGGGGATGCGCCGCACGTCGACGCCGTCCAGCAGGATCTGCCCCTCGTCCGGATCGTACAGCCGCATCAGAAGGTTCAGAATCGTCGACTTCCCGGAGCCGGTCGCGCCGAGGATTCCCAGCGTCTGGCCGTGCGCCAGCCGGAAGGAGAGGTGCTCCAGATTGCAGCCCACGCCGGTATAGGAGAAGGTCACGTCCCGGAACTCAATATGCGGCGCATCCGGCTCCGGCTTCTCCGGCGAAAGAAGCGTCAGATCCTCCGGCGTTTGCAGCACCTGCCCCACGCGCCGGGCGCTGGCGGCGCCCTTGGACCACATGACAAAGATACGGGTGATGCCCAGCATGGCGTTCAGAATCATGATGAAATACTGCAAAAACGCGACAATGACGCCGCTTTTGCACGCGCCGCCGTTGACGCGCATCGCGCCGAAGAGCACCACCAGCGTCAGCCCCAGATTCAGCGTCAGCGACGCCGCCGGATCGGTGATGGAGGTCACCGCGCCCGCCTTGCGCTCCACGCCGGTGAGCTCCTCGTTGACGCTGTGGAAGCGCGCCTTCTCGTATTCCGTCTTGCTCAGCGCCTTGATGACCCGGATGCCGGTGATATTCTCCTGCACAGTGCGCACCACCTTGTCCAGCACGGACTGCTGGCGGGTGTAGAGCGGGATGCTCGTTTTTGTGACGAAGTACACCATGACGGCGATCACGGGCAGCATCCCGACCAGCACCAGCGCCAGCGGGACATCCATACTCAGCGTCATGGCGACGCCGCCCAGCAGCAAAATCGGCGCGCGCACGCCCAGCCGCTGCGTCCGCGCCAGCAGCTGGTTGATATTATAGGTGTCGCTGGTCAGCCGGGATTCGGCGGAGGGGACGGTCAGCTCGTCCATCTGCCGGGCCGAGAGGCTCTCCAGCTTCCGGAACAGGTCGTGCCGCAGGGCGAGCGTGATCTTACCGGAGCTGACGGCGCTCATCCGGTTGGCCAGAATGTTGAAGCTCAGGCACCCGAAGGCGCACAGCAGCATCAGCCCGCCGAAGAGGAAGATGCTCCGCGTGTCCCCGGAGGGGACCTTTTCGTCCAGAATGATCTCCATCAGATTGGGGATCAGCAGCTCGAGCAGCGCGCCCAGCAGCTTGATGGTCATGGTGATCAGCATATAGGCGTAGTACGGGCGCAGATAGCGTTTCAGAGCAGACATCTCAGGCCTCCTCCATCCACGCGCGGGCGCGGCCCTTGAGCTTGGCCAGAAGCTGCGTCAGCTGTTCGCGCTCGGGTGGTGTCAGATCCTGCGTGACGTAATGGCCCCAGTCCAACAGCACCTCCCGGATCTGCGGTAGCAGCGCCCGCGCCTTTTCCGTGGGGAAGAGCTGCAAGACCCGCCTGTCCGTCTCGCAGGCGGTGCGGGTGAGAAAGCCGCCCTCCTCCAGAATTGCCGCCTGCCGGGCCACGTTACTCTTGTTGATGCAGATCCGCTTCGCGAGCGCCTCCTGCGAGATGCCGGGATTTGCACAGATCTCCATCAGATAGCTGGCATGGCAGCCCTTAAGCCCGAGCGCGGCCAGGTGCTCCGCCCGGTACAGCGCCCCGCACCGGGCGATTTCCGTCATATCGCGCAGCAATGCCATAGTTCGTCTCTCCTTTCAGACCGTTGCGATTGCAACGATTATACCACACCCGCGCCGTCCTGTAAAGCCCCTCCCGCGCGCATGGCGGTGCGAGACGCAATTGGGAGTTGTAAAATCGGGCCGAATGGAGTATGATGCGATTGGAACAGAAAGGAACTATGCAGGATGAGAAAGATACTGTTTGTCTGCCACGGCAATATCTGCCGCAGTCCGATGGCGGAGTTTGTGATGAAGGATCTGGTGAAAAAGGCCGGGCGGGAGGCGGCGTTTTCGATTGCGTCCGCGGCGACGAGCAGCGAGGAGTTGGGCAATCCCGTCTATCCGCCCGCGCGGCGGATGCTCGCCGCGCA
>CAZYZQ010000079.1:10070-11415 GCA_964652075.1 uncultured Oscillospiraceae bacterium
CGGATGCTCGCCGCGCATGAAGCCGGTGATTGCTACACCCGCGACTGCGTGCTCGCGCGCGGCTTGCCGCAGTGTACGCTCTGCGAGGAATTTCCCTGCGACGTCATTCTGACGCGTCCTCATGTCACGGTGCTCGATCGCGACTGGCTCCGCTGGAAGGCCCGGCAAAAAGAAGAAACGCCCCGCCCGGCAGACGGGGAAGAGATGTAGGGGGCGACGTGTACAACGCACATTCTCCTAAAAACGGGTAGGGGCGCACCTGTGTGTGCGCCCGTGCAGGGGGAATTTGGCGTAACGAATTGGCCCCGGCGAATTCGCAGCGGGTGCGGCGGGCGCACACACAGGTGCGCCCCTACACATGATCAGGGGATCGCGGCCTTGCAAAATTGGCAATGCTTTACGCACGGCAACAAAAATCCCCGCCCGGAGGGCGGGGAGGTGTAATCAGATGTCGCTTCACGGGAGCCGGTTCCGCTCGCCCCATTCGCACATGCTGTCCAGAATGGGGATCAGGGATTTGCCGCGCTCGGTCAGGCTGTATTCCACCTTCGGCGGAATCTGCGGGTACTCCTCGCGGTGCACCAGGCCGTCCGATTCGAGCGATTTCAGGGTGGCGCTGAGCGTCTTGTAGGAGATCTCCCCGATATACTTCTTCATCTCGTTGAACCGGACAACGCCGAACTCCATGAGGGCATACAGAACCGTCATTTTATATTTTCCGTCGATCAGCGACAGCGTATAGCTGAAGCCGGTGCTGCCGAGGCATTCGTTCGCGATGCAGCGTCCTATTTTTACACTCTCCTTTAGAAAGTAGATTGCCTGAACGCTAGTATTGCACCTTGATGTGCGTACTTGCATTTGGAGCAATTCTTGCTATGATAATACCAATCAGAGCGGAAGATGTCAATCTTCCAAAATCAGGAGGTCATAAAAATGGGTAAAAAGATCGTAGTGATCACCGGAAGCCCCCGGAAGAGCGGCAACAGCTTCGCCATGACGGACGCCTTTGTCGAGGCGGCGGAGAAGCTCGGACATACCGTGACGCGCTTTGACGCCGCCATGAAGCAGCTGGGCGGCTGCCACGCCTGCGAGACGTGCTTCAAGACGGGCAAGGCCTGCTCGTTTGACGACGACTTCAACACGATTGCACCGGCCATTCTCGAGGCGGACGCGGTGATCTTTACGATGCCGGTCTACTGGTACTCGATCCCGGCGCAGATCAAGTGCGTCATCGACAAGCTGTTCTCGTTCTGCGTGGCGGGGAAGGACATCGCCGGGAAGGGCTGCGGGCTCATCGCCTGCTGCGAGGAGGACGATATGGCGGTGTTCGACGCCGTTAAGCTCC
>CAZYZQ010000080.1:0-10984 GCA_964652075.1 uncultured Oscillospiraceae bacterium
CGTAGGCCTTGCCGATGGAGCCGGTCTCGTCGGCCCAGCTGTCCCAGATATGGCTTTTGAGGTCATGGACATTGTTCGACTTCTTCTGCCAGATCCACAGCAGCTCGTCCACGGCGCTTTTGAGGTACGTCCGGCGGATTGTCAGAATCGGAAATTCCTCCCGCAGGTCATACCGGTTCACAATCCCGAATTTCTTGATGGTATGGGCGGGAGTCCCGTCGGCCCAATGCGGGCGCACGTTCTGGTCTGTGTCCCAGACGCCGTGCTCGAGGATCTCCCGGCAGTTTTCTATAAAAATCTGATCTGCTCTGCTCATAACGGCCTCCTATTTCAGTTTTCCTGTCATATTCCGTCATAACTCGTTATAACTTATCATATCACGCCGGAAACAAAAGCGCAACGGCGTTTTCAGTTGCATATTCACACGAAATCTGGTATGATAGACACAATATAAGGAATCTCCGCCCAGACGGGCTTTACAGAAGGGAACCACATGGAACAGGCATTGACATTTCAGGATCTCGGCCTCTCCGAGGAGTTAAACCGCGCGCTGGAACAGAAGGGCTACGGCTACCCCACGCGCATTCAGGCGGAGGCGATCCCGCCGATGATGGAGTGGAAGGACGTGATCGCCAAGGCCCCCACCGGCACGGGCAAGACCTTCGCCTTCGGCATTCCGCTCATCTCCCACATTGATGCGGCGAACGAAGCGGTGCAGGGACTCATTCTGGCCCCGACCCGCGAACTGGCGTTGCAGATCGGCGACGAGCTGCGCGGGCTTTTGAAGTTTTACAAGCAGATCCGCGTCGCCGTGCTCTACGGCGGACAGAAGATCGAGACGCAGACGGCGCAGCTGCAAAAAAAGCCGCAGATTGTCGTCGCGACGCCCGGCCGCCTGATGGATCACTACAAACGAAAAAATATCCGCTTCGACAGCATCCACACCGTGATCCTCGACGAGGCCGATCGGATGTTGGACATGGGCTTTTTCGACGATGTGACCGGGATTCTTGACAAGATCAAGAACAAAAAGTGTATGGGCCTGTTCTCCGCGACGATCTCGCAGGAGGTCATGACCGTCAGCTGGATGTACCAGCGTGACGAGGTGGAGATCACCGTCCCCGCCGACGAGCAGAATAAGCCCGATATCGACCAGTATTCCCTGACGGTGCCGCCGCTGGAGAAGACCGCCGCGACGTTGCGCCTGATCCGGACGCAGGGCTATGAGCGGACGATCATCTTCTGCAACACCAAGCACATGTGCCAGCGCTTGTCCGACGACCTGCGCCGGGCGGGGCTACAGGCCGACTGCATCCACGGCGATATCCGGCAGGCGCAGCGCGAGAAAACCATGCAGACCTTCCGCGACGGCAAGCTCGCGGTTCTGATTGCCACAGATGTCGCCTCGCGCGGCATCGACGTGGACGACGTGGAGTGCGTCGTGAATTTCGACGTGCCGGAGGAGAACGAGTACTATATCCACCGCATCGGGCGCACGGCCCGGGCGGGCCGCAAGGGCGTGGCGTGGTCGATCATCGGCAACTTCCCGGAGAAGGCGAAGCTCGATGAGATCGCAAAGTACTGCCATTTCACGATCCGCCCCATGCGCTTTCTTGAGGACTCCACGCTTGTGGAGGAGCAGGTGAAGAAGCCTGTCATCCGCAAGCGCTACAAGTGACACGGCAGGAGGCGGGCGTGCTGCTGCTTTGCAGCACGCTTGGAAGCCCCCGCGTCCGGCCGCTTTCCTGTGGCCAGCATCGGGAGCTGGCACGGCGGATGCGCGCGCTGCCGGCCCGCCCGGAGGGCGAGCTGACGGTGGATTTTTTGCAGGGGCTTGGCTATGATGCGGACTTTGCCGCGCGCATTTTGACGCTGGTCGATCGGGAGGCGCAGCTGCGTTCGTATCTGGACGAGGCGGCGTCGCGCGGGATTCGTCCTGTCCTGTACACGCAGCCCGAATACCCGGAAAAGGTGCTGCGCCTGCTGGGCGACGACGCCCCGCCGGTGCTGTTCTGCGCGGGGGATCTGCATCTGCTGCAAACGCCCTGTGCCGGACTGGTCGGCTCGCGGGAGCTTGCGCCGCCCGGCGCGCGCTTTGCCATGCGAACCGGCGCGCTGTGCGCGAAGCGCGGCGTAACGCTCTGCTCGGGCGGCGCGGCGGGCGCGGACCGGACCGGCGCGTCGGCCTGCCTGCAGGCGGGTGGCGCGGTGATCGAGTTTTTGGCCGACAATTTGGCCGCGCGGCTGCGCAAAAACGGCCTGCACGGCCGACAGCTGCTGCTCTCGGAGGATGGGTTTGACCGCCCGTTTTCCATCCAGCGCGCCTTCAGCCGCAACCGGCTGATTCATCTGATGGGCAGCGTGACCTTTGTCGCGCAGACAGCCTGCGGCTCGGGTGGCACCTGGCAGGGCGCCATGCAAAATCTGCGCCACGGCTGGTCGCAGCTCCTGGTCTGTGACGACGGCACTCCCGGCGCGCGTGCGCTGATCGAGCAGGGCGGTATTCCCGTTTCCAAACGCGGGCCGGACGATATTCCGGTCAGTCCGTCCGTCCGACAGGACGCGGCAAGTGCCGCGCCCGACGAATGAGGAGGTAATTTCTATGTGTGGAATCGTAGGCTTTGCAGGGCACGAGCCGGCTGCGCCGGTGCTGCTGGACGGATTGTCCAAGCTGGAGTACCGGGGCTATGACTCCGCCGGCATCTGCGTCGAGGAGGCGGGCCGCCTGCTGGTTGCCAAGGCCAAGGGCCGTCTGGAGAACTTGTGCCGTCTGGTGGACGGCGGCAAGCATTACACCGGTACCACCGGCATCGGCCACACCCGTTGGGCGACGCACGGCGCGCCGAGCGATGTGAACGCCCACCCGCATATTGACGACTCCGGCACGATCGCCGTTGTCCACAACGGCATCATTGAGAACTACATGCAGATCAAGGAGAAGCTGCTGGCCAAGGGCATCCAGTTCCAGTCCGAAACCGATACCGAGGTCGTTGCGAACCTTGTCGGCTACTACTATGAGCAGACCGGCGACTTTCTGGAGGCGGTGCGCGAGGCGGTTGCGCGTGTTGAGGGCAGCTATGCGCTCGGCATCATGTGCCTGCGCGAGCCGGGGCGTATCATTGCGGTTAAGAAGGAGAGCCCGCTGATCTTCGGCTACGGCGACGGCGCGTGCTACATCGCGTCTGACGTTCCGGCAATCCTGAAGTACACCCGCGAGGTAATCTACCTCGAAAACGGCGACATGGTCGACTTTACCGCAGACGGCGCGACATTTTACGACGCCGCCGGCGACCCGGTCGAGCGGACGCCGGAGCACATCGGCTGGGACATTGCCTCCGCCGAAAAGGGCGGCTATGCGCATTTTATGCTCAAGGAGATCTATGAGCAGCCGCGCGCCATCCGCGAGACGCTCTCGCCCCGGATCAAGAACGGCCGGGTGGAGCTGGAAAATGTGGAATTTACGTCGGAATATCTCAGGAATCTGCGCCGGATCTACATGGTTGCCTGCGGCTCGGCCTACTATGTCGGCGTTGTCGGCAAATATGTACTGGAACGGATGTGCCAGATGCAGGTGGAGCCGGTGCTGGCGTCGGAGTTCCGCTATTCCGATCCTGTGCTGGACGAGACGACGCTGGTCGTAATCATCAGCCAGTCCGGCGAGACAGCCGATACGCTGGCCGCCCTGCGCGAGGCCAAGCGCCGCGGCGCGCGGACGCTCGCGATTGTCAATGTCGTCGGCTCGTCCATCGCGAAGGCGGCGGACGATGTGCTCTACACCTGGGCCGGGCCGGAGATCTCCGTTGCCACGACAAAGGCCTATTCGACGCAGCTGGCCATGGTGGATCTGCTCGCGCTCTACTTTGCCGACAAGCTCGGCACGATCGCCCCGCGCGCCTATCAGCAGTTCCTGCGCGAGATCCAGCGGATCCCGGATCAGTTGGAATCGGTTCTCAGTGACAAAAACCGTGAGAATTTGCAGTATTTTGCGTCGCTGTATTTCGACAATCAGGACGTGTTCTATATCGGCCGCAACGTGGACAGCGCGACCTGTCTCGAGGGCAGCCTGAAGCTCAAGGAGATCGCCTATATCCACTCCGAGGCCTATGCGGCGGGCGAATTGAAGCACGGCCCGATTTCTCTGATCGAGGACGGGACGCTGGTGGTCGCCGTGGCGACGAATCCGATGCTCTTTGACAAGACCATGTCGAATGTCAAGGAGGTCAAGGCGCGCGGCGCGGAGGTCTTTGCGGTGACGATCGACCGTTTTGCGGGCGAGGTCAAAAAGTACACCGACAACGCGGTGACCATTCCGGTGACGAACCCGCTGCTTCAGCCGAACCTGTCCGTCGTGCCGCTCCAGCTGTTCGCATACTACGTCGCGCTGCTGCGGGGGTGCGATATTGACAAACCGCGCAATCTCGCAAAATCTGTTACAGTGGAGTAAGAGAAATGTATCAAGTTTTTATCGGCACGAATTCCGTGCGCGGCAGCCGGGGTATCTATACCCTGTCGTTGACCGGCGCCGGAGACGCGGCCGTTACGCACACAACGCCGGCCTATAACACCGGCTATGTCTCGCTCGGCGGCGGGCGGCTCTTTGCCGTCAGCGAGGGCATGACCTTTCAGGGGCAGGCCAGCGGCGGTGTGATGGCCTATGACATTGCCCCGGACGGCGCGCTGACGCTGACCGGTACGGCGGTCGCTGGCGGCCAGCGCCCATGCTGCCTGAGCGCACATCCGGATGGCTCCGAGGTCTATGTGTCCAACTTCTACGGCGGCCTGATGCAGGCGTTCCCCGTGGCGCCGGACGGCGCACTGCTGCCGCCGCGCCTCAGAATTGACGAGGAACCGACAAAGATTCCCATGAAAGCGCTGCACTGCGTCGGCCTGCTGCCGGACGGGAAGACGCTCGGCGTCGTCTCGCTCGGCCGCATGTCGCTGCTGCTCTACGACGCCGCGACCGGCGAACGTCTGGCAGAATACGCGCCGGAAGGGCACCCGCGCCACTTCGCAAGCTCGCCGGACGGCCGGTTCCTGTACCTGCTGATGCAGATGCCGGCGGAGCTGCATGTGCTTGCACGCACACCGGACGGTCCTGTGCTTCGGCAGATTGTCACGCTTGCAGAGCGGATTTTGACGTTCGGCGCGTCCGCTGTCCGCGTCACGCCGGACGGGCAATTCGTATTGGCCGCCATGCGCGATGACGACACGCTGCATGTGCTGCGCGTCACGCCGGAGGGGCTTGCGCCGCATTCGATCTGCAAGCTGCCCGGCAGAGTCCCGCGTGATTTTGCCATTTCGCCGGACGGCCGGTTCGTCGTCACGGCGCTGCAATACTCCGATCAGGTCAGTGTCCACCGCTTTGAGGACGGGCAGCTGACACTTCTCACCGTGTTGGACGGCATCCCGTCGCCGGCGTCGGTGGCCATCCGGGAGGTGGAGGTATGACACTGGAAGAACGGCTTGCCGCATTGGAGCGCGAGGTGGAGACGCTGCGCGCGGAACGGACGGTACAGGAGCTGATGAGCCGCTATGCGTGGATGCTCGCACAGGGCAGAATCAACGAGATCCCCGCTGCTCTGTTTGCGCGTAAACGGGAGGACGCCAGTGTGGAATACGGCGCGTCCGGCCGCTACATTGGCTTTAAGAAGCTTTCGACGTTCTATGAAAAGGACGTTCGCCCCGGCACGCTCCAGCTCTATACGCTCGGTGCGCCGCAGCTTTCCATGCAGCCGGAGGAGATTTCCGGCGAGTGGACAGCGCTGGGCGTCCAGTTGGACGCGGGCGACCTCGGGGAGGCCAGCCCGACGGTGCCGGAGGAGCGCGCGCTGCTCTCCTCCAAAACGCCGGAGGGTGCGGCCTACAACTGCGAGTGGGTCTGGCAGCGGCTGCGTGCCCGCTTCTGCAAGGAGGACGGCGTGTGGAAAATCTGGCAGCTGCAAATTCTGGAGCTGCTGCGCGCGCCGTATGACCGTGATTTCGTCCGCTTTGCCACAGAGCGCTGGGCAACGGACGGCATTCGGCTGGACACGCTTTTTACCTCCAACATCCCGTTTGCACCCGGCGAGCTGCCGGAAAATCTTGCCAACGGTCCGACCAGCCTTCACTGGCAGTACACCCCCAACGCCGATGCGGCGAATCTTCCCTGAGCGAGGCGGACTATGTTCACAGGTTTTACACCGGAAACCATCGATTTTCTCTGGAATATCCGATTCAACAACAATAAGACATGGTTTGAGGCGCATAAAAAGGAGTATCTCGACACACTCTACCGGCCGATGCGTGCGTTGGGCGAGGAGCTGTTCGACCCGTTCCGCGCGGTTCCGTCGATGCGCTGTGCGGTTTCCCGGATCTACCGCGATAACCGTATTCCGCAGCCAGTGCCGTACAAGGATCACCTGATGATCTCGATCCGCAAGCCGATCGACTCGGCGTTTATGGGCGAAGCGCCTGTGCTCTTTTTCGAGCTGCGCCCGGAGAGCTTCGGCTACGGCCTTGTCTTCTGGGGGCCGAAGGCGGCGGTGATGGAGGAGTACCGGAAACGGATCGCATTGCAGCCCGCGCGTTTCTGCGAGCTGGTGGAAAATGCGGAGCGCGCGACGGGCTTCCGGCTGGAGGGCGAGCGCTATAAACGGCAAAAAAGCTGTGATGATCCCGCGCTTGCGCGCTTTTTCAATTTGAAAAACTTCTATTTCTATCAGAGCTTTTCCATTGACGAGTCGCTCTATTCGCCGGAGCTGGCCGGCACGGTGCGCGGGACGCTCCTGCCGCTTCTGCCGCTGTTTGAATTTTTACAGGATGTGACAGAAAGCGTCTACAACACCTGATTTCAGAACAAAACCGGACGATTTTGCGCGGATTGTCCGCCGCGCAGCCGTCCGGTTTTTATAATTTGACTGCCTGCCCTGTTTTTGGCCCCGTTAATTTTGCGCAAAGTAAGGCATAGTAAGCTCGTGCGAAAAAACGGTGAGAGTGAGGGCGGGAAATGCGAAAATGGATTTTGACCTGCCTGCTCCTGACGCTTCTGGCCGGAACAGCCTCCGCGGAGATCGTGCCCATGGGCAGCGCCATTGGGATTCGGATGCAGACGGAGGGCGTTGTGGTCGTCAGCGTGGAGCGGGAGGACTCGGCGATCAGAGCGGGGGATATCATCACCGCGGTAGATGGCAAGCAGGTACAGGACGCGGCGCAGCTACAGGAGGCTGTGCGGGGCAGGCGCGAGGTTTCGGTCGCGCTCCGGCGCGGCGGCGCGGAAAAAACAGTGCGGCTGGACACGCGGACGACGGACGAGGGAACGAAGCTCGGCCTGTATGTCCGCGACAGCATGGCTGGGATCGGCACGCTGACGTATTACGACACGCAGACGGGGCGCTTTGGCGCACTGGGGCACGGCGTTTCGGAGGTGACCTCCGGGCAGCTTTTGCCCCTGTCTGACGGGCAGGTGCTGTACGCAAACGTGACAAAAATTGAGCGCGGTGAGCCGGGCGCGCCAGGGCGCCTCGGCGGCACGTTCGACCTAGATTCGCCGATCGGCGCGGTGGAACAGAACACAGAGTGCGGCATTTTCGGCCGGCTTTATGAAACGCCCGAAGGAAGCCCCGCGGAGCTTGCAAAGGCGAAGCGCGGCCCGGCGGAGATCTTGGCCACCGTGGAGGGAAATACAGTACAGTCGTATACGGTCGAAATTACCCAGGCGGACGCAGGGGCGCGCCACGGCCTTCGCCTGACGGTGACGGATCCGGCGCTGTTGGAAAAGACCGGCGGGATCATACAGGGCATCTCGGGCGCGCCGATTTTGCAGGACGGAAAGCTGGTCGGCGCGGTGACACACGTGCTGGTGGGCGACCCGACAAAGGGCTATGGCATCCCCATCCAAAAGATGCTCGCCGCTGCGGCATAGCGGCAGCGCAGGCGAACCGGAACAGTCCCGGTTCGCCTGCGCTGTATTGGAAAAAATGTGCCCGGCGCGCAACGCGCGCGTCGAAACGCCGTGTAGAAGGGTGGAAAGGAGGATCACTATGGAAGATACAAAGATCATCGACCTCTATTTTGCGCGCACGGAGCGCGCCATCGACCAGACGGCGCAGAAGTACGGGCCGTACTGCGGGCAGATCGCTTGGCAGATTCTACATAGCCGCGAGGACTCGGACGAGTGCGTCAACGACACGTGGCTGCGCGCATGGAACGCCATGCCGCCGCGCAGACCGTCCTGCCTGCGCACCTTCCTAGGGAAAATCACAAGGAATCTGGCGCTCGACCGCTGGGACCGGCGGCACGCCGACAAGCGGGGCGGGGGACAGGTGGAAATCCTACTCTCGGAGCTTGGCGACTGCATCCCTTCCGTGAACGGCGTGGAGCGGGAGCTGGAGGGTCAGGAAATTGCAGACGCCATTTCGGGCTGGCTGCGCTGCCAGCCGGAGCGGCATCGCAGGCTGTTTTTGCGCCGCTACTTCTTTGCCGATTCGCTGCCGGACGCCGCGCATGACGCCGGCCTGAGCGTCTCCGCGGCGAAATCTGCACTCTTTCGCCTGCGCGGCAGCCTGCGGGAGCATCTGGAACAGGAGGGGATTGCGCTATGAAAGAGAAGCGACTTCTGTACATTTTAGGACTGGTAGACGACGCGCTTGTGGAAGAAGCGTCCCAAGCCCCGAAAAAACCGCGTGTCTGGGTCAAATGGGCGGCGCTTGCCGCCTGTATCGCGCTGCTGGTCGGCACACCGTTTGCGTGGAGTTTGCTGCGCCGCGACCTCGGCGCGAAAGCGGAAACGCCCAACATGGCGTCGCCGCCGGAAACCACCAACAGCAGCTCCGGTGCGCCGCAATCGGAGGAAACCACGCCGTGGGCCACGCCGGAAGATACGCCGGACAAAGGGTATCCGGAGGTTTCGGGGGATGTCCCCGAGGGAGCGGAGGAGACGCCGGAACAGGAAATGCAGAACGAAACGGCGCAGTGGCTGCTCTCTCAGCGCATCGGCGATCTGTATCTCGGAATGCCGGAAGCGGAGATCACCGCGCTGCTCGGCCAGCCGGACGCGACCTCAAATTCCGGTCCCGTGGAGATCGGCGGGATGCTGTACTACAATTATTTCTACGATCTGGACGAATCGGAAACGGATTACCGCTATGACCTCTCGCTCACCCTGACCGACGCGGGCGAGGGCTATGTGCTCAATGAGATCATGACCTTTGGCGCCTGCCCGCTGCGGCTCGAGAGCGGCATCGGACAGGGCAGCACAGAGCAGGAGGTGCTGGACGCCTATCCCGACGCCCCATTTGAAACGGAGCAGGACGGCGCGTCGTGGATTTCCATTCAGGACGGGCATCTGTCCCTGCGGATCACGCTGGAAAACGGCGCGGTGCGCAACATCGAGCTTGGCTCATTCCTGCCGCCTCCGGAGCTGGATGAGGAGGGCTGTGAGCCGCCTACGTTGACCGAAGACGGACTGCCGAACTGGGTGCCCTGCGGCGGGGAGATGACGCTCTACAAGGCGGATGGCTCCAGCGTGACAGTGCGGGAACGCGAGGCCAAGCGGATTGAAACGCAGATGAACATTGAGCAGCTGCGCCCGCTGGACAGCGAGGTGGGCGAGCTCACGGTGGAGATCGACCTTGGCAGCGGCTGGCGCGCGGCGCTCCGCATGGACGGCACCGAAGCCGGAACCGTGACGTCAGACGACGGCACCTACTATGAAGTCATCTTCCCGGCCGGGATGGAGCAGACCGTCCGCGAGCTGCTGGACGGTTGACAAATGCGCCTCCTTCTGCTATGATAAAAATAGAAGGAGGCGCGAAATATGGAAAAATTCGTACCGTATGAGAAGCTGTCGAAAAAGAGGCAGCGCGAGGAAAATGCCAAACGGCGCGGCAGCTGGGGCGGGATTAATCCCGTGACACGCAGGCCGGACAATCCAAAGGCATATAACAGAAAACAGGCTCGGAGGTGGCAAGACGACTCCGGGCCTGTTTTTTTGCGCCGGTCGCCGCTACATACGGCGTTTTTTCATGCAGGGGGTTGACAAAAAACTGTGTCAGTCGTATAATACAGATAAAGAACTGTATTATACGAGTAACACAGTAAAGGCGGGAAGACGATGATTTCCTTTGATGAATTCCGCCCTGAACCGGGGGTACCTGTCTATTTGCAGATCCTGCGCCATATTCAGCGCGGCGCGGTGGCGGGGACAATTCAAAACGGCGACGAGCTGCCCTCACGGCGCGCGCTCTCTGCACTGCTGGGTATCAATCCGAACACGGTGCAGAAGGCGTACCGGCTGCTGGAGGACGAGGGCCTTGTGATCTCACATCCCGGCGCAAAGAGCTATATGTCGTTGGACGCGGAGAAAACCGCGCGGATCCGGTCGCAGCTGCTTGCGCAGCAGGCGCGCGCCGTTGTGGCGGCGCTGCGGCAGATGGGGCTTGACCGCGACGCGGCGAAGGCACTGCTTGACGAATACTGGGAGGAATCGACATGAAACAACATCTGTCTGTGCTGATGCTGCTGGCCAGACGGTCTGTTTGGAAGCTGCTGGCCTGCATGTTGATCTCCTGCGCTGTGCAGGCTTTGCTGTTCCTGCCGGTGTGGCAGGGAAGCCTGTCACTTAGCGGCTGCTTTTCCTGGATAAAGTTTGTCTGCGGCGCGGCGTTTCTGATCTGGACGGCACTTTTACTGTACAACGGGATGGACGCGGGCAGCCGGTCGGGCTACACGCTGCGCCGCCTTGCGGTGCCGGAGCGCGGCATTCTGCTGTGGCAGACGGCCTACAATACGCTGGCCTATCTGCTCTTTCTGCTGCTCGAGGGGCTTCTGCTGCTCCTGTTTGCACAGCTCTGGGCAAAACGCGCCAACCCGGAAAACGGCCAGCTGACATTTCTCGCGCTCTACCGCCTGCCGCTTCTTTATAACGTTTTCCCGCTGATGTCGCTCTTCCGCATCCTGCGCAACCTTCTGTATGCGCTGTCTCTCGGCGCGGCGACGGCCTGCGCGC
>CAZYZQ010000081.1:0-10856 GCA_964652075.1 uncultured Oscillospiraceae bacterium
CTTGGCCTGATGGCGCTCTCCCTTGTGTTCTCCCTGCTTTTCCTGCGGCGAAAACCGGCATAAAAGCTGCCCGCACCGGCCTCCCGGTGCGGGCAAGGTTTACTCCAGCGGATACGGCCAGCCGGTCAGGCCGCCGAGATCAAAAATATTCTGATAGCCGCACTCGCGCAGCCGCTCCACGGCCAGCGCACTACGCGCGCCGGTACGGCAATAGACGAAGATCTCCATCTCCTCGCCGCCGAGCAGCTCCCGCGCCGACTGCGCGTCCAGCTCATCGAGCGGCAGGTTCCGCGCGCCGGGCAGATGGCCGGTCCGGAACTCCGGCTCCTCACGTACATCCAGCACAACGCCGTCCGGATGTGCGTCCAACAGTGCTTTCTTTCGTGCCGCATCGAGCGGCTTCACACGATTTTCCATGCTTTTCCCTTCCCCGTTTCGCCACCGGATCTGCTCCTCACGCATATGTGGAAGCTGTTCAGCAGGCTGCCGCACAGCGCAGCAACGCCTGCCCGTTTCCTTCTTCCCTTAAAATCGGCATTTCCTGTCCAGTGAAGAAAAAATCGGCAAGCCCTGACGGTGCTTGTCGATTTTTGGCGCGGAAGGAGGGATTTGAACCCTCGCGCGTGGTTTAGACGCCTACTCCCTTAGCAGGGGAGCCCCTTCGGCCTCTTGGGTACTTCCGCAACTGTCAAGTTTTAGGTCTGTCAGAGGAAATCTGGCGGAGAGAGTGGGATTCGAACCCACGGTTCCGTCTCCGGAATCACTGGTTTTCAAGACCAGCTCCTTAAACCGCTCGGACATCTCTCCGGATCGTTTGGAACGTTGCTATTATACACGCTTGCTCCGGCTTTGTCAACACCGAATCCTTTCTGTGCTTGATTTTTCCCGGTTTCTGTGCTACAATACGCCCAAATTCTGCAATACCAGAGGAGAACCATATGAATATTGTCTGTTTGGATCTGGAGGGCGTCCTCGTCCCCGAGATCTGGATCGCCTTTTCCAAGGCCAGCGGCATCCCGGCGCTTTCCCGCACCACGCGCGATGAGCCGGACTACAACAAGCTCATGAATTTCCGCCTTGAGACGCTGCGTGAGCACGGGCTCGGCCTGCGCGAAATTCAGGACACCATCGCAAAAATCGACCCCATGCCCGGCGCGAAGGACTTCCTCGACGCGCTCCGTGAGAAAACGCAGGTGCTGATTCTCAGCGATACGTTTACGCAGTTCGCCGCTCCGCTCATGAAAAAGCTGGGTTGGCCGACGATCTTCTGCAACGAGCTGACCGTCGCGGACAGCGGCGAGATCACGGGCTTCCGGATGCGCGTAGCGCAGTCGAAGCTCGCCACGGTCAAGGCGCTCCAGTCCGTCGGCTTTGAGACGATTGCCAGCGGCGACAGCTTCAACGACCTCGGCATGATCCGCGCGAGCAAGGCCGGCTTCCTCTTCAAGAGCACCGACCAGATCAAGGCCGACAACCCCGATCTGCCCGCGTTTGAAGAATACGACGACCTTCTCGCCGCCATCTGCAACGTCCTGTAATGTGCACGCCGCCCCGCCAAAGACGCCGGGGCGGCGATTTTTGATTCAATACCACAGATACTCCATCCACAGCGGCACCTCCTGCGCCCAGCTGGCCTCGTTGTGGCCGCCGCCCTCATGCCGATAGAACCTCGTCTGCACCCCGCGCGCACGCAGGCGCGTCTCCAGCTCAGCCATCCGCCGGTCCTGCGTCTGCGGCTTGCCGAACTCCTTCGTTCCCCAGCTCACAAAGAGCTTTGTGTCGGGCGAGAGGCCATTTTCGGCAATCTCCCGGCGAAACTGCGGCATCGCCATCGACACGGCGGGCGAGACAGCCGCCGCCTTGGAGAACCAGCGGTTGTAGTGCAGCACCGTATACAGCGCCATCATGCCGCCCATGCTGGAACCGGCAACAGCGGTACATTCGCGAAACGGAATGGTGCGGTACTGTGCGTCGATCATGGGCTTGAGCGTGCCGACAACCCAGTCCATCGTCTCCTCTCCGCGCCCGGAGATCTCGCCGGTGAAGCTGCTTTTGACCTGATATGGGCAGTATTCCACAAGCCGCTGGTTGCCCTCGTGCCCGCACTCGAGGCCGACAACGATCAGCTTCTTTCGCCAGCCGTCGAGAAACGTCTTCAGGCCCCAGCACTTGCCGTATGTCGCGTCCTGATCGAAAAACAGGTTGTGGCCGTCGTACATATACAAGACCGGATAGCGCTCGTCTGTATCAAAATAACCCTCCGGCAAATAGAGATGAACTCTGCGCGTCTGCCCCGCAGGCGGGAAGAAGACGTCAAATTTCCGTACCATATTGCTGCCCCTTTCCAGAAAAACCCTGCGCCGGAACCGGCGCAGGGTTCTATTATAGGGTATCCGATCGCGCTTTGCAAGCGCGCCGTTCAGTTTTCCGGCCGCAGCTCGCAGCGCGCACCGCCAAGCGTCACCGCGCTGATCTCATCCAGATCAAGCGCCTTTGTCAGGACATGGCAGAGTGTGATTCTGCCTGCCCGCAGCTGCGCAAGCATGCTTCCGCCATGGCCGACCCAGTTTCCGGCGTAGATTGTCTCCAGATCTGCAACCACCGCGGTTGTGCCGTCAGTGAATTCAAGCGTCAGACCCGCCAGCGCCTCGTCGGCTGCTTCCAGCCATGCGCCGCAGTACGCGTCTTCCTCCTCCGGCGAGGCGTCCGCTGGCAGTGGGTCAATCGAAAGCTCCACCTCCACATAGCCCGCCAGAATGCGCACGGTCTGTATTGTTCCCGCTGCCTCTTCGTTCTCAATCGGGCAGGAGAGCGTGGCCGTCAGCGCGCCGGACGGCGTGATCGGGATGGTAATCGCTCCATATGCCCGCTCCTGCGGCAGCGCAACCTGCACCTCGACAGCTTCCCGCTCCAGAAGAAACGCGCCGTCGAGCTGCACCTTGACAAGTGCCGATTCGGTCTGTGCATCGTATGCGACAGTCCAGACGCCGAGGGAGGCGTTGTCGCCCTTTTCCGCGTCAAACGACGCCACGAAGCTCTCCCCGCCATCCAGCATCGCCTGCCCGATTTCGGGCGAAACCGGTGAAACCTGCAAATACGCCGTCAACTGTTCGCCCGCACACATTGTGGAAATAAGCTGTGTTGTAGCCGTTTCGCTTTTCTCCGGCGCTTCATATTCCGTCCACTCCTCAATCTGCTGTGGATTGGCGCCCATATCTGCGCGTGCCGCGTCTCGCATGGACATGGTCACCGCCAGTGCTGTTGCGCCGCCAACGATTGCAACGGCCGCTGCAATCAGAATCCCCCGACGCAGCACCCGGCCGCGCCCCGCTCTGCCCTCGCTCTCCGCGAGATATGTCTCGTTTACTTCCTGCATTGCCATATAAAAGTCCTCCGGTTTCATGTCGTATACCCCTCCTGTTCCAGATATTCCCTGCACTTTTTCCGCGTACGCGACAAAATCATATAGACATTCGCCTCCCGTACAGAAAACCGTGCCGCAATCTCCGCCACACTGTCTGTAAAAAAGTAGCGGCGGACAAACATCTGCCGGTCCCGCGCGCGAAGCGTCGCGAGGAAGCAGTTGAGCGTCTGCCCAAGCTCCTTTGTATCCAGCGCATCCTCCGGCGTCCGCCCGCCGGGTAGGCACTCCGCCAGCTCATCCAGCGCGAGCTGAAGCTCCATGCCGCCGCGCTTTTGGGCAGTCAGGCGGCGCACCCGGTCAAATGCCAGATTGCGCGTGATCGCCGCCAGATAGAGCCGCAGATTCCCCGGCGACTCCGGCGGTACGGCATTCCACAGGCTGACCCACACGTCGTTCAGGCACTCCTCCCGATCCTCGGGCGCACGCAGGATTTTCCCCGCGACAGCCGCACAGTACGCGCCGTATTGCGATTGCGCCGCAGCCAATGCCGCTTCGTCGCGCCGGAACAGCAGCTGGATGATTTCTTTGTCCTCCAATGCGTTCCTCCTTTCCGATTGTCTGAAAAGCCTTTCACCCTTCTGGACGCAAAGGCGGGCGAATTCTAACAAAAAATCTCCGGCGCGCCGTATTGCGCGCCGGAGAACCGATTAAATTATTTGCACTTCGCCAGAAGCGCTTCCCACTTTTCGTCGACGTACTGCTGCGCGGCCTCAATTGTCCACTCGTTGCCGGGCTTGAAGCAGTGCTTGAAGCGGCCCTGCAGCTTCATGAATTCCTCAACCGGCAGCTTCTTTTTCGGCATGTACGTCAGCCGCCACTCGCCGTTCTCAACCTCGTACAGCGGCCAGAGGCAGGTCTCCACGGCCATTTTGCAGATCGTGACCAGATCCTCCGCCGGGTACTGCCAGCCACGCGGGCAAGGGGACATGACGTTCACAAAGCAGGGGCCTTCCGTGTAGATGGCCTTCCGTGCCTTCTCGTGGAAGTCCTTGAAGTTGCCGACAAACGTCGTCTGCGCGGCGTAGGGTACGTTGTGTGCCGCGACAATCGCCGTCAGATCCTTCTTGTTCTGCTTCTTGCCGGTGGAGACGGTGCCGACCGGCGTCGTGGTGGCGTTGGCAAAGCGCGGGGTCGAGGACGAGCGCTGGATGCCGGTGTTCATGTACGCCTCGTTGTCGTAGCAGAAGTAGGTGAAGTCGTGGCCGCGCTCCAGCGCGCCGGACAGGGACTGCAGGCCGATATCATACGTGCCGCCGTCGCCGCCGATGACGAGGAACTTGAAGTTGTCGGAGATCTTACCCTTCTTTTTCAGCACGTGGTACGCCGCCTCGACGCCGCCGATTGTCGCGGATGCGTTTTCAAATGCGGAGTGGATGTAGCTGTCCTCCCACGCCGTGTAGGGGTACAGGAACGAGGAGACCTCAAGGCAGGAGGTCGCGTTGGAGACAACAGCCTTGTCGCCGGGATCGAGCGCGCGGAGCATGGCGCGGCAGGCGATGCCCGCACCGCAGCCTGCGCACAGGCGGTGACCGCCGACAAAGCGCTCCCGCTTGCCCATTTCCTGTTTCAGATTGTATGCCATCTTATTCGCCCTCCTTGTTGCTCCGCTGGCCCATGTGGACGTACAGCGGACCGGTCTCGCCGGTCTGCACGATGTTCTCCAGACGGCGGAAGACGGTTTCAATATCAGACACCGCGCAGTCGCGGCCGCCGAGACCGTAGACGATGTCAATCATCTTTGGCCGCTCCGGCAGATCGTAGCAGGCGCTGCGCGTCTCAGCAAACAGCGGGCCGCCGCAGGCGGAATAGCCCTCGGACTTGTCCATGACGGCGACAGCCTTGCAGCGCGACAGCGCCGCAGCCAGCTCCTGCGCCGGGAACGGGCGGAACACGCGAATCTTCACAAGCCCCGCCTTGACGCCCTGCGCGCGCAGCTGGTCGACACAGGCCTTCGCCGTACCGGCCGTGGAGCCGATCAGCACGACGGCGATCTCGGCGTCCTCCATGCGGTACTCCTCGAAGAAGCCGTACTTGCGGCCGAAGGTCTTCTCAAAGTCCGCAGCGATGTCCAGAATGGCCTGCTTGGCGTTGATCATGCCGTGCGCCTGCTGCACCTTGTGCTCCATGACGTACGGGCAGACGTCGTACGGGCCTGCCGCCATGGGGTTCTCGTGCTTGAGCAGGTAGTTCTCCGGCTGGTACTCCCCGACGAACGCCTTGACCTTGTCGTCATCTTCGAGCAGGATGTTTTCAACGGCATGCGAGGTGATAAAGCCGTCCTGACAGACCATGATCGGCAGCCGCACCTCGGGGCGCTCGGCGATGCGCATGGCCTGCAGGTAGTTGTCATACGCCTCCTGGTTGTTCTCGGCGTAGAGCTGAATCCAGCCCGCGTCGCGCGCGCCCATGGAGTCGGAGTGATCGTTGTTGATGTTGATGGGGCCGGAGAGCGTCCGGTTGACAACGGCCAGCGTCACGGGCAAGCGGCTTGAGGCGCAGACGTAGAGCATCTCGTACATATACGCAAGGCCACAGGACGAGGTCGCGGTGATCGCGCGCGCGCCGGCCGCCTCCGCGCCGACACAGGTGGACATGGACGAGTGCTCGGACTCGACGGTCACGTACTCGGTGTCAACCTTGCCGTCGGCCACATACTGTGCAAAATACTGCGGAATCTCGGTGGACGGGGTGATGGGGAACGCGGCAAAGACGTCGGGGTTGATCTGCCGCATCGCGGTGGCAATGGCCTCATTGCCGGAAAGACGATCTCTTGTGGACATCTCAGCGCTCCTCCTTTCCAAAGCTGATGGCGCCGAAGGGGCAGACCTTGTAGCAGATCCCGCAGCCCTTGCAGTGATCAAAATCGAAGTCCGTCCGTTTTCCGTTCACAACGGGAATCGACGCATCCGGACAATACGGCGTACACAGCAGGCACTGCTTGCACTTATTCGGATCCCACGTGGGGACGTCGGAGCGCCACTCGCCGGTGATGGTGAGCCGGGCCGTGCCGCCCTCGTAGATCTCGCCGCCGATGGTCATCTCCTGCCACGGCGTCTGTTCATTGATATCGGCTGCTTTGCGGATCATGCCTGCAAGACCTCCTCCATTGCGATTTTCAGGGCCTTCATATTGCCCTCGATGACCTGCGGCTTCGTGGCAAACTTGTGGTGATAAGATGCCTTCATATCCTCCACGAACCGTTCCGGATCGACGACCTTGGAAACTGCGACCACCGCCGCCAGCATCGGGGTGTTCGGGAAATACTTTCCGAGGCACTCCTCAGAGATGCGGCGCGCATCGACGGTGTAGACCTTGCCGGTATAGCCCCGCAGTAGTGGGCGCAGCTCGTCCGGCGTGCGCTCGGAGTTGATGATAATCGCGCCCTCCGGGTTCAGGCCCGCCGTCACGTCGACGCTCTGCAGAAGCGACTGGTCGACGACGACGACATAGTCCGGGTCATAAATATTCGAGTGGATCGTGCACGGCACGTCGCTGATGCGGTTATACGCCGTGATCGGCGCACCCATGCGCTCCGGGCCGTACTCAGGGAACCCCTGCACATACTTGCCGGAGGCAAACGCCGCGTCTGCCAGCAGCAGGCACGCCGTCTTCGCGCCCTGTCCGCCCCGGCCATGCCAGCGGATCTCGGTCATTGTTTTCATGGCTCTCAGTCTCCTCGTATTGGCAATCCGGCACAAACCCGCCCGCGGCGTTTTGTGCAGACTCGCCGAAAATAAAAAAATACACCCGTCCCGCAAAAGGACGTGTGTCAACACGCTGTACCACCTTATTACGACATACCAACATATGCGCTTCCGATAACGGGGAACTCCGGCGGCTTCTACTGACCCATAGGGGCGTTCGACCCGCGGCTCAGGAGGGATCTTCAAATCCAGAGAAAGGACCGGGCTTCCACCTGCCCCGGTTCGCTGTGCCTTCCGGCTTGTGGATTCTACTGTCTCCGTCGCAGCCTGTATGCTGTTTGGTTGTGCTTCCTATTATACGCGCCGGGGCGCTTTTTGTCAATAACCGCGCTCTCTGCTTTTCCCACAAAAACACTTGTGCTTGTCACGCGGATTTTGTGCAGACTGGGGAGTGTGTGCATATTGCATTCCCGCGTAGGGGCACACCTGCGTGTGCGCCCGGCGGTATGCGGTGCGGATTCGCCGGAAGCCAATGCGAAACGGTGGAATTTCCCGCGCGGGCGGACACACAGGTCCGCCCCTATGGGGTCTAACGTATGTCTTATACCGCGTAGCTCAGCTCGACGCTCTTCACCGTCTGGCCGACGCGCGCGAGCGTAATATGCGCCACGGCGTGTTCTGTGCGCACGACGATCGCGTAATACTGCTGCGCAACCAGCTCCGCCGTCACCGTCGTCTCGCCCGCCGCCGACAGCTCCATCCAGCTTCCAGCAAGCTCCGGCGCGTCGCCGCCGACCAGCGTGTCGTAGACCGTCTGCCAATCATCACCGATCCGCAGGCCGCCGAGGAAGCTTCCCGTGTAGCCCTCGTCGAGGAAGCAGTCCGTCAGATAACACACCCCGTCCTCCGCGCGATAGAACGAATACGTGCCGTTATTCGCACTGACGGTAACGCCGGTTTCAACCTCCGACTGCACCGCCGTCTCGCCGAGCAGCGCCAGCGCCTCATCCAGCGGAATACCGGGATACAACCTCTCGCCGGTGCGCATCTGCGCCTCTGTGAACTTCGGCGTGCGCGCAAGCTGCGCGCGCCAGTCCTCCACAACCGTTTGATTCTCTGCATTCTGCAGTGTGATGTAGCCATCCAGTACGTCCAGTACCCGGACGTAGGCGCGTGAGTCCAGCAACCCCATTTTGTCATTCACATAGAGGTATCCCCACGTATCGGTGTGCCAAACCGTGCCGTCCAGATGGATTTCATAGGCAGGCTCCGGTACGTGCCCGTCATATGAATAGTCGGATACAGCCACTCTTGCCAGCTGTTCACGCAGGATCTGCGCGTCCTCCGCCGACAGCGCCAGCAGCGTACCGGTCGCCGGATCGAGCACCGTGGCCTCGATGGCCGGCTGCTCCGGCTGCGTCTCCGGCTGCTCCTGCCACAGATCGGCCTCGCCCTGCGTCTGCTCCGGCGCCTGCACATGCTCCAGGCCGAATGCAGCGAGGAACGCATCCTCAAACGCATCCGTAGTGATCGTCCGATCCATCCCGTACTCCTCGGAGTAGCCGCACGCGCGTCCTTCCTCGTCAAAGCCGATCATGAGCAGGTTCGTCTCGCCCGCGCTCTCCACAATTTGCAGGCCGTAGAGCATAGTGATCTCGCGGTCAGTGTCCTTCGGGGCGTCCTCCGCGCGGAGCTGATCGAGCATGGCGTTGACGTCCGCCAGCGCGTCCGTCTGATCCACCCGGATCTCTCCAAGATAGTTCTGCGCATCCTCTGCGCGCATATCGTACAGGCGCATGGCGATATCGCCGTTCTCGCCTGCCGCACTCGTAAACGTGCAGCCCGCTGCCGCAAGAATGAGCAGCAGCGCCAGCAGTGCCAGTGCGAGCGGATGCTTTCTCTGCCGGACAACTGCCTGCACGCGGGTTTTCATTGTTGTATTCGTATTCGTCATACTCGTTGCGGCGCTCCCCATCACCGAGAATCCATGTCCCTGTGCTACAATCGCAACGAGGGTTTTGCCATAGTCGATCTGCCCGCGCTTTGTCATGCCGCGCACGCAGGCCTCGTCGCAGGCCAGCTCGCAATCTTCCTTGGAAACTTTGGCCGCAATCCAGACAAACGGATCAAACCAGTAGGCAGCCAGCACCACGCAGCGGACGATTGCCCAAAGGTGGTCGTAGTGGCGATAATGCGTCAATTCGTGCCGAATGGCATTCTCGCGGTGCAACTCATTCCCGTCGGCCAGCTCCGACAGATAAACTACAGGCCTTGCCAGCCCAAACAAGCACGGCGAGGCCAAGCCCGGTGCGCAATAGACCGGGAGCGGCTCATCACATTGGACTCTGCGACGCGTCTTGCGTAGCTTCCGGCCAAAGCGAAGATTGGCAACAAGAAATACCGCTCCAACCGCCACCGCGCCCACAGCCCAAACCAGGGCGAACCAGTTGACAGGCCGCACCTTGGATGGCTCCGGCTGTACTGGCAGGGCCGGGTCTGTCTGCTGCTGCGCGCCAGACGGCAGCTGCACCGATACAGGTCTCGCCGCTGTCTGGCCCGCAGGCTGCGCCTCCGTGTCAATCTCCGACGCCGCCGAAACCGGCAGCAAATGCAGTAGATTCAGAACACTGATCGGGCTGCTGACAAACTGCACCGGAATCAGAAGCCGCAGCAAAACGGCAAGCCAGAGCGCATATTGCAAACGTCTGCTGATGCGGCCGCGAAAAAGCAGCCGCACCAGCAGCACAACGCAAATCAGCACAGAGGAAGTAATCAGAAGTTCCAGCATGGAACACTCCTCCTCTGTTATTCCTCTTCTGCCTGTTTCAGGATCTCGTAGAGCTCGTTGATATCCTTCTTCGTCAGTGCCTTCTCATTTGCCATGGAAGTCACCATCAGGCCAATGCTGCCCTCGTAGACACGGTTGAGGAACTTACCGGCAGCGTCCGCCGCGGCCTTCTGCTGGTCAACCTTCGGATAGTAAAAACGTGTGCGGCCCTCCACGCGATAGCCCACCGCGTCATTTGCCGCAAGGCGGTTTAGCATGACGATCACCGTATGCTTCTCCCAGCCGGTCTCCTCCTCCAGCGCACGCACCAACTGCGTAATGGAGCTGGGGCCCTCGCGCCAAAGCGCATTCATGATTTTCCACTCGCCGTCAGAAAAATTGCCGTTTCTCATAGTTGTTTGCTCCTTTCCAAAGTAGGGTTATCTTATTCCTACCCTAAGTGTATCATACCGGTATGTATTCGTCAACTCGTTATTATTGTTTTTAGATTCTCAATTTTTATCGGCCCCTGCGTAATACCTGTGGAAAAGGGCAGTCACAATTCGTTTCCTGAATCGAGACTGCCCGATAAAAGCGCTGAAATCAGCATATTGAAATTCCTGCACGGACGCGAATGCGAGTAACAAAAAAGGCGATTGCATCTGCAATCGCCTTTTGGCAGGGGCAGAAGGGATCGAACCCTCGGCCTACGGTTTTGGAGACCGCCGCTCTACCAGCTGAGCTATACCCCTATGATTCTATTTGGTGGGCCCTCAGGGGCTCGAACCCTGGACCGACCGGTTATGAGCCGGCTGCTCTGACCGACTGAGCTAAAGGCCCATGGTTTTTAGAAACAGTGCCGCCACACCGTGGCGGCACTGTTTGGCTCCTCAAGTAGGACTCGAACCTACGACCCACGGATTAACAGTCCGTTGCTCTACCAACTGAGCTATTGAGGAATATTAATGTTGGCGTTACCTATTTTCCCATGCAGTTACCCGCAAAGTATTGTCGGCACATT
>CAZYZQ010000082.1:0-10789 GCA_964652075.1 uncultured Oscillospiraceae bacterium
TTTTCCTACATCAGGGGGCTTTTGTCTATTGTCCGTTTTTACTGGAGCAGTTCACACCGCCTTTTCGGGGCGCTTTTGGATTGCGAAAGATTAATTGTCCAGCGCAGCTTCCTGACCGGTGGCGGAGGCGGAGTTCATCGGAACCGGCTCCGGACGCGGGCACTTCGTGGTCATCTCGTAGATCTTGCCAGTCTTGCAGGACTCCTGAATCGCATGGATGACTTCGATGGCATGCAGGCCAATGTCGTAGTGGCAGCGCGGACGGCGGCCATTGGCGATGGCGTAGCACATATCGGCCAGGCCGACGCCACGCAGCGAATCATAGAACGGATGCAGCAGCGGCAGCTGAACCTCCTGCATCGGGGTCGGCTCGACCAGCGTCTGCAGATCGTTGTCCTCCTCGGCAGCGCCGGCGCCGGCAGCCTTCGGCTGCTCGCCGGGACGAACCATCTCGATGGGCGGGTTTGCACCCGGGCGCAGGATGGAGATGTGGTCGTTGAACATATTCGGATCGCCCAGATTCATGGTGCCGTCGGTACCGGTGACCTGGAAAGCGCGGCTCATGAAGGAGTCGGAGGAGATGTGGAACGTGCCGATCACGCCGTTCTCAAACTCCAGCGCGGCCAGAAGCGTCGTCGGGGTGTTGACCTCAAAGGTCTCGCCGTACTTCGGATGCTTCGGGTTGTCGTACTTACGGACCGGGTTCAGGTTGCCGCCGAAGCCGGTGACGCGCTTGATGGAGCCGAACAGGTTGATCATCTCGTGGATATAGTAGCCGCCCAGATCGAACGGGAAGCCGCCGCCGTAGTGCAGCGGGAAGAAGAAGTAGCGCGGCGCCAGATCAAAGAACGGGGTGTTCGGCTGATAGCGCATGGTGACCTGTGCATGCACGGTGACCGGCTTGCCGATGACGCCCTGATCCAGATAGAAGCGGGCGGACTGCTCCCACGCGCCCAGGAAGGTATCCGGCGCGGTGGTGTACATGACATGGTTCTCCTCCGCGATACGGACGAGCTCCTTGGCATCCTCGAAGGTCGGCGCCATCATCTTCTCACAGTAGACGTTCTTGCCATGCTCCATGGCCGTCTTGGAGACGATAAAATGAGACTCCGGATAGGTCAGGTTGACAATGATCTCAATCTCCGGATCGGAGCAGATCGCTTCCAGGCTCTCGTACTTCTTGATGCCGTACTTGTTGACCATGTAGTCCATACGGGACTCAATCTGGTCATAGCAGCCAACAACGTCGATCACTTCGAACTTGTTGACCATGTTGTTCATGTAGGTTGCTTTGCAGATACCGCCGCAGCCTACAACGCCAACTTTGACTTTCCGTTTCAGCATAGTATACTCTCCTTTGCGGTCATGCCGCATAAATTACACATAAAGTATAGCACGATTTCAGATTGTTTGCAATATACCTTGGAAAAAGAAGGATGGAAGCGGTTGTTTTTCGTTATAATTGCCAAATTGTAATTGGAATTTTTGTTGAAAACAGCCGTCAGATTTCCTTCTCCACCGGCGGATTGTCGTCCGGCGCGCCGCCGTTCTGCATCTGCGCCCACTGTTCCTTCGTAATGAGCAGCTGCCGCGGCTTCGAGCCTTCGAACGGGCCGACAATGCCGCGCTCCTCCATCTCATCGACAATTCTGGCGGCTCTGGCATAGCCCAGCTTCAGGCGGCGCTGGAGCATGGATACAGAGGCCTGTCCGGTCTCCAGAATGACCTCGACCGCCTGCGGCAGCAGCTCGTCGCAGTCGTCCTCGTCATCTCCGACGGCAGCGGCAATCGCTCCGCCCTTGCCGCTCTGGCTGGCGTTTTTTTCGATCTGCTCCTGTACCTCCGCGGAGTACTGCGCGCTTGTGAACTGCTTGACAGAATCCACAACAGCCTGAACCTCCGCATCCGTGAGAAAGCAGCCCTGCACACGGCGCGGCTTGCCCTGTCCGAGCGGGGCAAAAAGCATGTCGCCCTTGCCGACCAGCTTCTCCGCGCCCTGCGTGTCCAGAATAATGCGCGATTCAAGCGAGGACGCCACAGCAAACGCAATACGGGACGGAATATTGGCCTTCAGCAGGCCGGTAATGACGTCGGCGGACGGGCGCTGCGTCGCAATGACAAGATGCACGCCGGCCGCGCGGCCCATCTGTGCCACGCGGCAGATGGATTCCTCAACCTCTTTCGCCGCGACAAGCATCAGGTCGGCCAGCTCGTCGATGACCACGACAAGGCGCGGCATCGTCTCCATCTCTTCGGTGTGGGACGCCAGCTTATTGTACGAGTCGATCTCGCGCACGCCGGAATCCGAAAGCGTCCGGTAGCGGCGCATCATTTCCGTTACCGCCCATTGCAGCGCGCCGGCCGCCTTCTTCGGGTCCGTCACAACCGGGATCAGCAGATGCGGGATGCCGTTGTAGATCCCAAGCTCCACCATCTTCGGGTCAACCATGATAAGCTTAACCTCGTCCGGCGTGGACTTGTACAGAAGCGAGATAATCAGGCTGTTCATGCACACCGACTTACCGGAGCCGGTCGTGCCCGCAATCAGCAGGTGCGGCAGCTTTGCAATGTCTCCGACAATCCGGTTGCCGCCGATGTCCTCGCCAACGGCGAAGGACAGCTTCGATTTACTCGACTGGAACTCGCGGGATTCAATGACCTCACGCAGCCAGACCGTGCGGACCGTCTTGTTCGGCACCTCGATGCCGACCACGGACATCTTGTCCGGGATCGCCGAGATTCGCACGCCCGTCGAGCCGAGCGCGAGCGCGATGTCATCGGCCAGCCCCGTAATCTTGGAGAGCTTGACTCCGCTCTCAAGCTTCAGCTCATATCGCGTGACCGTCGGCCCGCAGATGATATCGGTGATATTCGCGTCGATCCCAAAGCTGGACAGCTTCGCGGCCAGCAGGTCGCGGTTGAGCTTCATCTCATCCGTCCGGTCGAGCGACGCGGCGCTGACAGCCTTTAACAGGGAGCAGCTCGGGAACTGATAAACAGGCTGGGTCTGCCCCGACGTGCTTGCAATTTCCATACCGATCTCCGCGGCGGCGCGCGCCGCGTCCTTTGCCTTCACGCGCTCCAGCGCAGGCTCCGCCTGCGGCGGCAGCTCCGGCGGTACCACAACCGGCGATTCCTCCACGACCTCAGGTGTATCATGCGCAAAATCGGTCACATCGATCGGCTCGATAAGCGCCGGTTCCTCCTCAAAGGCCGTCTGCGTTCCGGCGGCTTCCGTCCCGTCGGGCGGCGTCAGATCCGGCAGCGCGGCAGGCGGCTCATCAACCGGCAGGTCAAACGGTGCGCGCGGCTGTGCCGGCCGCTTTTCAACCGGCACAGGCTCCGACTGCGCCGGTGCTTCCGGCTCGGCCACCGTCTCCTGCGGTGCGGGAGCGGGCTTTTCCCTGCGCTTTTTCTTCTCTGCTCTTGGCGGTTCATCGACCGGCAGATCGAATTCCGACGCCTCGCGGCGCCGCTCTACGCGCGCAATATGCTTTTGCGCCGCGAAATTGACCAGCTGCTCCGCGCGGTCAACCGGCTCCTCCGGTTTCTGCTGCTGCACAGGGCGCGGCCGGTTGCGATATGCGCGAATCAGGCTGAACACCGTCATATTAGCTGTGGCCAGCACTGCGATCAGCAGCGCCAGCGCGGCAAGGAGAATGCCGCAGAATTTCCCGAAAACGGACAGCAGGATCTGCCCGAGAAGCCCCGCGAGCAGGCCGCCCGCTTCCCGGTGCACGCCGCCAAGGTAGAGATGCTTCAGGATAGAGAAATTCCACGTAAGCTCCAGCTTGCAGGAGACAACATGCCCCAACGCACCGACAAACAGCGCAACGAGGAACACGGATACGATCCGCAGCGTCGTCCGCTTGCGCCGGCGGCTGATCAGCAGCCAGAACGCCATAAAGAACGCCAGCGGCGTCACATAGAAGCCGGCGCCGAGCAGCCCGCGCAGGAACGTGCACAGAAGATCAATAAACAGTGCCTTGACCCCAAAAGCGCCAAGCAGGGTGAAAATTGCGAAAAACAGACAGATAAACGCTGCAATTTCCCGCGCAATGGACTGCTGCGCCTGCTTTTGCGGTTGTTTTTTTGCTGTGTTCTTGTTCGCCGGCTTCTTCCCGGCGGATTTCTTTTGATTCTCCATATGTACTCCTTACGCAATGAGCGACAGCACAATTGTGACAATCCCCGCGCCCCAGCAGTAGAACGCAAAGCCGCCGAAGCCGCCCCTGTTTGTGATGTATTTCAGGAATCGGATGGCCAGATAGCCGGAGAGCGCCGCGGCCACAACGCCGACCAGATACATCGGCATCAGGCTCCAGTCAATCCCCGCTTTGACTGCGTCCACCATGCTCAAAATATTCGCGCCCAGCACAGCCGGGATGGACATGATGAACGAAAACCGCACCGCAAACGGCCGGTCGAAGCCGCGCAGCATCCCGATCGAAATTGTGGTGCCGGAGCGGGAGATGCCCGGCACCGTCGCAAACGCCTGCCCAAGACCGACCAGCAGCGCGTCCGCAATCGTCGCGTTGCGCTCTGTCTTGCTGCCGCGCCGCATCCGGTCACTTACAAAAAGAATCGCGCCGGTGACAAGCAGCGCAAAGCCGACAATGATCGTATTGTAGTACAGCCGGTCGATCGCGTCCTTGATCGGCAGGACGAGCACAAGCGGGAGCGTCGCCAGAATAATCAGGAGCAAAAACCGCTGGTTCCAGCGGAATTTCTGGCGCTCCGCCTGCGGTAGCTTCGCGGTGCTCCTGCCCAGAAAGAGCGCAAAAAACGACAGGATCAGCTCCTTGATTTCAGGCCAATACGCCGCAAATACGGCAACGAGTGTGCCGAGATGAAGCAGTACATCGAAAAACAGGTTCTCGCCCTCGGCCGTTTGCAGGCCGAAAAAATTCTGAAATATCGCCAGATGTCCGGAACTGGAGATCGGCAAAAACTCCGAAATCCCCTGAATCAGGCCAAGCAAAATGGCCGATAAATATGACATGGATGCGCCTCCAAGGAAATACTCCGCTGACGCGGGACATAATGGAATAATTATAGCATAGATGCGCCCACATTTCCAGTTTTCGGTTCAATTTTTCTGCTTTTCTTTTTTCCCGGCCGCAATCATCTTTTGCAGACAGTGCAGCGCGTCGCCCAGGCTGCCGACGCGGTCGATCAGCCCGCAGCCCACCGCCTCCCGGCCGTACAGAATGGAACCGACGTCCGACGCCAGCTCCCCGGTCTGCATCATATAGGCCAGAAACGCTTCGCGCGAAATATGGGAATTGGTCGTCACAAAATCGACGATCTGCTCCTGAATCCGGTCAAAATAGTGATAGGTCTGCGGCGCGCCGATCACCATGCCCGTCATGCGGACGGGGTGGATCGTCATGCCTGCCGTCGGCGCAATCATGCTGCGCTTGGCCGACACCGCCAGCGGCACGCCGATCGAATGTCCGCCGCCAAGCACGAGCGACACCGTCGGCTTGCGCATCCCGGCCACAAGCTCCGCAATTGCCAGACCGGCTTCAATATCGCCGCCAACTGTGTTGAGCAGCAGCAGGAGCCCGTCAACGTCGTCGCTCTCCTCAATCGAGGCCAGCAGCGGCATGACATGCTCATATTTTGTCGTTTTCACCGTCTCCGGCAGCACCTGATGGCCCTCGATCTGTCCGATGATAGTCAGTGTATGAATTGTCCCGCGGTTTGACTCCACGCGCGTTGAGCCAAAGCTGTTGAGTTGTTCCCGTTCTTCCCTGTCCATTTTCCTGCCTCCGATCAGCATTTTACTAACAGTTTACGCGGTTGTCCGGATTCTATACCCACTTGCATTTTGGCGACATTCGTGTATAATACTGTCGGAGGTGGAAAGCGTGCAAAAAACAAATGCCATGCGGCTTCTGACACAGGCAAAGATCCCATTCTCCACCAGCGAATACGAATTCGATGAATCCGATTTTAACGGCATGCATGCCGCGTTGCAGACAGGCATCCCGCCCGAACAGGTCTTCAAGACACTTGTTGCCTGCAACGAGAAGGGCGCGCATTTTGTCTTCTGCATTCCGGTGTGCTGTGAACTGGATCTGAAAAAAGCCGCGAAGGCCGCAGGCGCAAAGAAAATTGAACTGATCCATGTGAAGGAATTGCTTCCACTCACCGGCTATGTGCGCGGCGGCTGCAGCCCCATCGGCATGAAGAAGGATTTCCCCGCGTTTTTGGAAGAAACTGCGGCGCTTTACCCGGAGATTGCTATTTCTGCCGGTGTTCGCGGCTGCCAGCTTCTGCTCTCCCCGGATGCGCTTGCGGCATACCGTTCGATGACATATGCCGACTTAACAGAATAAACAACCAGGAGGTTTTATAAATGAGATATGAATACACCCCGCGCGGCGTTTGCAGCCGCCGCATGATTTTTGAGCTTGAGGACGGAAAAGTCGTCAGCCTGACCGTGCAGGGCGGCTGCCATGGCAACCTGCAGGGTCTGAGTGCTCTGGTCGCTGGCATGGACGCGGAGGAGGTCATCCGCCGTCTGGAGGGCATCCACTGCGGCATGAAGAGCACCTCGTGCCCCGATCAGCTCGCACAGGCGCTCAAGCAGGCGCTGGCCCAGTAATCGGCAGCTTTCAAAAACCGGCCCGGACAGAAGTTGCCCGGGCCGGTTTTATCATCAAACGGTTATAAAGATCAATCCTGCTCCCAGTTATGATAGACGTTCTGCACATCGTCATCGTCGTCCATCGCATCGAGGAGCTTCTGCATATTGGCGATGTCCTCTTCCTTCTCGAGTTTGACCGTGTTCTGCGGAACCATTTCGACCTGCGCGGAGACGAACTTATAGCCCTTCTCCTCCAGCGCCTTGGAGACATCGTTGAAGTCGTCCGGATCTGTGTAGATGACAAACGCGTCGCCATCCGGCTGGAAGTCGGCCGCACCGGCGTCAAGCGCGTCCATCATGACGGTGTCCTCTTCCAGATCGCCGTCCTCGTTGTCAACAACCAGTACGCCCTTCTGGTCAAAGCTCCAGCTGACACAGCCGGACGCGCCCAGATTGCCGCCAAACTTGTCGAAGTGGTGACGCATATTGGACGCGGTACGGTTGCGGCTGTCGGTCATCGTCTCGACGATGACCGCGACGCCGTTGGGGCCGTAGCCCTCGTAAGTATTGCGCTCATAGTTGGACGTATCGCCCGCACCCAGCGCTTTTTCAATGCAACGCTTGATATTGTCGTTCGGCATATTCGCCGCGCGCGCCTTGACGATGACCGCGGCGAGACGGGAGTTGTTGTTGGGATCGCCGCTGCCGCCGGTCTTGACGGCCACGATGATTTCGCGCGCGATTTTGGTGAAGGCCGACGCGCGTTTTGCATCCTGCGCGCCCTTCGTTTTCTGAATATTATGCCACTTGGAATGTCCCGACATATTGGATTCCCTCCGAAAGAATAGTTTTCTGTTATTTTAGCACACCGTGCCGGAAATCTCAACAGGTTCTATGCAAATTGGATGCAGTCGCGGCTGCGCTCGCTGCGAAGAATCCGCAGCTCCGGAAACGACGTCTGGAGCCATGCCGTCAGCACGTCGCACACCGGGTTCTCCGTGAAAAAGTGCCCGGCGTCGATCAGGCTGATTCCCTGCGCCGCCGCATCGTGGAAGGCGTTGTACTTGACGTCCGACGTCACAAACGTATCACAGCCCAACGCCACAACTTCTTCCAAAAAGCTCGCGCAGGCGCCGCCGCCGACGGCCACACGATGCACCGGCCTGCCGCCGTCTGAGAAGCGGAGCTGCGCGCAGCCGAGCTTTTTTCGCACATGCGCCACAAATACCGGCAGCGGGCAGGGCGCAATCGTTCCAACCCGGCCGATCCCATACGGCTCTCCCACCGGCGTCGTCCCGGACGGATGCAGGACTACGGTTCCCTCCAGCCCGAGCCGGGCGGCAAGCGCGTCGTTGACGCCGCCCGGCGCGGCATCCAGATTCGTATGCATGGATATCTCCGAAATCCCGGTCCGTGTCAAAAGCCGGATGGTGCTGCCGATTTCATCGTCCGTCGTCACGGATTTACATTCGAAAAAAATCGGATGATGGCACACCAGCAGCTGCGCGCCCTTCTCCTGCGCCTCCCGCGCCACATGCAAAAACGGGTCCAGCGCAACCAGGACCGTTTCGACAGGCTGCGACCGGTTGCCGACCAGCAGGCCGACGTTGTCCCACGGCTCCTTCATGCTCTCCGGCGCCAGCTCGCGCAGGCGCTGCAAGATTTCATCAACAGTTCGCATGTTCCCGCATCTCCCTTACTTCCCTGAGCGCCGTCTCATAATAACGAAGGCGGTCCAGCTCGCTGTAGCTTGCGCGCGAAATCCCCGCAACCGTTTTAACAAGTGATTCCTCCACGCGGCACAGGTACTTCGGCAGCAGTGGGCTGCCGGATGCCAGCAGCTGTGGGCTGACATACTGCTGCCCCGGCGTCAGCGGTACGCCGCCGCCGTAAACTGCCTCCATGGCAAAATAGAGAAATCCGCCGTCCTCGACCAGCTGCTCCTGCCGGATGGAAAAACCGTTCTCGCCGAGAAAGCGGCGCAGATCGTTGCCAGAGGTCTGCGGCTGCAAAATGAGCCTTGGCCGCGACTCTTTCACCCACTCGCAGCGCGAGAGGATATATGCGATGGTATCGCCGCCCATTCCGGCACAGACAATCGTATCCACCTGCTCCGGCTGGACTTCCTCCAGCCCATCGCAGAGCAGGAAGGTCATTCGATCGGCAACGCCGAACTGTGCCGCGTTCTGACGCGCCTTGGACAGCGGCTTTTCGCGCAGATCCGAGGCAACCACATGCGTGGCTCTGCCGCTCAGCAACAGGGCAATTCCGAGATAGCCGTGATCCGCGCCGACGTCCGCCACGCGCGCGCCCTCCGGGACAAGCGCAGTGCAGAGCTGGAGACGCTTTGAAATTGGAACTTTCATGGGACCCTCCACGAAAAAAGGAGGCCGAAGCCTCCTTTTATTCTTTCCTACTTACGCTTCGGCCTGCGCCAGGAACTGGTTCAGCTCCGTCAGGAAATCGTCGCAATCGATGCCGTGAACCATGCAGGCTTCCTCAACGGTCTCGCCGCGGGAAGACGGGCAGCCCAGGCAGTGCATCCCGATTGCAAGGAACATGGGGGCCGCCTGCGGCGCGGTATCCAGAATGCTGCCGATAATGGTGTCTTTCGTAATGACCATCGCTACATCCTCCTAAGAATCTATTGACGCGCAAAGGCGGGCCATACGCCAGCCTTTGACCGCGAGCTTACTTGGACAGGCCGGCCAGCGCAGCAACCTCCGCCGCGTAGTCCTCCTGCTTCTTCTCGACGCCCTCGCCCTTCTCCATACGGACAAAGCTCACGACCTCGATCTTACCGCCAAGCTCCTTGGCGACAGCAGCGACATGCTGCTCGACGGAGACCTTGTTCTCCTTGACGAACGCCTGCTGCAGGAGGCAGTTCTCCTCGAAGTACTTCTTCATCTTGCCCATGACGATGCCCTCTTTGACCTTCTCGGGCTTATTCGCCATCTTGGGATCGTTGGCCATCTGGGCCAGCTGGATCTCCTTCTCCTTGGCGAGCGTCGCGTCATCGACGTCGGACTTGTCGCGGAACGACGGGTTCATGGAAGCGATCTGCATGCAGATATCCTTGCCCAGCTCCGTCACGGCCGCTGCGTCGATACCCTCGACCTTCATGTTGACCAGAACGCCGATCCGGCCGCCGCCATGGACGTAGGGAACGCTGACGTTCTCAGTATAGCGCGCGAAACGGCGCAGCTTCATGTTCTCACCGATGGAGAGCACCAGACCCTGACGGGTCTCCTCAATGGTGTCGTCGGAGCCGGGGAACTTGCAGGCGCTCAGCGCCTCGACGTCCGCCGGATCGTTCTCGGCAATCGCCTGCGCGATGCCCTTGACAAAGTTGACAAACTTCTCATTCTTTGCGACAAAATCCGTCTCCGCGTTGACCTCGACGATGACGCCGATGCCGTTCACGACTTCGGCATAGACCATGCCTTCCGCCGCAATACGGCCAGCCTTCTTCTGGGACGCGGCCAGGCCCTTCTCACGCAGCCACTCGACCGCCTTGTCCATATCGCCGTCGGACTCGACAAGCGCCTTCTTGCAGTCCATCATACCTACATTGGTCATCTCACGGAGCTTTTTCACGTCCGCAGCATTGATAGCCATAATTGTTACCTCCAATAAATCTCAATTCCATTTGTAAAAAGCCCGCCCGATGGGCGGGCTGAAAAAACAGGATTATTCTGCGGCGGGTGCCTCAGCGGCCTCGACAGGCGCTTCCTGCGCCGGCGCCTCGGTGTTCTCCTCGCCTTGCTTGCCCTCGACAACGGCGTTGGCCATAGCGGAGGTGATCAGGCGGATGGCGCGAATGGCGTCGTCGTTGCCCGGGATGACGTAGTCGATCTCATCCGGATCGCAGTTGGTATCGACGATCGCGACGATGGGGATGTGCAGCTTGCGGGCCTCCGCAATGGCGTTGCGCTCCTTGCGGGGATCGACGATGAACAGCGCGCCCGGAACCTTCTTCATTTCCTTGACGCCGCCGAGATACTTCTCGAGCTTTGCGATCTCAAGCTGATGCTTCGCAACTTCCTTCTTCGGCAGCATGGCGAATGTGCCGTCCTCTTCCATCTTGCGCAGCTGCGCAAGACGGTCAATACGGGTACGCATGGTCTTGAAGTTAGTCAGCATACCGCCCAGCCAGCGGGCGTTGACATAGTACATGCCGACGCGCTCAGCCTC
>CAZYZQ010000083.1:0-10424 GCA_964652075.1 uncultured Oscillospiraceae bacterium
AATATTTCCTACCAGGGGCTTTTTTGTGCTGTCCGCACAATTTGGGGCAGTTCACCCGCTAATTGGGGCGCTTTTTTTGTTGACTTTCCGGCCTGTCCTGCCTAAAATAGGAGATGGAAATCTTTTGCAAAGGAAGAATGTATTATGACAGTTCCGGAACGGCTTTCCGCGCTGCGGGCCGAAATGTGTGCGCGCGGGATCGACGCTTATCTAATCCCCAGCGACGACTATCACTGCTCGGAGTACGTCGGCGACTATTTTAAGGCGCGCGCGTTTATCTCCGGCTTCACCGGTTCGGCCGGCACGATGCTTGTTTTGCAGGACGAGGCAGGGCTGTGGACGGACGGCCGCTACTTTTTGCAGGCCGCGGATCAGATGAACGGCTCGGGCATCACGCTGTATAAAATGGGCGAGCCGGGCGTGCCGACGCTGGTCGAATTTCTGAAGAGCAAGCTTTCCGCGGGGCAGACGCTGGGCTTTGATGGGCGCACGCTCTCCGCGACCTATGTCGCGGATCTGACAGCTGCGCTGCCGGGGGTTTCCTTCTGGCACGAGGGAGATCTGGTCGGCAACATCTGGGCAGACCGGCCCGCGATGCGGCATACGCCGGTCAAAATCCTGTCGCAGGAGATCTGCGGCAAGTCCGCAGCGGAGAAGCTGCAGGACGTGCGCGCGAAGATGCAGGAGAAACAGGCGGACCTGTTTGTCCTCGCCATGTTGGACGATATCGCATGGCTGTTGAACATCCGCGCGGACGATGTGCATTGCAACCCGGTTGTGCTTGCCTATGCGGTTTTGAGCCGCGAGCAGGTCTGGCTGTTTGCAGACAGCGCCTCGTTTGATGCGCAGGCGCTGGCGTATCTCAGCGGTCTCGGTGTGACGCTGCTGCCGTATGACGGTGTGGCTGGCTTCCTTCGCGCACATGCGGCGGGGAAGACGGTGCTGCTCTCCCGCGTGAGCGTCAACTACGAGATTGCCAGCAGCGTGCAGGATGCGAAGCAGGTGATTGATCAGCAGAACATGACCGTCCCC
The DNA here is from genome assembly GCA_964652075.1 of uncultured Oscillospiraceae bacterium. Lineage (GTDB taxonomy): Bacteria > Bacillota > Clostridia > Oscillospirales > Oscillospiraceae > CAZYZQ01. The sequence goes on from CAZYZQ010000083.1 coordinate 1,033, forward strand.
ATGAAAGCACAGAAGAATGAGACGGAAGCGGCTAACATGGTGCAGGCGCATATCAAGGACGGCATCGCTTACACAAAATTCATCTACTGGCTGAAAAAGAATGCCGGAAAGCTCCCAATGACAGAGCTGAGCTGCTGCGACTATCTGGAGAAAATGCGCCGCGAACAGCCGGGCTACTGGGGCATCAGCTTTGATACCATCTGCGGCTATGACTGGCACGGCGCAATCGTCCACTATGACCCGACAGAGGAGACGAATATCCCGGTCGAGGCGCGCAGCTTTTTGCTGGTGGACGCGGGCGGCCACTACGACGAGGGCACGACGGATATCACGCGCACCATCGCGATGGGGCCGGTTGACGCGGAGCAGAAGACGTATTATACCGCTGTCCTGCGCGGCAATCTGAATCTCGGCGCGGCAAAATTCCACGAGGGCGCCGCGGGTTGCAACCTCGATTATCTGGCGCGCCGCCCGTTATGGGAGCTGGGCGTCGATTACAACCACGGCACCGGCCACGGCGTCGGATACCTGCTGTCGGTTCACGAGGGACCGCAGAGCATCCACTACCGCCGCAGCAGCGCGCCGTTCTGTGAGAATATGATTACCTCTGACGAGCCGGGCGTCTATTTCGAGGGGAAATACGGGATCCGGCTGGAGAATCTGGTGATCTGCAAAAAGGCGGAGAAGACTGCGTACGGGCAGTTCCTGCGGTTTGAGTATCTGACGCTTGTGCCGTTTGATCTTGACGCGGTTGACCCCGCGCAGATGACGGCGGAGGAGCGCGCACTGCTCAACGCCTATCACAAGCGCGTCTTTGAGACGATTGCGCCGCATCTGACACAGGAGGAGACCGCGTGGCTGAAGGAAGCTACGCGCGCAATCTGATGCTGCGGGCTGTCCTGTTTGATCTGGACGGGACGCTGCTGGATACACTCGACGATCTGACCGGCAGCGTTAACGCGGCGCTGCGCCGGTTTGGTTACCCCGCACGCACAAAAGATGAGGTTTGCCGCTTTGTCGGAAACGGTGTGCGAAAGCTGATGGAGCGCGCCGTTCCGGCGGGCTGCACGGATTTTCCGGCGGTCTACGAGGCGTTCCGCCAGCATTACAGCGCCCATTGCTGTGAAAAGACAAGACCCTATCCGGGGATTCCGGAGATGCTGGAGGCCATTCAGCGCCACGGCCTGCAGGCTGCGATTTGCTCGAATAAGATGGACGCGGCCGTCAGTACGCTGCGCGAAAAATTCTTTGCGCCATGGATTCAGGTCGCAGTCGGGGATTCGCCGTATCTGGAAAAAAAGCCCGCGCCGGATCTTCTGTACAGCGCGATGGGGAAGTTGGGCGTGCTGCCGGATGAGGTCATCTATGTCGGGGATTCGGATGTCGATCTGGAAACGGCAAAGAACGCGGGCGTTCCGTGCGTCAGTGTCACCTGGGGCTTCCGGGATGAGACGTTTTTGTGTGCGCACGGGGCGACGGCCCTTGCGGCGGATCCGGGTGCGCTGCTGCGGCTCCTGCTGTCGGAAATTGTGTGACAATCGTTTGCCGGAATGAACTGTGCCGGGAAATCAATGGGAAAGTTTTCATTGATTTCCCGGCTTTTTATGCTATAATACAAAATGTATGAGTCTGGATTTACAGGGAGGGACGGAAATGTTACACGCGCGAAAGGCGCTCCGCTCGCTTTTCTCCGTCCGGCGGCTCCGCCCGGCACAGATCGTCGTGCTGGTGTTCCTTGTGATTATTTTGGCGGGTATGGCGCTTCTGATGCTGCCGTGTGCGTCGCGCAGCGGCGAGAGCTGCGGGCCGATGCTCGCCCTTTTCACCGCGACCAGCGCGACCTGTGTCACGGGCCTTGCGCTGGCCGATACGTACACACAGTGGACGCTGTTCGGGCAGGTGGTGCTGCTGATCCTGATCCAGATCGGCGGCCTGGGCTTTATGACGATCCTGTCCGTCCTCATGATGGCGGCCCGGCGGAAGCTCGGGCTGCAGCAGCGGCTGGTCATTGCACAGGGCCTTGGATTGGACGGGATCGCGGACATTGCCGTGCTGGTGCGGCATATCTTTATCGGAACCGCCTTCTTTGAGGGGCTTGGCGCGGTGATCCTCAGTGTGCGTTTTGCGCTGCAATATCCGCTTGGGAAGAGCATCTGGATGGGGATCTTTCATTCCGTGTCCGCATTCTGTAATGCGGGCTTTGATATTCTGGGATTCCGAAAAGAGGGCGGGAGCCTGCTCGCCTATACCGGCGACGTTGTGGTCAACGTCACGGTGATGCTTTTGATCATGATTGGTGGGCTGGGCTTCGTTGTCTGGGAGGATCTGTTTCAGAAAAGGCGCCTGCGCAGGCTGAATTTTTACACGCGGCTTGTGCTGGGGATGACGGTCTGCCTGACTGTTGCCGGCGCGGCGGCGTTTGCCGCGCTGGAGTGGAACAACCCGGAGACATTCGGAACTTTACCGGCCGGGCAGAAGATCTTGGCGGCGTTCTTCCAGTCTGTGACGACGCGCACAGCGGGCTTTGCCTCTGTCGATCAGGCGTCGCTGACGCAGGCGTCGAAGGCGGTCACGTCGATTCTGATGCTGATCGGCGGCTCAAGCGGTTCCACGGCGGGCGGCCTGAAAACGGTGACGCTGGCAGTTGTGATGCTGAGCGTCGTGGCGAGCCTGCGCGGCGCGTCCCGTGTCACGTTCCGGAAGCGGACAATTCCGCAGGAGCGTGTGATGCAGGCGGTCTCCCTGATGTGCATGATGATCCTGCTGACCATTCTGGGCGGCATTCTGCTCTCTGTGCTGGACGGCGTGCCGATCATCGACGCGACCTATGAAACGGTTTCGGCACTGGGAACCGTCGGGCTGTCGACCGGGATTACGGGGGGACTGTGTACGCCCTCACAGATTTTGCTGATCCTCTATATGTTCTTCGGACGAGTGGGCGTGATGACCATCGGCTTCGGCTTCCTGCTGAAAAGCCGCGCCGCCGAGCGCTATCATTATGCGGATGTCAATGTGTTCATCGGATAAGGAGAGATGAAGCATGAAAACCTTTCTTGTGATCGGCCTTGGCCGGTTTGGCACCAATGTCGCGCAGAAGCTCTTTGAGCTGGGACACGAGGTCATGGTGATTGACGAGGGGGAGGAGGCGGTGCAGCGTATTGCCGATTCCGTGACGCACGCCGTTGTGGGCGACGCGCGCGATGAGGAGGTACTCCGCTCGATCGGCGTCCGGGAGTATGACTGCGCCATCGTTGCAATCGGTGACGATCTCGCCTCAAGCGTCCTGATTACGCTGACGCTGAAGGAAGCGGGCGTGCCGCTCGTGATCTGCAAGGCGCAGAACGAGGCGTATCGCAAGGCGCTTTTGAAGGTCGGCGCGGATCGCGTCGTCATCCCGGAACGGGAGTCGGCGATCAAGCTGGCGCAGAGCATTACCTCTGAAAATTTCATGGACTCGCTGGAGCTGTCCTCCACGCACAGTATCACCGAAGCGCTCGTCCCGGCCGCATGGATCGGAAAGAGCATTCTGGAGATTGACGTACGCCGCAAGTTCGGCCTGGATATTATCGCCATCCGGCGCAACCAGCAGATGAACGTCTCTCCCGACCCGAAGCAGCCGTTTGCCCCGGGCGACGTGCTCGTCCTGCTGGGCAGGAACGAGGATCTGGCGCGGGTGCAGCGCCTATGACGGAGCAGTGGATTACAAGCAGGCAGAACCCCGCAGTCCAGCTTGCGGTTCGCCTGCAGGCCTCCCGTGCGGAGCGGAAAAAAACGGGACTGTTTGCGGCGGACGGCACCAAGCTTTTGGAAGAGGCTGTGCGCTGGGCGTCGCTGCACACTGTGTTTTTGTGTGAGAACGTGCAGGCGCCGGTTCTCCCGGCGGATGTGCGCGTCTATCGGATCCCGGAGGGGCTGATGCGGGCCGTCTCCAAAATGGAGACGCCGCAGGGCGCGCTGTTTCTCTGCCGGATTCCGGCGCAGAGGCCGCTTCAGATTCGCCCGGGAACACTGATCCTGGACGGTGTGCAGGATCCCGGCAATGTGGGCACAATCCTGCGTACGGCGAATGCGCTTGAGATTCCGGTTGTGCTGACAGAGGGCTGTGCGGATGTGTACAACCCGAAGACCGTCCGCGCCGCGATGGGAGCGGTCTTTCGCGACCCGCCGGTGGCGTCCACCTGCGAAGCGGTGCTCGCACAGCTTCAATCGCGGGGAATTCCGCTTGCTGCTACAGCGCTCTCGCCCCGCGCGAAGGATCTGCGGACGCTGCGTCTTGCGCAGATGGCGCTGGTCATCGGCAGCGAGGGGCGCGGCGTCAGCCGGCGCTATCTGGATGCGGCCGACGAGCTGGCGATTATTCCGATGAATCCGGACTGCGAGTCCCTGAATGCCGCGATCGCGGCGGCCATTGTGATGTGGCAGATGAAACAGTTTTAGAAGAAGCGAGGCGTGCGTACGATGTTGCAGCATTGGATCTGGCTCACAACCCGCCACGGCCTTGGCGCCGCGGGCATTGCCAGACTTTTGGAGGAGTTCGGCACAGCGGAGGCCGTCTTTGAAGCGGAGCCGGCGCAGTGGAAACGCGCACATCTGAACGAGCGCGAATGCCGTGCGCTGGAGGAGCGGGATCTGACCGAAGCAGAGGCGCTGCTGGCCACCTGCTATGAGCAGAATATCCACATTCTCACGGCGGCTGACCCGCATTATCCGGAGCGCCTTCGCAACATCGACGCGCCGCCCGCGCTGCTGTACTACAAGGGCACGTTCCCGGCGTTTGACGACCAGATCGCAATCGCGGTGGTCGGAACGCGTAAGGCGACGCCTTACGGCATGATGAAGGCCAAGCAGATCAGCCGCGAGATATCGCTGAAGGGCGGCCTGATCGTCTCCGGCCTTGCGCAGGGGATCGACACCATGGCGGTGATCGGCGGATTGGAGACGGATCGTCCTGTGGCCGCTGTGCTGGGCTGCGGCGTCGATGTGGTCTATCCGCGCAGTAACCGGAGCCTTTATGACGAGCTGATCCGGCGCGGTTGCCTGATCAGCCAGTTCCCACCCGGGACGCCGCCGCTTGCGCGGAATTTCCCGATCCGGAACCGGATTATGTCCAGCCTGTGCCTGGGCGTCCTTGTGGTGGAGGCGCCGGAGAAAAGCGGCGCGCTGATCACAGCGCGGCAGGCGCTGGAACAGGGGCGGGACGTCTTTGCCGTCCCGGGCAGCGCGGGCGCGGCGACCTGCGCCGGGAGTAACGCACTGATCCAGCAGGGCGCAATGCTCGTAACACAGGGCGCGGATGTGATTGGAGAATACGCTGCAAGGTTTCCGGAGAAACTGGTGCCGGGTGGGCTGTATTTTGACCCTGCCAGGCTCGAACAGCGCATTTCAGCCATCAATGTGGAGCTGGATAAACCGGCCGGAACCGTGGCCAGTCCCGTGGCGCCGATTGCCAAACCGCAGAAAAAATCCATTGACAATCCGAAACCGAGGGATTATATTGACGTACATGAGGTAAAAGCGCTGCTCTCCGCAGAGGAGGGGCAGGTCCTGGAAGCCGTCACACCGGAACCAATTGCGGTTGACGATGTGATCGAGCGCTGTGCGCTGCCCGCGTCGCGGGTGCTGGCCGCCATCACCATGCTGGAGATCAGAAAATATATCACGCGTCTTCCGGGCAAGCGGATCCAGCTTGCCCGCAAGTAAATCGGAGGGCAACTATGCCGGAAAAAACAAATCTGGTGATCGTGGAGTCACCGTCGAAGGCGAAAACCATCGGAAAATATCTGGGCAACCGCTATCAGGTCAAGGCATGTATGGGCCACCTGCGCGACCTGCCGAAAAGCCGGATGGGCATTGACTTTGAAAACAACTTCGAGCCGGAGTATCTGCCGCTGAAGGGGAAAGAGGATATCATCAAAGAGCTGAAGCGCGCCTCAAAAGAGAGTGAACGCGTCTTCCTCGCGACCGACCCGGACCGTGAAGGGGAGGCCATTTCGTGGCATATCAAGGAGCTGCTGCAAATTCCGGACGAAAAGGTGGAACGTGTGACGTTCAATGAGATCACAAAAAACGTCGTCACAAGCGCCATAGAGCACCCGCGCGGGATTGATTTTGATCTGGTCAACGCGCAGCAGGCACGCCGCCTGCTCGACCGCATTGTCGGCTATCAGCTCAGCCCGCTGCTGTGGAAAAAGATCCGCCGCGGCCTGTCCGCGGGCCGTGTGCAGTCCGTTGCCACGCGGCTGGTGGTGGACCGTGAAAACGAGATCCGCGCCTTTGTGCCGAAGGAGTACTGGTCGCTGGACGTAAATTTGCAGCGTGTCAGCGCGCCGGGTACCTTCCTCGCGCATTATCACGGCGAGGATAAGAAGCGTGAGCTGGAGAATGAACAGCAAGTGAATGAGATTCTGCGGGATATTGACGGGAAACCGTTTACCGTCCGCGCGGTCAAGCGCAGCGAAAAGCGCAAGTCGCCGTCGCCCCCGTTTATCACTTCGACGCTCCAGCAGGAGGCGTCGCGGAAGCTCGGCATGACGCCGAAGCGCACCATGGTCATTGCCCAGCAGTTGTATGAGGGCGTCGATATTTCCGGCGAGGGCACGGTCGGCTTGATTACGTATATGCGTACCGATTCGCTCCGCCTGTCCGACGAGGCGCTGGCCGCAGCGGCAGGCTTTATCCGCCGGCGCTACAGCGACGCCTATTATTGCGGTGCGCCGCGCCAGTATAAGACCAAGAGCGGCGCGCAGGACGCGCATGAGGCCATCCGCCCCAGCAATGTGGAGCTGGATCCGGAGTCGATCCGTTCAGATCTGACGAAGGAGCAGTACAATCTGTACCGCCTGATCTGGGGGCGCTTCGTCGCCTGCCAGATGGCGAACGCCGTCTACGATACGGTCACCATCGAGACGGAGTGCGTGGGCCACCTGTTCCATTCGAACCACCAGAGCCTGAAGTTTGCCGGTTTTACGGCGGTCTACGAGGAGGGGAAGGATGACGAGCAGGAGGAAAAGCTGACGCCGCTGCCGGATCTGGCGGTCGGCGAGCAGGCGAAGCTGCTGTCCACAGAGAAGGAGCAGCACTTTACGAAACCGCTGCCGCGCTATACCGAGGCGACGCTGGTGCGCGCGATGGAGGAAAAGGGCGTCGGCCGGCCGTCCACGTACGCGTCCATTGTCTCCACGATTGAGGATCGCGAGTATGTCCTGAAAAAGGACAAGCGTCTGGAACCGACTCCGCTCGGCGAGGTTGTAAACGGGCTGATGATGGAGCGCTTCCACGACATCATTGATGTGGAGTTCACCGCCGGCATGGAGAAAAAGCTCGATGACGTCGAGGCCGGCAAGGTGGAGTGGCGGCAGCTTTTGCAGGAGTTCTATCAGGATTTCCACAAGGAGCTCGAGGATGCGGAGGTCGCGCTGGAAGGCACGCGCCTGAAGGTGCCGGATATCGAGACCGAGGAGGTCTGCGAGCTGTGCGGCCGCAAGATGGTCATCAAATCCGGCCGGTTCGGCCAGTTCCTGGCCTGCCCCGGGTATCCGGAGTGCAAGAATACAAAGCCGCTGGTGGAGACGATGCCGGGCCGCTGCCCGAAGTGCGGCGGCGCGATTTTGAAGCGGAAATCCAAGCGCGGCTATGCCTATTATGCCTGTGAAAACTGGCAGACCTGCGGCTTTATGTCGTGGGATGTGCCGACGGCGAATGACTGCCCGGTCTGCGGGCAGACGCTGTTCAAAAAGTCCGGCCGCGGGCAGATGAAGCCGTTCTGCATCAATGAGAAGTGCCCGAACTTCCTGCCCGAGGATAAGCGGGGCTATCGCAAAAAGCCCGCCGCTGCGACGCCTGCGGAGGCAGAGGCCGCGCCCGGTACCGCTGTAACGGAAACAGCCGAAGCAGCGAAACCGGCGAAAAAGGCCCCGGCAAAGAAACCGGCTGCAAAAAAGCCGGCGGCCAAGAAGACAGCCGCGAAAAAGCCCACCGCGAAGAAAACGGCGAAGACCGGAGAGAAGGCGTGACGATGGCGGAACAGACTGTCAGCGTCATCGGCGCAGGGCTTGCGGGCTGTGAGGCGGCCTGGCAGCTGGCGCAGCGCGGGCTCTCCGTCCGGCTGCATGAGATGAAGCCGGAAAAAACGACACCCGCGCACCACGCGCCGGAATTTGCGGAGCTGTGCTGCTCCAATTCCTTCCGGGGCGACAGGCTGGAAAACGCGGTCGGCCTGCTCAAAGAGGAGCTGCGGCGCTGCGGCAGCCTGATTCTGCAATGCGCCGACGCGACCCGCGTGGAGGCGGGCGGCGCGCTCGCGGTCGACCGGGAGGGCTTTGCAAAGCTGGTCACACAGCGGATTGTGGAGCATCCGAATATTGAGATCATTTCGGGCGAAGTGACGAAGATTCCCGCGCCGCCGGTCATTATTGCGACAGGCCCTCTGACGTCGGACGCAATGGCGGATGCGATTGCCCGCTATTTCGGCAATGAGGAGTATCTGCATTTCTACGACGCGGCCGCGCCGCTGGTGGCGGCGGATTCGGTCGACCTCTCCCGCGCGTGGTTTGCCTCGCGCTATGACCGTGGAACGGCGGATTATGTCAACTGCTCGATGGAAAAGGATGAATATCTTGCCTTTGAGCAGGCGCTGGCCTCGGCGGAAGAGGCGCCGGTGCATGGATTTGAGGACAAGATGGTCTTCGAGGGCTGCATGCCTGTTGAGGTCATGGCACGGCGCGGAATTGATACCTTGCGCTACGGCCCGCTCAAACCGGTTGGGCTGAAGGACCCGCGCACGGGCCGGGAGCCGTATGCGGTTGTACAGCTCCGCCGCGATAACCGCGACGGGACGATCTACAATCTGGTCGGCTTTCAGACGCATCTGCGCTTTCCCGAGCAGAAGCGCGTCTTTTCCATGATCCCTGCGCTCCACGATGCGGTCTTTTTACGCTACGGCGTGATGCACCGCAACACTTTTCTCAACTCCCCGCGTCTATTGGACGCGACCTATGCCGACCGGCGTGACCCGTTTGTGGCGTTTGCCGGGCAGATGACCGGCGTGGAGGGCTATGTTGAATCGGCCGCGTCCGGGTTTCTGGCGGGCGTGTGCATGGCGCACAGGGTGCTGGGGACGCAGGTTCCGCAGTTCCCGCGGGAGACGGCGATCGGCGCGCTGGGGGCCTATATCAGCGATACCTCCATTGGCAGCTTCCAGCCTATGAATGTCAACTTCGGCATTCTCCCGCCGCTGGGCTACCGTGTAAAGGGCAAGCAAAATAAGAATCTCGCACTTGCAAATCGTTCGCTTGTGGAAATAGACCGCCTGTTACAGGCAGGGTTCTGACGGCAGGAGGAAGCTATGAAGATCATCCTTGACGCAATGGGCGGCGATCTGGCCCCTGCGGCCA
>CAZYZQ010000084.1:0-10418 GCA_964652075.1 uncultured Oscillospiraceae bacterium
GTGCCGCCGGACTGCTTCTTGTGCTTGCCCTGCACCTTGACCTTCTTGCGGATCGTCTCGCGGTACGGCACACGCACGGGCAGAAGCACCGCGTCGACGCCGAAGCGGCTCTTCAGACGGGAGAGCAGGACATCAAGCTGCATATCGCCGGTGCCGGAGAGCACCATCTGCTTGGTCTCCTTGTTGTTGACGAGGGTGAAGGTCTGATCCTCCTCCGCCATCCGCGCGAGGCCGGCTGCGATTTTTTCCTCGCCGCCCTTGACCTTCGGCGCGATCGCCATGGAGTAGCACGGCGTCGGGAACGGGATGCCGGTCAGGAAGACCATGTCGCGCGCGTCGCAGAGCGTGTCGCCGGTCTTGACGCCGGAGAGCTTCGCGCAGCAGGCGATATCGCCGCAGCAGACCTCTTTGATCTCGGTCGTCTTCTTGCCCATCATGGTGTACAGGTGGCCGAGCTTCACAGCCTCGCCGGTGCGCGGGTTCGTGAGCGTCATATCGGCCGTGACCTTGCCGGAGATGACCTTGAAGAAGGAATACTTGCCGTACTGGTCGGAGACGGTCTTGAACACGAAGCAGTAGGGCAGGCCCTCGTCGGTCAGCTCGACCTCGATCTTCTCGCCGTTCATGTTCGTGCCCTTGCGGTTCGGGATATCGACCGGGTTCGGGAACATCTCCACAATCAGATCCATCAGCGCGATTGTGCCGTAGCCGTTAACGGCGCTGCCGCAGAAGACCGGGCAGAGCGTCAGCTCGCGCACGCCGGCGCGCAGGCCCTCGTGGATCTCCTCCTCGGTGAACGGCTCCTCGGCGAAGAACTTCTCCATCAGCTCCTCGCTGGTCTCTGCGATGGACTCGCACAGCTGGGCGTGCAGCTCCTCGACGACCTCGACCTTGTCCGCCGGGATCGGCAGCTCGTGGCGCTTCTTGCCCTCAACGGTATAGGTCTTCTTGTGTACGACGTCGATGACGCCGATGACCTTCTTGTCCTTGTCCCACAGCGGCAGCTCGACCGGGCAGACGGTGTGGCCGTAGGTGTCGCGCAGCAGCTGCCACTTCTTGTCGTAGTCGCCGTTCTCCTCGTCGGTCTTGGAGATGTAGAACGCGCACGGCATGTTGCGCTCGCGCACGGCGCGCCACGCCTTCTCTGTGCCGACCGCGATGGAGTCCTTGGAGCTGCAGACGATAATCGCGGCGTCGGCCACGCGTAGCGCCTCGACGACCTCGCCGGTGAAGTCAAAATAGCCCGGCGTGTCCATGATATTCAGCTTTTTGCCGTTGTAATCGATCGGAACCGTCTTCATGGAGACGGAAACTTTCCGGCGGATCTCCTCGGGGTCGTAGTCACAGACGGTGTTGCCGTCGGCGACGCTGCCCAGACGGTCGGTCAGGCCGGTCATATACAGCATACTCTCAACGAGCGTCGTCTTACCGGTGCCGCTGTGACCCAGCAGGCACACGTTGCGGATGTCTTTGGCGGTATAGCCCATGGTAAATTGCCCCTTTCCAGTCGGTCCGGCGCGCCCCGCGCGCCGCATCATGGTTAGATTATATAATAGATGGGAAAAACTTGCAAGCGGATTTGTGAAAACAGGCCAAATAAATTGTACAACTTTCGCGTTGGGAAGTTGTGCAATTTACCGGATTGACACCGCACAGTGCTTCGTGGTAATCTAAAGTTGACGAATGTACAATTTCTGAAAAAGGAGGAACGTGCCCATGAAGACAACCGGTTCCCCGCGCCTTCGCGCCGGAACGTGGATTCTCTGCCTGCTCCTTACACTGTCCAGCTGCGCAAAACCGCAGTCGGAACGCCTCTCCGATCGGGAGGTCGCCGCGCTGCGGGAAGCGCATCCGTATAACGACCAGACGTTAAGTTCATTGGCATCCTATACAGAAATCGACAAAACCCAGTTCACCTTTGAAGATACGCTTGTCAACGCCAAGTGCTCTGATCCGCGTTACACTGTCGTGGCCTTCACACTCACATCAAATGTTGATATGCTCCGTGCAAACGCCACGTTCTACGATGATCCAGCCCTGAATGAGCAAATGCAACGCCTTGCACCGGAGCTGTCTGTGATCGAATGCCCCGTCATGACAGCTGTCGTGGATGAAGTCCTCTGGCAAGGGGAATGCCCGCTTCAGGCTGGAGATGACATTATCATTGCCTTTGGCGCGATCATGGGCATTCAAACCGACCGTCTGGATGAAACCTATGTCAAGGGATGGCGCTACCTTTGCTTTTTGTATGACATGACCGGTGAACACAACTCACTCAATGCTGACAATTATTATTTAGCTGGGAAACAAAGTTCATTCTATCTGCTCGACGATATTTTGCTCTCCGTCACCAGCGACTACGTGGTTGACGAGCTGTCCGGGATGTCGCTTCCCGCGTTCAAGGAGTTGTTCTACAACACCTGCGCCGAGCTCAATCTGACGGACGAACGTCTCGTCACAGAATAATACACGCCCAGCGGGGAGTTTTCCCCGTGCACCTGTAAAATGGAAGTAGACACTCGCAAAAGAGCGCGGGTGTCTACTTTTTGCTGTATAATGAAGATAAGGAAGAGGAAAGATGGGAAAGAAAGGAACGCCACACAGGAAGTTCAGTAAGGAAGAGAAACTGAAATATATCAAGCTCCATTTAGAGGAACATATTCCAATCCACCAAATTGAAGCGCAGTACGGCATAGGGCACAGCCTTGTGTCTGCGTGAATCAAACGGTATCTGGAAGACGGAGAGGAAGCTCTGGAGCCGCATAACGGCAATCCATATGCAGCACTGCATACAAGTAAATCATTGGCGGAAAGACTACGAAGTTCTCGAAGAACTCAAAGTAAAGTATCTGAAAGATTTTCTCTGTACAATCATGGGGATAAACCGTTCCGGCTACTACCTACTACAAATGGAAAGCCAGACAAGGGAAACTGAACAGATATGAGCAGAACAGGCTACTGCTTACAGATCTGCTTCAAAAGGAGCATGAAAAGCACCCGTCATTAGGCTACCATCGTTTGGCAAACAAGATCTTTTTGTCTACAGGATGGGTATTTTCTCATAATTTGGCGCACAAGTGCTGTAAAGCTGCCGGTATTTCACAGCGCATCTCCAATCCCCGGCGACAACAAACCGTATTACAAATGCCTGGACACGTTCAAGCAGCTTGCAGGCAAAAAAGAGGAGCAGAGGCCCCAGGTAGTCTTCCACACCGACCAGGGAGCCGTCTACTCCTCAAGGGCATTTTGCCACGCCCATGAACATTATAACATACTTCGGTCCATGTCGTGAGGGGGTACTCCTACAGATAATCCAATCATTGAAGCATTGAACGGCTGGATTAAGGAGGAACTGTATTTGGACTTCGGTCTGGCTGAAACAGACAATGTTCCGGATTTGCTGAACCGTTATGTTCATTTCTTTAATTTTGAGCGTCCCGCTGCTGCTTTGGGTTACAAAAGCCCAGTTCAGTACAAAACCGAACTGGGCTTCTTGTAATTATGCTTTTTTGTGTCTACTTTTACTTGACAAGTGCACAGAACAATCTGCGCGGGCGTCATTTTGTTTTATCGAACCTCTGACGCGTCGTAGACGGCGCGGCTGCCGCCGATGAATTTGGGGCGGGTGCGCGCACAGAGGATGTTTGCCTCGCCGATCTTGTTCAGGCTCAGGCGCACCGGCACCGCCACGCGGCGCAGGTGCATTCCGATCAGCGTGCCGCCGATGTCAATACCGGCCGCGGCGCGGATCTCCTCCACGACCACCGGGTCACGGAAGTTGCGCCACGCCGTCGTGGCGAAGCTGCCGCCTGCCTTGGGCTGTGGAACAACGGAGACAATCTCATAGCCGTATTTCTCGGCTGCCTCCCGCTCCAGCACGACGCAGCGGTTTAAGTGCTCACAGCACTGGGCGCAAAGATATACGCCCGCCTGCTCCAGCACCGGGGCAATCCCGGCCCAGACGGCTTCCGCCGCCTCAAGGCTGGAGGCGTGGCCGATATGCCCGCCGACAATCTCGCTGGAGGAACAGCCGACAACGAACAGGTCGCCCTGTTTCAGCTTTGCTGCGTCCAGCAGCTCTGTGACGGCCTGCGCGGCCTGCGCGGTCAATGTCGAATGTTCAATTTGCATGGCGAAGCCCCCGAACCGTTTTCTGGATATACGGCACCTGCAACAGCGCAACGCCCAGCACCGCGCCAACGATGACGCCCGCGCCGCCCTGCATGCAGTTGCCCGGGATCTCCACCGCCGCGCCGATGCCATAGCCCAGGCAGACGGCCTCATAGGCGAAGTAGCCGAGCACCATGCAGCACTCGCCGACGACGCCCGCGATCACCGCAGCCACCGCCTGCGGCAGCTTCGCACGGCTTGTCAGCACACGGAAGAGCAGGCCGCCGACAAGCGCGACAAGCGCCTTGATGACAAAGGTGCCGGGCACATAGGAGCCGTATCCCGCCAGCAGATCGGACAGCGCCGAGCCGATGCCGCCGGCCAGTGCGCCGAGCCACGGCCCGAGCAGGAATCCGGAAAGCAGCACGAAGCCGTCTCCGAGGTTTACATAACCTCCCGTTACGGTCGGAATCCGGAAGGCCACAGTCGCCACGTAGCAAAGCGCAGCGCACAGCGCCGTAAAGACGAGCCGCCGCAGCGTCAGTGCAGATTGTTTGTTCATTTTGTTGTCCTCCTCTCAGACTTTGTAGCGATTATAGCCAAAATCTGATCGGATGAAAAGTGCCAATTTTAATGAAATCTATGGTGTCAGATGCACTCAGGTTTTGTCGCCCAGCAGAAGCGTCAAAACGGCCTTCTGCGCGTGCAGGCGATTTTCCGTCTCATCGAAGATCTCGGCCGCGTGGCTCTCGAAGACGTCAGCCGTGATCTCCTGGCCCTTGTAGGCCGGCAGGCAGTGCTGCACCATGCACCCCGGGTTCGCAAGCGACAGCAGCGGCGCGTTGAGCTGGTACGGCGCCAGATCAGCGCGGCGCTGATACTGCTCGCGCTCCTTGCCCATGGACACCCATGTGTCAGTAAAGACGACATCCGCGCCCGCCACAGCCTGCTGCGGGTTGCGGAACAGGCGGAAGTGATCCGGGAAGCTCGCGGCAAAGTCGAGCACCGCCGGGGACGGGTCGTAGCCGGGCGGGCAGGCGATGTGCATCTGCATCCCCATCTTCAGGCAGCCGACGATCAGGGAGTTGCACATATTGTCACCGTCGCCGATATAGGCCGCCTTGAGGCCGGAGAGAATCGCCTTTCGCTCGCGGATCGTCATGAGATCCGCCAGTACCTGACAGGGGTGCGCGAAGTCGGTCATGCCATTGATGACCGGCACGTCGCCGATGGACGCCAGCGTCTCAACCTCGTCCTGCCGGAAGGTGCGGATCATGATGCCGTCGCAGTATCGCGAGAGTGCGCGCGCCGTGTCCTCGACCGCCTCGCCGCGTCCCATCTGGGAGACGGAGGAGTCGAGAAACAGCGCATGGCCGCCGAGCTGGAACATGCCGACCTCAAACGAGACGCGCGTCCGGGTGGACTGCTTTTCAAAGATCATCGCGAGGCTCTTGCCCTCAAGGTGGCGGTGCGGCCTGTGGTGCTTCAGATCGTATTTGAGCTGGTCGGCCAGATCGAGGATCTCTGTGATCTCGTCCGCCGTCAGGTCGAGAAGTTTTAGCAGGTGTTTGTTTTCCATGTCGATTTCCTCTCTTTTCCGGTAGGGGCGCACCTGTGTGTGCGCCCCTACGCCTCGAATGGCGGCGCGCCGCGAATTACGCACCGCACCGCCCGTAGCCCATCCCCCTGCGAATTTATTGCAGCACCTTGCGCAAAATTGCAAGGCCCGCGTCCATCTCTTCGCGCGAGATGGTCAAGGGCGGCAGCAGCCGCAGCGTGTCGCTGCCGGCGGTCAGGCACAGAAGGCCCGCGTCCACAAGCGCGTTCGCAACCTCTTTATGCGTCTTGCCGCCCGTGATCCCGACGCCGATCATCAGGCCCATGCCGCGTACATTCGTCACATACGGGCTGTCCATTGCCGCGATCTGTTCGCGCAGGTATGCGCCCTTTTCGCGGACGGCGTCCAAAAACGGCTCGTCCAGCGTGTCCACAACCGCGCAGGCCGCGGCGGCGCAGATCGGGTTTGCGCCGAAGGTCGTCGCGTGCATCCCGGCGCCGAGCACGTTTGCGCAGCGGCTGTTGGCCATGATGCCGCTCATCGGCAGGCCGCCCGCGATGCCCTTCGCAAACGAACAGACGTCCGGCAGGATACCGTACTGCTGGAAGCAGAACAGGCTGCCCGTCCGGCCGATGCCGGTCTGCACCTCATCGACGAGGAGCAGCAGGTCTTTTTCGTGGCAGAGCGTCTGCACCTCGGAGAGAAACGCCGGGTCCAGCGGGCGGACGCCGCCCTCGCCCTGAATCAGCTCCAGCATGATTGCGCAGCAGTCATCCCCCGCGAGCTCGCGGACGGAGGCAATGTCGTCCGGGTCGGCATAGCGGAAGCCCTCGGTGAAGGGGAAGAAATAGTTGTGGAACACGTCCTGCCCCGTCGCGGCGAGCGTTGTGACCGTGCGGCCGTGGAAGGACTGACGCAGCGTCACAATCGTGCTGCGGCCTTCGCCGTATTTATCGAAGGAATACTTTCGGGCAAGCTTAATCATGCCCTCGTTGGCCTCACCGCCGCCGTTTGCGAAGAAGACATTCGTCATGCCCGTGCGGGAGGTCAGCTTCTCGGCCAGCCGGACGGACGGCTCGGTGTAGTAGAGATTTGAGGTGTGGCCCAGCGTGTGCAGCTGCGTCTCAATGGCCTGCATCCAGACGGGGTTGCAGCTGCCGAGGCTGTTGACGCCGATGCCGGAGGCAAAGTCGATATATTCCCGGCCGTCGTAGTCCCAGAAGCGCGCGCCCTCGCCGCGCGCGAGCGCGACCGGGAAGCGGCCGTAGGTCTGCATGAGGACCTGCCGGTCTTTTTCCATCAGTTCCTGATTTGTCATGGCAATCCGCTCCTTAATAGATCATGGTGCCGACGCCGGCGTCGGTCAGCAGCTCAATCAGGATCGAGTGCGCCTGCCGGCCGTCGAGGATGTGTGCCGCACCCACGCCGGAGCGGACGGCTTCGACGCAGCAGCCGATTTTGGGGATCATGCCGCCCGCGATGACACCCTCCTTGACCAGCACCGGTACCTCGGACACGCGCAGCGACGAGATCAGCGAGTCCTCGTCATGCACATCGCGCAGAAGGCCCTTGATGTCGGTCAGGATAATGAGCTTCTCCGCCTTGAGCTCCGCCGCAATGGCGGCGGCGGCGGTGTCGGCGTTGATGTTGAAGCAGCCGTCCCCCGCCTCACTGCCTGCAACCGTGGAGATCACAGGGATATAGCCGCCCGCAAGGGCATGCTCAATGACGGCGGTGTTGACCTTCGTCACGTCGCCGACCAGGCCGTAGTCGTAGCCGTCGTCCGTGCGTCTTTTGGCGGTGATCATGCTGCCGTCAAGGCCGCACAGGCCCACAGCCTTACCGCCCTGCGCGGTGAGCATCCCGACGAGGTCCTTGTTGACCTTGCCGCAGAGCACCATCTGGACGATGTCCATCGTCTCCTCGTCGGTGTAGCGCAGGCCGTTGACGAATTTCGACTCCTTGCCGGTCTTTTTGAGCATGGCGTTGATCTCCGGGCCGCCGCCGTGGACGACGACGACATGGATGCCGCAGAGATTCAGCAGGACAATGTCCGAAATGACCGCCTGCCGCAGCTCCTCGGAGATCATAGCGTTGCCGCCGTACTTGACGACGACCGTCTTCTGATTGTATTTCTGAATATATGGCAGCGCCTCGTGCAGGACGGTGGCGCGGTCGTTCATGGAAAATGACATGCGTTGTATCCCTCTATCGTTTAAGTCCGGTAATCGCCGTTAATCTTGACATAGTCGTAGCTGAGGTCGCAGCCCCAGGCCGTGGCCTCGCTTGCGCCGTCGTGGACGTCGACCTCGATCACAACCTCCTCCTGCGTCAGGATCTGCTTGGCCAGCTCCTCATCGAACGGCAGGCCGCGCTCCTGCCGGCAGACCTCGATGCTGCCTGCGGCGCTGGAGAATGCAATATCGACATATTCCGGGAAGAACGGCGCCTTGGCGTAGCCCATGGCGCAGATGACGCGGCCCCAGTTGGCGTCCGCGCCGAACATGGCTGCCTTGACAAGGCTCGAATGGATGATCGCCTTGGCCAGCGTCTCGGCGGCCTCCTCGCTGCGCGCGCCCGTCACATGGGCGGTCACGAGGCGCGTTGCGCCCTCGCCGTCGCCCGCGATCTGGCGGGCCTGCCACATCAGCAGCTCCAGAAGCGCGGCATGGAAGGCGTCATAAGCTTCCCCGGGCGCTGTGATTTCGGCATTTCCGGCCTGCCCGTTTGCCAGCAGCAGGCAGGTGTCGTTCGTCGAGGTGTCACCGTCGATCGAGACGCGGTTCATCGTCACGCGGATCACGTCGGAGAGCGCCTTTTGCAGCAGCTGCGCGGAGATGGCGCAGTCCGTCGTCAGGAACGAGAGCGTCGTGCCCATGTTCGGGTGGATCATGCCGCTGCCCTTGGCGATCGTACCCATGCGGCAGACGACGCCATCCACGGTAAACTCGATGGCCCGCTCCTTCTTATGCGTATCAGTCGTCAGAATGGCGCGCGCAGCGGCGTCGGAGGCCTCCTCCGTCGCGGCGAGTGCCGAAACGAGTGCGGGTACAGCCGCCTCAATGCAGGCGATGTTCAGCTCCTGCCCGATGACGCCGGTGGAGGCGACGGCAAAATCCTCCGTCTCAAGGCCGAGCGCACGCGCTGCGGCGGTACACATGGCCTCGGCGTGCTCATGGGAGTTCGGCGCGCAGGCGTTGGCGTTGCCGGAATTGACAATCACGCCGCGCGCCGTTCCGTCCGCGAGGTGCGTACGGGTGACATAGACCGGCGCGGCCTTGACGCGGTTACGTGTGTAGACGCCTGCCGCGGCGCACGGCACGTCGGAGAGAATCAGCGCGAGGTCGAGGTGCGCGGGATCCTGTGATTTGACGCCCGCGTGAACGGCAGCGGCCCGGAAGCCCTTCGGCGCGGTCACGCCGCCGGAAATGGTTTTCATATGGATTTGCCCCTTTCTGTGCAAAAACGGGTCGTGAACCCCGGCGCTTATTCCAGCCCGGTCTTCTCGTCCACGCCCATCATGATATTCAGGTTCTGAACGGCCGCACCGGACGCGCCCTTGCCAAGGTTGTCAAACAGCGCGGTGACGATTGTATTCTCATCCGAGCCGCTGACGATCAACTGGAGGTGGTTGGTTCCGGCCAGCGTATTTGCAGCAATCATCGGCTCGTCGTAGCCGTACGGCAGGACGGTGACGAAGTATTCGCCGTCGTAATATTCATATAGCGCGTCGCGCAGCTCCTTGCCTGTCGGCTCGCCGGGGAGCATGATGTTGTGCAGCATGACCGTCGTCGCCATGCCCTTGTAGTAGTCCGCGACAATCGGGCAGAAGATCGGATCGAATTCGAGATCCAGCGCCGCCTTGACCTCGGGCAGATGCTTGTGCTTCAGACCGAGGCCGTAGATGCGCGGGCTGTCCAGCTTCGCGTCGCGGCCCTCGGCCTCATATTCCGCGATCATCTTCTTACCACCGCCGGAGTAGCCGGTCAGCGAGAAGCAGTCCACGGGGAAGTCCACGGGCAGGATCTTCATTGCAACCAGCGGCGCAAGCGTCGCAAGCATGCCAGTCGCGTGGCAGCCTGGATTGGCCAGCCGCTTTGTCCGGGAGATATCGCGCCGCTGCTGGCGGCTCAGCTCCGGGAAGCCGTAGACCCAGCTGGGGTTCGTACGGTGCGCCGTCGATGCGTCGATCACGCGCACGGCGGGGTTCTCAATCATCGCGACCGCCTCCTTCGCCGCCGCGTCGGGCAGGCAGAGGAAGACGAAATCGGCCTCGTTCAAATATTTTTTCCGCTCCGCGGCGTCCTTGCGCTTCTCAGGGTCGATGGCCAGAAGCGTCAGATCCTCGCGGCTTGCCAGCCGCTCCTCAATTTGCAGGCCGGTCGTGCCCTCGCGGCCGTCAATGAAAATCGTCGGTTTTCCCATTCTTTACGCCTCCCGCGCGTCCACAAAGGACTGGATATAGTCGATCTGCTTCTGTACCGCCTCGGGCGCGGGGCCGCCGGCCACGGTGCGGTTGCCGACGCAGGTCTGGAGCGAGAGCGCCTTGTAGATATCGGTGTCGAATTTGTCGGACACGGCGCGGAAGTCGCGCAGCGTCAGCGTGTCCAGCGTCTCGCCGGTGAGCGTACACTCATGCACCAGCCGGCCCACGATCATATACGCCTCGCGGAACGGCAGGCCCTTGCGGACCAGATAGTCGGCGCAGTCGGTCGCGTTGATAAAGCCGCCGGAGGCCGCGCGCGCCATG
>CAZYZQ010000085.1:0-10330 GCA_964652075.1 uncultured Oscillospiraceae bacterium
ACCTGCACAACCGCGTCGAATCCATCGAGCGCTGCGCCGCGCGCCTTTCCGCCGCCCTCGGCGAGGACGCCGCCGTCGCCGTGGCGCACGGCAAGATGGGCGAGGAGGGGCTGAACGACGTCATGCAGCGTATGTCGGACGGCGAGATTCAGGTGCTTGTCTGCACGACGATCATCGAGACGGGCATCGACATCCCAAACGTCAATACGCTGATTATCGAGGACGCCGACCGGCTCGGCCTTGCGCAGCTGCACCAGATCCGCGGCCGCGTGGGCCGTTCGAGCCGCCACGCCTTTGCCTATTTCACCTTCCGGCGCGGCAAGGTGCTCTCGGAGGTCGCGGAAAAGCGCCTCGAGGCCATCCGCGAGTTCGCCGCGTTCGGCTCCGGCTTCAAGATCGCCATGCGCGATCTGGAGATCCGCGGCGCGGGCAACCTGCTCGGCGCGGAGCAGTCCGGGCACATGCTCTCGGTCGGCTATGATATGTACCTGAAGCTTCTGGAGGAGGCCGTACTCGAGGAGCGCGGCGAGCCGGAGGCCGTGGAACTGGCCTGCACCGCCGACCTGAACGTCGCCGCCGCTGTGCAGCGCGACTATGTTCCGTCCGGCGAGCAGCGCATGGATCTGTACCGCCGCATGGCGGCCATCCGCACGCAGGAGGATGCGGACGACCTGCTCGACGAGATCGTCGACCGCTTCGGCGACCCGCCCAAGGGCGTTTTGAACCTGATCGACATTGCGCTGCTGCGCGCCCGCGCGGCGGCCTGCGGCGTCTCGGAGATCACACAGAAGGGCGATACGCTCAGCTTTGCGCTGCGCAAGATCGACCTGAAGGCCGTCTCCGATATCTGCGCGGATGAAAAGCTCAAATCGCGCGTCCGCTTTTCGGCGGGCGCGGCCCCGGCCATGACATACCGCCTCGCGCGCGGCGAGGACGCGCTGAAGGCCGCGAAGGGGCTGGTGGAAAAACTCTCCGCACATGCAAATTCGTCTGAATCGCCAAACTAAAGGCGGCGCCGCCCGCGGGTTTGTGCGGCGGTGACAAAGAAAAATCTTTCGGCGAATATTTACAAAATGTCATTGCATCGTACGGCGATTCTGACTATAATGGAGACAGAACACTCCCGTTCTTTGATTAACACAGAGACGAGCAGATAGGAGACCACTATGGCAAAGAAAAAAGGAAAGTTTGAAACGGCCCGCGGCGGCTATACGCCGCAGCCGCAGAAGGCGAAAAAGCCCGCCGCCCCGCAGCAGGCCGCGCCGCAGCAGCCGGGCGCGAAGAAATCCGGCAAAAAGAAGAAGACAGGGCTGATCGTCGCCTTTTCCGCGGCGGCGGCCGCCGTCATTGCGATCGGCATTTTCGCCGCGTACTACGCGCACTGCGCCTCGATCGCGAAATACGACAAGATCTTCCCGGGCGTGACCATCGCGGGGATCGACGTCGGCGGCATGAGCAAGCTCGAGGCCGAGGACGCTGTCGAGAGCGCCATTCAGGAGACCTACACCGAGACGCTGCAGGTCCGCCTGCCGGACCGGACGCTCGAGTTTGCCCCCGAACAGACAAAGGTCGCGGTCAACGCGGACGATGCGGTGGACGCCGCATGGAGCTACGGCCGCGATGGCAGCGTCTTCAAAATTGCCAGGGCGTTTAAGCGCGCCGAGTCCACCGGCTACCAAATCGACCTTGAGACGGGGCTGGATCTCGACACGGACTATATTGAGAACCTGATCGACGAGACTGCGCGCGACGTGGACAGCGAGCCGGTGCAGTCCGAGATGGAGGTCGATCCCGAAAACGGCACGATCACTGTGACGAAGGGCACGCGCGGCCGCACACTGGACACAAACGCCCTGTTCGACCTGATCTATACCGCGTTTATTCAGGGCAATTTCACACCCATTGAGTTCTCGTACGACGAGATGGACTACGACGCGCTTGATCTGCAGTCCGTGTTGGAGACCTGCGCCGTCGAGACGAAGGACGCCTATTGGGACACGGAGGCGAAGGAGCTGGTGCCGGAGGTCTCCGGCTACAAGCTCGACGAGGAGGCCGCGCAGCGTACGCTGGAGGCGACGGCGGACGGCGAAACCGTTGTTCTTCAGATGGACAAGGTTGAGCCGGAGGTCACGCTCGCGGAGCTGCAAGAGGTTTACTTCGCGGACACGCTCTCAAGCTATGACAGTCCGCACACCGCCATTCCGAACCGCACCAACAATCTGACACTGGCCTGCACGGCCATCAATGGCACGATCCTGAACCCGGGCGAGGTCTTCTCGTTCAACGACATCGTCGGCGAGCGCACGACGGAGAAGGGCTACCTCTCCGCGGCAGTCTATGTCAACGGCGACACCGTCGGCGAGACCGGCGGCGGCGTCTGTCAGGTTGCGTCTACGATCTATATGTGTACGCTGCTGGCAAATCTCGAGGTGACCGAGCGCGAGGAGCACATGTATGCCGTCACCTACGTCCCGCAGGGGCAGGACGCCACAATCTACTGGGGCATCCACGACTACAAGTTCACGAACAACACGGAGTATCCGCTCCGCATTGATGCGAGCGTCTCCGGCGGCTATGTCCACATCGCGTTCATCGGCACAAAGACCGACGACACGCATGTGGAGATGACCTACGAGATCACCTCCACCACGCCGCCGAAGGTGGTGGAGGAGGTCGACGAGACGAAGCCCGTCGGCTACCGCGAAGTGGTTCAGACGCCGTACACCGGCTACACGGTCACGACCTACCGCCACGTCATCGACGCAAGCGGCAAGGAAGTTTCCGTCAAGAAAGAGGACAACTCTGTCTATCAGGTGCGCGACGAGAAGGTCATTGTCGGCCCGCCGGAGGAAGAGCCGGAACCGGAGCCGGAGCCTCAGCCCGAACCGGAGCCGGAACCCCAGCCCGAGCCGGAGCCGCAGCCGGAGCCGGAACCCCAGCCCGAGCCCGGCACGACAACCGACCCCGAGACCCCGCCCACCCCGCCGGAGAGCGAGGAGTGGCCGTAATCAGAGAAACACGCACGGCGCATGGCCAGATGCCATGCGCCGTGCTTTTTGCAATGAAAAGAACACCCCGGCGCGCCGCGCCGGGGTGTTGAAGTTAATACAGCCCAAATAGCATCTTGGCGACCTGCGCCCGGGTGACATTGCCGTCCGGATCGAGCTTGCCCTGCGAACCGGAGATCACGCCCCGGCCGACCATGGCCGCGATGTCCGCCTGCGCCCAGCTCGCCACGCGCCCGGCATCGGAGAAGCGGCCAAGGTCTGCCGCTGTGTAGCCCTTTGGCTGCGTCCGGCCGAGGATCGCCATGGCCTCCTGCCGCGTGATGGTGTCCGTTGGGTTCAGGTACAGCTTCCCGTCCGTGCCGCGCGAGCCGGTGACAAGACCGAGACTGTACGCCGCGCGCAGATACGGCAGCGCCCATGCGCCCGCCTCCTGCGTGTCCGCAAAGGGCAGCGCGACCGATGCATAGTCCGCCGTGTCGACGCCGCGCCATGCGACCACGGCCTTGATGAACTCCTGCCGCGTCATGGCGTCGTTCGGGCGGAAGCGACGCACGCCGTCCTTGCCGGTCGAGCCGTCCAGCACGCCCTCACGCGCCATGTAGTTCACCGGCTGTGCGGCCCAGTGGCCGGACATGTCGGCGAAAGGCGCGTCGACCGTCCCGTCCAGCGTCAGCGTCTGCCCTGACAGGTTCCCCACGGCGTCCGCCGCGCGGATCTGTACCTGATGTAGCATCCCGTCCGCAGGGAGCTGCGCCGTGCCGCCCGCGCTGAGCGGGAGCGAAACGCCGTCGATTGTCACGGCGAGCGAGACAACCTCGCATTTTGCGTCCTGCGCCGTCACGGTGAGCGTCCCGCCGTCCACCGTTGCGGTCAGGACCGGCGGCGTCTCGTCTTCAAACGCGAAGCGCGAGATAAGCACATTGTCGAGATACAGCGTCCCCGTCTGTGCCGTCCCGTTCTCCGTGACCGCGAACCCGGCAAGCGTCTTCTCGCCTGCGGGCAGCGCGACCGTGACGTAGCGCCAGCCGGTCTGCGTCATCGTCGCGGCCCAGATGGAGCTGGTCTTGCCGTCCTGCTCGATCCGGACGGAGACGCTGTTGCCCGAGCCGTCGGCCCAGAGCCAGAACCCGAGCCGCCGCGCCTCGTCGCCGAGCGCGACGGACGAACTGCACAGAACCTGCCGCGCCCCGGACGTGTTCTGCGCGGCGGAAAAGTCGTACTGGAGCGCCGCGCTGCGGCTGCCGTAGCGCACCTGCGTGCTGGACGCCGAGACGCTAAGCCCCGCGCCGGACTGCGGAAGCGTCTGTTCAAAATCCCAGACTGTGTGCGCGATCTCCACGCCGCCCTCGACAAGGACGGGGATCTCCACGCTCGTCTCGCCGCACGTGACGGTGATGCTGCCCGTCAGATCCTCCTGCGTCACCGCCGCAGTGAACACGCCTGCGGGCGTGATCGAACCGAGCCCGTCTGTGACGGTCCAGCGGAAGCTGTCGTCCTGTCCGGGCAGCGCCTTGCCGTCCAAAAGACCCGCGGCGTTCAGATCGACGGAAGCGCCCGTATCAAGCGTCAGCGATGTGACCGCATCGCCTGAATTCGCGTCCGTGACCGCAATCTCGTCCGGCTGCGCGACCGTGACGCTGGTCTCAGCCGTCAGCTCGCCCGCGCGCACCGTGATCGAGACGGTTCCCGCCGTGTCCGGCGCGGTGAAGATCGTCCCGGAGGCCGTCCCGGCGCTCGGCTGGAGCGTCAGCTGCGGCGGTGCGGGCGTCGTGTGGCCGCTGCCGCTTGTACCTGTGACGCGGATACTTGTCCGCGCGCCGGGCAGCAGCACCGCGTCGACCGGCGACGCCTGAATGCGCTGGATGTCATAGCAGAGGAAGATGTAGTTTGCGCACTTGCGCTGCGCGCCGTCCGAGGGACTGTTGCGGATTGTGACCTCGCCTGTGGACGAGACGGTGCCGAGCGTCGTCGAGCCGCCGCCGTCGAGATTGACGGCCGAGACGCAGCCCAGCTCCAGCATCCGCTGCGCGAGCGTCGCGAGCGTCACGCCCGCGCTCGTGCTCGATGCGCCGTCCACCGTATACAGCACGACCGTCCCGTCCGCGCGAATGCCGAGCGCTGTGCGTGCCGCGCGGTGATCCTTCGAGTCGAGCGTGAAGTCGTCCTGCACCGCGCCCTTCCAGACGAGCAGATCGCCCGCGCTGCAAATATCGACGCAGTCCTCCCAGCCGGCGGCGCACGTCGTGTAGAAGGTGATCGTATCTCCGACCGCCACCTCGTCGAAGCGCTGCACCAAACTCTGGTACAGCGTGTCCTTCGCAACGCTGAGCACCATCCCGCCCGCCGGAATGTCGCACGAGCTGGCCTCGTTTCGCCCGACGACCGTTGCCGTAATCAGGCCGTTCAACACAACCTGATCCGTGTCGACCTCGAGGATCAGGTTATAGGCGTCGATCGTATTTTTTGTCTTGCTGTCGTAGTCGCGGTTGTAGAGCACAAGGCCGTTGTTTTTCGTCAGCACGCGGTTGATCAGACAGTTCGACGGCGCGCCGGACGGCCACGTCACGGCCGTCTTGATGTTCGACAGCCCAATCTGCGCGCTGCCGTCGGCCTTGAAGCCGATGCAGTAACCGCGAAACGCGTCGTTTGTCGCGCGCACAAGCCCGCCCGTGACCTCCGGCCCGGTCGGAAGCCCGGAGCTGAGGTCAAAAAAGCTCGCGTTGATGCCTGCAACCGCCTGCAAATTCTGGTCGCGCACCCACCCGGCCACATACGTCAGGTCGCTGCGGCCGTAGAGCGTCGTCCCGTAGGCCAGCTTCGGCAGCACGTCGCTGCCGGGGGCGTAGGTGAGGTAGTGCTCTGTCTGGTTGTATGTACCGGAGAAGGTTGCGGTTGTCATCGTCGTGCCGCCGGTGGTCAGCGCGCTGGTGTTGGAGGCGGTCTGCGTGCCGAGCGCGGCGGCCGCCGCCATGGTTGTCGTCATCGCCATCGCCGCGCAGAACAGCGGCAGGCGGGATTTAAGTTTGGAAATGGATTTGAAAAACATGCAGTCACTCCTTTGCGGTGGAAACAGGATCAAACGGGCGCCCTGCGCGGCGGTGCTGCGGCAGGAATACAAGATTATGTTAACACAGACATTCGGAAAAGTAAAGCGTCAGGAACAGATTACGCGCGCTCCGGCAAAAAAACCGCGCCGGAAACCGGCGCGGCAGGGAGATCAGGCGGCGACCTCCTGTTTTTGTTTCGCTTTTTCCCGGACATAGCCCGGTACATAGGCAACAAGCCAGCCGATGAGGCAGACCGGCACAGCGGCAACGACGTCGACAATGGAGTGCTGCTTCATAAACACGGTGGAAACCGCAATCAGCAGGCAGGCGACGATAAAGTAGATCCGCCAACCGGTGCTGCGGAACTGCTTTGCGTGCAGGCCCATCAGCATCGCCGCGACCGAGCCGATCACATGGATCGACGGGCAGACGTTTGTGTTGGTGTCAAAATTGTAGAAATGCCCGATGATCCGCGTGAGCACATTGTCGCGCGGAAACGCGGCGGGCCGCAGTTCCTGACACGTCGGCCAGACGAGATACGTGACCATGGTGATGGAATATGTAACCATGACAAAATACATCATCCGCCGGAACTCGCGCACGTCGTACAGAATTGCATACACCACCGCGCCGATAAGATACACGAACCAGTACATATACGGCAGAAAGAACCATTCGCAGAACGGAATGAGGTCGTCAAGCGGGGAGTAGATGGGCGTGTAGTAGGTCACGGGGCTGAGCCGCTCCACATACATGAACAGCAGGCCAAAGGCGGCCCAGTAGAGCAGAAGCCACACATGGCGGAACTCCTTTTGCAGCAGCTTCCTGGGATGCGGCGGCCAGTATGGCAGCTCGGGCTTTTGAAAATGCTTCAGTTTCATACGGACTCCTGTTTTTGCTTTTGGATTTTGCGCAGGCGCATCAGGCGCGGGCGATTGTAGCGCTGAATGACAATAAACGGCAGGTTGCCGGCGAAATAGAGCAGGGAGACGATCACGCCGCCGACGCCCGAAAACAGGCGCATACAGTAAAACCCGCACACGCCGACCACAACGTGCGTCGACTCCGCGACGCAGGTCTCCTGCACCATCCGCTCCAGCTGCGCGTCCTCCGTCGCGCCTTTCAGCGACTTCGGCGGCATGAGCTTCTGGAACAGCTTGCTCATATCCGGCACCTTGTTGTGCCACTTCTGCACGCGGAGCTTTCGATAAACGCGCCCCTCGCGCTCCCAGCGGTACGCGTGGAACGGGAACCGATCCCCGTGAAACCACCGCTTCGGCACGGCGCGCCCCGCGAAGAAGCCGACGACGCATACGATCGCAAGGTAGATCACGCAGTGGAAAAGCTGCTCCAGCATACGTCGTCCTCCCTCCTCAGATTGTTCTATTATATCCGATTCCTCGACGGTGTGCAACTGGAAAAACGCGGGAAAACCTGAATATTTGTTGAAAAGACGCAAAATATACAAAAAACAGATGGCTTGACAGATACCCCATGGGGGTATATAATGACCAGTGGAAAGGTAGGAATTGCAATGGACTGCTGTGAACGCAAAACAAACCGCTCCCCGCAGGCGTATTCGGAGCTGTGCAACCGCCTGCGCCGCATTGAGGGCCAGATCCGCGGCATTGAGGGAATGCTGGAAAAGGACGCCTACTGTCCCGACATTCTGACGCAGGTCGCCGCCGCGACGGCGGCGCTGAACAGCTTTTCCAAGGTGCTGCTCGCGCAGCACATCCGCACCTGTGTCGCCCGCGACATCCGCGCGGGCAGCGCCGACGCGGCGGACGAACTGGCGGAGCTGGTACAGAAGCTGATGCGATGAAAGAGGGCGCGGAAGATGATACAATATAATGTAACCGGCATGAGCTGTGCCGCGTGCAGCGCGCGCGTTGAGAAGGCCGTGCGCGCCGTGCCGGGCGTAACAAGCTGTGCCGTGAGCCTTTTGACAAACTCCATGGGCGTCGAAGGCACGGCCAACCCGGCGGCAATCATCGCCGCCGTCGAGGCGGCGGGCTACGGCGCATCGGAGAAGGGCAAGCAGGCCGCGGCCGCGGATGCCGCCCTGTCGGAGGACGCCCTGCGCGACAGGACATCGCCGCTTTTGAAGAAGCGGCTGATTGCGTCACTTGTGTTTCTGGCCGTTTTGATGTACCTGTCGATGGGCGGCGTGATGTGGGGCTGGCCGCTGCCGGCCGCGCTGGCGGAAAACCCGATTGCCATCGGCCTGTGCCAGCTGCTGTTGACAGGGATCGTCATGGTCATCAACCAGAAGTTTTTCGTCTCCGGTGTGCGCGGCCTTTGGCACCGCGCGCCGAACATGGATACGCTCGTTGCGCTCGGCGCGGGCGCGGCCTTTGGCTACAGCACCTACGCGCTGTTCGCCATGACTGCCAACCCCGCCCACGCGGCGCACTATCTGCACGAGCTGTACTTTGAGTCTGCCGCGATGATCCTGACGCTTATCACGGTCGGCAAGCTCCTTGAGGCGCGCTCCAAGGGCCGCACGACCGACGCGCTCAAGGGGCTGATGCGCCTTGCGCCGAAGACGGCGACCGTCGTCCGCGACGGTGTGGAGCAGCAGGTCCCGGTGGCACAGGTGCTGCTGGGGGAGGAGTTTGTCGTCCGCCCGGGCGAGACGGTTCCGGTCGACGGCGTGATTCTGGAGGGCGCGAGCGCTCTGAACGAGTCTGCGCTGACCGGCGAGAGCATCCCGGCCGATAAGGCCGCGGGCGACAGCGTCTACTCCGCGACACTGAACCAGTCCGGCTTCCTGCGCTGCCGCGCCACGCGCGTCGGCGAGGACACAACGCTCTCGCAGATCATCCAGATGGTCTCCGACGCTGCCGCGACGAAGGCGCCGATTGCAAAGGTTGCAGACAAGGTCTCCGGCATCTTCGTGCCCGCCGTGCTGGGCGTCGCGCTCGTGACGCTTTGCGTCTGGCTGCTGCTGGGCAAGCCCGGCGGCTGGTCGCTGGCGCGCGCGATCTCGGTGCTGGTCATCTCCTGCCCCTGCGCGCTCGGCCTCGCGACGCCGGTCGCGATCATGGTCGGCAGCGGCAAGGGGGCGAAAAGCGGCATCCTCTTCAAAACCGCCGTCTCGCTGGAGGCCGCCGGCAAGGCCGACGTGGTGCTTCTCGACAAGACCGGCACCATCACCGAAGGCCGGCCGCATGTGACGGACATCCGCCCCGCCTCTGGCGTGTCGCCGGAGGAGCTGCTGCGCTGCGCGCTCGCGCTGGAAAAGCGGAGCGAGCACCCGCTGGCGCGGGCAATCTTGGAGTGTGAGCAGGCGGGTACGCTCACCCCGCCGGAGGTCACGGACTTCCGGAGCCTGCCCGGCAACGGCCTGTGCGCAACGCTGGACGGCGCGGAGCTGCTCGGCGGCAGCCTGCGCTACCTCGCCTCCCGCGTCGAGATCCCGGAAGCGCTCCGCGCAGAGGCAGAGGGCCTTGCCACGCAGGGAAAGACACCGCTTTTGTTCGCAAAAGGCAGTACGCTGCTCGGTCTGATCGCGGTTGCG
This sequence comes from uncultured Oscillospiraceae bacterium, assembly GCA_964652075.1. GTDB lineage: Bacteria > Bacillota > Clostridia > Oscillospirales > Oscillospiraceae > CAZYZQ01. The sequence continues at coordinate 9,579 of CAZYZQ010000085.1, forward strand.
GATGTCATCAAGCCCGACAGCGCGACAGCGGTGCGGGAGCTGCAAAACATGGGCCTGCGCGTCGTCATGCTGACCGGCGACAATGAGCGAACCGCCCGCGCCATCGGCGCGCAGGCGGGCGTGGACGAGGTCATCGCGGGCGTCCTGCCCGACGGCAAGGAAGCCGTCGTCCGGAAACTCCAAAAGACGGGCCGCGTCGCCATGGTCGGTGACGGCATCAACGACGCCCCGGCGCTGACGCGCGCGGATATCGGCATCGCCATCGGCGCGGGCGCGGACGTCGCCGTCGACGCGGCGGACGTCGTTCTGATGAAGAGCCGCCTGTCCGACGTCCCGGCCACGATCCGCCTGAGCCGCCTGACGCTGCGGAATATTCACGAAAATTTGTTCTGGGCCTTTATCTATAACACCATCGGCATCCCGCTGGCCGCCGGCGTCTTCATTCCGCTCGGCCTGACGCTGAACCCGATGTTCGGCGCGGCGGCGATGAGCCTGTCGAGCTTCTGCGTGGTGACGAACGCGCTGCGCCTGAACCTCTACGACATCTACAGTCCAAAACGCGATCACAAGCGTCGGAATAAAACAGCAGGAAAGAAGGAAAAAACTGTGACAAAAACCATGAAAATCGAAGGTATGATGTGCGGCCACTGCGAGGCGCGCGTCAAAAAGGCGCTCGAGACCCTTGACGGCGTAAGCGCCGCGCAGGTTAGCCACGAAGCGGGTACTGCCATCGTCACCCTGACGAAGGATGT
>CAZYZQ010000086.1:0-10215 GCA_964652075.1 uncultured Oscillospiraceae bacterium
CCACGCCCTCCAGCACCGCCTGTGTCAGGTCGGTCCGGGAGGTGTCCATCGTCATGCCCACGAAGGTTCCGCGGGCGTTGGTGTCATTGATCGGTGAGCGCTCGCCCATGAGATAGGGCAGGAAGAAGACGTGGTTCCTGCCCAGCTTGTCGGATGTGATGTCCGCCTGCTCGCCTGCGTAGTCCTTCGTCCGGAAGATGTCCTCCATCAGCCACTTGTTGCAGCTCGCGGCCGAGAGCATACAGCCCATCAGATGATAATGCCCGTCGGCATGGGCGAAGGCGTGCAGGGCGTTGTGCGGGTCCACGCTGAATTTCTCGCTGGAAATAAAAATGGTGCCCGAGGTGCCGAGCGAAATATTGCACGCGCCCTCGCCCACTGTGCCGGTGCCGACCGCGGCGGCGGCGTTGTCCCCCGCGCCCGCGCAGACCACGACGCCCTCCGGCAGTCCCAGCGCTTTGGCAACGTCGGGTTTGAGCGTCCCCACCGGCTCGTAGCTCTCAAACAGCCGCGGCATCTGTTCCTCCGTGACGCCGCAGATGGCGAGCATCTCCTCCGACCAGCGTCTGTGCTCCACATCCAGAAGGAGCATCCCGGAGGCATCGGAGTAGTCGGTGCAGTGGACGCCCGTGAGGATATAGTTGATGTAGTCCTTGGGGAGCATGATCCTGCGGATTTTGGCGAACAGCTCCGGCTCATTCTCCCGCATCCACAGAAGCTTCGGCGCGGTAAATCCGGCAAAGGCGATGTTGGCTGTCTCGGCGGACAGCTTCTGCGTGCCGACAACCGTGTTGAGGTAGTCCACCTCCCTGGCCGTGCGGCCGTCGTTCCAGAGGATGGCGGGCCGGATCACCTGATCATTCTCATCCAGCACCACCAGCCCATGCATCTGGCCGCCCGCGCCGATGCCCGCCACCTGCGCGGCGTCAAAGCCCTGCAACAGCTCCGGGATGCCGGTGAAAACGGCCTTCTTCCAGTCCTCCGGGGCCTGCTGGCTCCAGCCGGGCCGCGGGAAGTCCAGCGGGTATTCCTTTGAGACAATCCGTTGGATCGTCCCCTCCCCGTCCATCAGCAGCAGCTTGACGGCGGAGGTGCCGAGATCAATTCCGATATACAGCATTTTCTCCCTCTCTGTTCTATCCAGTGTTAACTTCTGTTCGTTTCTGATTTCCATTTTATAAAATCACTTTACCGTTGTCAATGTTCTTCCCCGCTTTCCACCGACTTTGTGCAGCTTATCCAGATTCATCCCCCGGGAATTGTTCATAATCCTTACGCCGCAACCGGAGAAAGCAAGGACAGGGCAGCCGGGTTCCCGGCTGCCCTGTTTTCACATGCCCTTCTCTAGCGGATCGTGTCCTCGATTTCGGTAATGATACCGTCGTAGTCAAACTGCTCGCCGTCCATCTCCTGCTCATCCCGCAGCTCAATCGCCTTGTCAATATCGCGTGTGCAGCCGAGAGCGTGGTAATACATAAGCGCACAGTTGGCCTTCGCCTTCGGGACATCCCACTCCATCGCCCGCTCGAAGTAGCCCAGCGCCTCCTCCAGATTCTTCATGCCCGTCTGCCCGAGGCAGCACATGACACCCAAATTGAACAGCGCCTCGCCATCGTCGTGTTCGGCGGCTTTCGCAAAGTACTGTCTGGCGGCTCTCAAATCCACCGGCGTGCCCTCTCCCTTATAGTACATCACGCCGCAGTTGAACTGCGCGTTCACCCATCCGTGCCGCGCCAGCGTCTTGTACCAGTAGAGCGCCTTCTTCAGATCCTTCTCCACGCCCTTGCCTGCGTAGTACAGATCGGCGCACTGTCTCTGCGCTATCTCGTTCCCCTGCAGGGCAGCGCGCTCAAACAGACGAGCGCCCCGCTCGTAGTCGCCGGCGGCAATCGCATCGTATGCCTCGTCGCAGATTCTGCGGTGCTCCTTTTTCCGCTCATCGGGGCGCTCGCTGATCTCCTTGCGCAGCCGCGCGGCCTCTGCATGTCCCTGTGCGGCGGCCTCGGCAAGCCACTTCTTCGCCTCTTCGAGATCGACCGCCACGCCGTCGCCCGTATACGCCATCTGGCCGCAGCGGAACTGGGCCTCCGCATCTCCGGCCTTCGCCGCCTTTTCAAAGAAGTCGAACGCCTCGTGCTTACTTGGGAACACCGTTCCCTCGCCGCTGTAGAGCATCTCCGCGGCGCGGCGCAGCGCGCCCGGATCCCGTTCGCCCCGCTCGCCCGCTTCCCGGTACCAGATAAAGGCCGTCTCCTTATTCACCTCGGCGTTCCCCTCGCCGCGGTCGCAGATCTGGGCGGCGCGCAGCTGCGCCTTCGTGTGGCCGCGCTGCGCCGCGCGCTCGTACCATTCAAGCGCCCTTCGCATGTCCGCTACAGCCGCGCCCTTGGTCTGCTCCCAGAGCTGTGCGCACCGATAAAAATCGTCGCTCTTGTCTCTGTCCCCGGCGATTTTCTCCCACCAGTAGCGCTTCTTTTCCAGATTGTCGTCATAGTACTTCAGCAGCGGCTCGTAGGCCTCCTCCACCCCCTGCTCCGCGGCCTTCTCATACCACGCGATCGCGTCCAGTGGGCTGGCCAGCATGCCGCCAAAGGGTTTTTCCCGGAATTGGGCGCAGCGCAGCTGCGCCTTGGCATGGCCGCGCTCGGCCGCCTGCTCAAACCAGTCGTAGGCCTTCCGCAAATCGCGCTGGCAGCCCTCACCGTCCTCATAGGCTAGCGCCGTGTTGAACATGCCATCGACATTTCCTTGCCGGGCGGACTGCTCAAACCAGTAGAGCGACTTTTCCCAATCCTTCTCGCAGCCGCGTCCCCAGTAGTACATGACCGCCGCAGTTAAACTGTGCGCTGCTGTGTCCCTGCTTTGCAGCAGCCTCGTACCAGCTGAGCGCCTTTTTCAGATTTGGCTTCGTCCCCTCGCCGTTTTCATACATCACGCCGCAGAGAAACTGCGCCTTTGCATAGCCCGCAGCGGCGGCATCCTCCGCGTAAAAATACAGCGCATGCGGCAGATCCGGCCCGCCTGTCAGCGTGCCGTTGCGGTAATGGAGTGCGCAGAGGTACTGTGCTTCCGGATTGTGCAGCTTGGCTGCCTTCTTCCAGTATTCAAGCCCGCCGGCCTGATCGCCGCTGTCCCAGGCGTCCTTGCTCAATTGGAGCAGCTGTGCGCCCTCTTCCTCTTTTTTCTGTTTTTTCTTGCTGTCGTGTCCAAAAATCGCCATGTCCGCGCCTCCCCGTTCTTTATTTTATCATTATACCGCAGACGGCGTTTCCCGGCAATCCCATTTTTGCCCGCGCTATGCCGGTTGCCCTGTGCCGTCTGTGGAAGCCAGATACGTACCCGCAATCATAATCAGCAGCGCGATGAAAAAAGAAATGGGCGGAATCTCTCTGAAAATCAGCAGGGACAACGCGACCCCGATAAACGGCGCAAGCGCATAATAGGCGCTCGTCTTCGCCGCGCCCAGATACCGCTGGGCATAGATATAGAAGAAGATACTCAGCCCATATGCCACAAAGCCGAGCAGCAGGGCGCACGCGGCGCACCCCCAATTGGTCATCCGCTCCCCCAAAAGCAGCGCAAGCACCAGGGAGCCTATCCCGGAGCCGAAGCCCTTGACCACAACGATTTGCAGCGGGTCTTTGTCGGAGATCCTGCGGGTGCAGTTGTTCTCGAACCCCCAGCACACGCATGCCAGCAGGACAAAGGCCGAGCCGAAGGAGAAGGAAAAGCTGCTCAAATCCTCCACGGAGAGGACAATGCTTGAAATGGTAATCAGCGCAATCGCACCCCACAGCCGTCTGGAGATGGCCTCCTTGAAAATGCACAGCGCAATTAAGGAGGTCGCCACAATCTCAAAATTGTTGAGCAGCGAGGCGTTTGCCGCCGTCGTCATGCTCAGGCCGATCATCAGGAAGACCGGCGCCAGAATATCGAGCAGCACCATCCCGACCGTGTACGGCAAATCCTTCCGGGTCAGCGGTGCTTCCTCCCTCCGCGCCTGCTTCCGGCCGCGCTGCACGAGCCGCACCAGTGCCATTCCCGCGCCTGCCCCAAGATACAGCAGCGCCGCCATCATTGTCGGCGGGATTTTTTCCAAAAGCAGCTTTGAAACCGGCGAATTGAGTGCGTACAGGGCCGCCGCCAGAACCGCCCATAAAATTGCCGTTCTGTTTTTTGACATTCCAATCCCTCATTTCACAAACTGATCGATTGCACGTGAGAGATCGTCGATTGCCTTTTGATCCCCGGTCTCAATCGCATCCACAATGCAGTGTGTCAGATGATCCTTCAGAATCACCTTTCCCGCATTGTTGATGGCGGACTTGACTGCGGCAAGCTGGATCAGGACCTCACAGCAGTCCTGCCCCTCCTCCACCATTCTCCTGACGGCCTCCAGATGGCCAATTGCCCTCGACAGGCGGTTCAAAACGTTCTGTGTCTGCTGGTGTTGTGACATTATTTCCCTCCTCTATATCCCCCCACGGGGGATATAGAGGAGTATAGCAGACTCCCGCTGGAAAAGCAACCGCTATTTCACACGTCCGGCGTTTCCGGGGCCTCTATTGACTTTTTGGTCGAAAACACTATAATATAGGTAGAAAAAAACCTTTCCCGAAAAAAAGCATCCCGTGCAACGCTGGTGAGAGACTATGAACTGGTGGAAAAAACACAAATGGCATCTGATCATCCCGCTCATCGTCGTGGCGGTTCTGGCCGCGGCGTTCTGGTACGGCGGGAACTCGCCCAGCCTGCACGGCTGGTCGGCCGGCGGCGATACGCCGGAACCGGCGCTCCAGGCCGGCACGCCGGAGCCTCAGCCCTCCCCTGCGGAAGAACCCGATCCTGCGCCCGGCGGGCTTGCGCCTGCGGCTCCGGGCGAGCCGGAAGCAGCGCCGCAGGAACCCGCCGAAGCTGCCCCCGCCACCCCGGCACAGGAGCCGGAGACACCCGAAAGCCAGCCGCAGGAGCCTGCGGAACCGCAGCCGCCTGCGCAGCCCCTTCCCGAGGAGCCCGCCGGCGCCCCTGCGCCGGCGGAACAGGCGCCCGAATCGCCTGACCCGGCGCCCGCTCCCGACCCGGGCAGCACAACGGCCCCCGAACCGGGCGGCACAACACCCCCGGAACCGCAGGAGCCGGAGCCGGCCCCCGGCGAAGCGCAGCCCACCGAGGCCCCCACGCCGGCGGAAAACCCGCTGCCTGTTGATCCGCAGGACGCCGAGATCACGGATACCGCCTACACCTGTACGATCTCCATCTCCTGTGAGACCGTTCTGAACCATATGGACTGGTTGGACCCCGCGAAGACAGACCTCATCCCCGAGGACGGTTGGGTGCTTGCGCCCGTTGAGGTCACCTTCTACGAGGGTGAGAGCGTCTTCCACGTGCTCCAGCGCACCTGCAAGCAGCAGGCCATCCATCTGGAATTTGAGAACATCCCGCTCTACAACTCGGCTTATATCGAGGGCATCCAGAACCTGTACGAATTCGACTGCGGCGAGCTGTCCGGGTGGATGTATCATGTCAACGGCTGGTTCCCCAACTACGGCTCTTCCCGCTACGCACTCAAGGACGGCGACGTGATCTGCTGGGAATACACCTGCGACCTCGGCGCTGACATCGGCGGCTCCAATTTCCCCGAGGGCTGACTGAAACCGCACAACCGGGAGTGATTACCATTCAAAACAGAGATACCTTTTCCAGCTACCATCCGCTCATCAACTTCCTGTATTTCGCGCTGGTGCTGGTCTTCACCATGTTCCTGATGCACCCGGCCGCCCTGCTCATCTCGCTCGGCAGCGCCGCCGCCTACACCGTCTATCTGAAGGGGAAACGCTCCGCGCGCCTTCTGCTCGGCTTCCTGCTGCCCGTCATGCTGCTGGCCGCCGTGCTCAACCCCGCCTTCAATCATCAGGGTGTGACCCTGCTGGCCTACCTGCCGGACGGGAACCCCCTGACGCTGGAGAGCATTCTCTACGGCATCGCGGCCGCCATGCTGTTGGCCTCCGTGCTTCTCTGGTTCTCCTGCTACACCGAGATCATGACCTCGGACAAATTTGTCTATCTCTTCGGCCGGATCATCCCGGCGCTCTCGCTGGTGCTGTCCATGACGCTCCGCTTCATCCCGAAGTGCAGGGCGCAGTTCCGCGTCATTTCCGAGGCCCAGCGCTGCGTGGGGCGCGACGTCTCCGGCGGCCCTATTCTGCGGCGTCTGCGAAACGCCGTCACGATTTTTTCCATTCTGGTCACCTGGTCGCTGGAAAACGCCATTGAAACGGCCGACAGCATGAAAAGCCGCGGCTACGGCCTGCCCGGCCGCACCGCCTTTTCCATCTACCGCTTTGACGACCGCGACCGCGCGGCGCTCGTCTGGCTGGGCTTCTGCGGCTTTTTCGTGCTCGCCGGCTGGCTTTCCGGCGGACTGGAATGGCGCTACTATCCCACCGTAAAAGGCGTGGCGGCGACGCCGCTCACCGTGAGCTTCCATCTGGTCTATCTGGCCCTGTGCCTGACGCCGCTGATTCTGGACAAAAAGGAGGACAGGAAATGGAAACGTTTGAAATCCGCAACCTGACCTTCTTCTACCCCGATCAGGCGGCGCCATCGCTGGCGGAATTCTCCCTGTCGGTCCGGCAGGGAGAATTTCTCGTGCTCTGCGGCCCCTCCGGCTGCGGGAAATCGACGCTCCTGCGCCAGCTCAAAACAGTTCTTGCGCCGCACGGGCGCCGCACCGGCGAGATCCGCTTCGAGGGCGCCGCGCTCGAAGCACTGGATCAGCGCACACAGAGCCAGAAAATCGGTTTTGTCCAGCAGTCGCCGGAAAACCAGATCGTCACAGACAAGGTCTGGCATGAGCTGGCCTTCGGTCTGGAAAGCCTGGGCTGCGACACGCCCACCATCCGCCGCCGTGTGGCGGAGATGGCCTCCTTCTTCGGCATCGAGGCCTGGTTCTACAAAAACGTCTCAGAGCTGTCCGGTGGCCAGAAGCAGCTTCTGAATCTGGCCTCGGTCATGGCAATGCAGCCCAGCGTCCTGATTCTGGATGAACCGACCTCCCAGCTTGACCCCATCGCCGCGTCGGATTTTCTGGCGACGCTGGGCAAGATCAATCGGGAGCTGGGCACAACAATCCTCCTGACCGAGCACCGGTTGGAGGAGGCGTTTCCGCTGGCCTCACGCGTCGCCGTGATGGAGCGCGGCCGCCTGCTGTGTACCGGCACGCCCGACGCGGTGGGACGGCGGCTCCGGGACGAGGGCCACGCGATGTTCCTCGCGATGCCCACGGCCATGCGGGTGTGGGCATCCGTAAAGGACACCGCCGCCTGCCCGGTCACTGTCCGTGAGGGCCGCGACTGGCTCGCCGGGTTTGCCGCCGCCCATCCGTTGCAGCCGCTGCCGCCCGCGCCGTCCAACCCCTGCTCCGGCGAGACGGCCATGGAGGCGGAGGACCTCTGGTTCAAATACGAAAAGGACGCGCCCGACGTGGTGCGCGGCCTGTCACTTTCCGTAAAAAAGGGAGAATTTCTGGCGCTGCTCGGCGGCAACGGCACCGGCAAAAGCACCAGCCTGAAGCTGCTGGCGGGCCTGCTCCGGCCATACCGCGGCACGGTCACGCTCCACGGCGCCGTCGGCGTCCTGCCGCAGAACCCGCAGGCGCTGTTCGTCAGGAAGACTGTCCGCGAGGATCTCTATGAGATCCTGCGAGATAAAAAGCTCCCGCCGTCCCGGCAGGACGAGCAGATGGCCCGCGCCGCCGCGCTCTGCCGTCTGGACGAGCTTCTGGACCGCCATCCCTATGACCTCTCCGGCGGCGAACAGCAGCGGGCGGCGCTGGCAAAAACCCTGCTGCTGAACCCGGAGATCCTGCTGCTGGACGAGCCGACCAAGGGGCTGGACGCCGAGTTCAAGGCGGCGTTCGCAGAAATCCTACAGCTGCTCCTGCGCCGCGGCGTGACCATCCTGATGGTCAGCCACGACATCGAGTTCTGCGCGCGTTACGCCCACCGCTGCGCCCTGTTCTTCGACGGCAGCATTGTAACATCCTCCGCGCCCCGGGATTTCTTCTCCGGGAACAGCTTTTACACCACCAGCGCCAACCGGATGGCGCGTACCCTGCTGCCGGAGGCCGTCACAGCCGAGGATCTGATGGCTGCCTGCGGTGGCGACCTGCCCCCCGCTGCGCCGCTGCCGGCGGAGATTCCGCCGCTGCCGGAACCCGCCCCCGGAACGGCGGACTGGAAGCCGGAAAAGCTGCCATGGTGGCGCAGGCTGGGCGCGGCCCTGTCCGGCGCGGCCGCGCTGGCGCTGTTCATACAGACGCTGCGCGTCACAGATCTGCACGCGCTGCTCGGGCAGGAGGGCCTGACGCCGCTTTCCGGCCGGCAGCTGCTGCGCTACGGCATCCTGCTCGCGTGTTTGCTGCTCTTCGCCCTCTGCATCACCCGCCGCAGCCACCATCCGGGCAATCCGGCGCAGCCGGCCGGGCAGCGGCGGAAGCTGACCCGCCGCACACTGCTCGCCACCGTCCTGATCCTGCTGCTGATCCCGCTGACGCTGTTTGTCGGCGTCTACTATCTGCACGGGCGGAAATACTATTTCATCTCCCTGCTGATCCTGCTGGAGTGTATGCTCCCCTTCTTCCTGATTTTTGAGGGCCGCAAGCCGCAGGCGCGGGAGCTGGTGGTCATCGCGGTGCTCTGCGCCATTGCTGTGGCGGGGCGCGCGGCGTTCTTCATGCTGCCGCAGTTCAAGCCGGTCATCGCCCTTACGATCATCGCCGGCGTGGCCTTCGGTGGAGAGACGGGCTTTCTGGTCGGCGCGATGACCATGCTCGTGTCCAACATTCTCTTCTCGCAGGGGCCGTGGGCGCCTTGGCAGATGTTCAGCATGGGCATCATCGGCTTTCTGGCCGGCGTCCTGTTCCGCAAAGGGCTTCTGCGCCGTTCGCGCATCTGCCTCTGCATTTTCGGCGCGCTGTCCGCCATTGTGATCTACGGCGGCATCATGAACCCCGCCTCAGCCCTGATGTGGGCCGGCGAGCTCAACTGGAAGATCATCCTGAGCTACTATGTCACAGGCTTCCCGATGGACTGCATTCAGGCCGCCGCCACCTGGCTGTTCCTCTGGTTTGCCGCCGAACCGATGCTGGAAAAGCTCGACCGCATCAAAACGAAATACGGCCTTGTGGAATAGCCCCGCCGCGCGCGGCTCCCGCGCCGGAACAAGGAAGCTCCCCCGGCGAACGCCGGGGGAGCTTCCTTGTTCTCTCAATGTCTTCCGAGATACCGGCACACATGGCGCCTGTAATCCGCATACTGCTCTGCAAACGTCTCCTGTAGGAACGGTTCTTCATTGTTGACAATCTGCAAGTGGAGCATGAGGCACGACAGCACGCTGATCACCAGCAGCGGCACGTTAAAAAACAGCAGCACGATCCCAATGTACACCAGATCGAACCCCAGAAACGCCGGATTCCGGCTGATCTGAAAAATTCCGGCCGTCACCAGCTCCGTCTGATCTGTATGCGACACCCCCGCGCGCCAGCTGTCCTTCATCGTATGGACCGCAAGGAGAAACACCACCACACCGGCCGCCGCAAGCCCAATACCAACAATCCGGAGCCAAAGCGGAAACCGGCTCGTATTCAGTAAAATCGACGCAAGCTCCACCGCAACCGTCAGATAGGTCGCCGCCTTCATGACGATTTCGATCCGCTTTGTCAGGCCGCTTTTGCCTTTTCCCATCTGATCGGTCTGGATTCCCGCCTTTTTCTGCATCAGCATCTTATACAGATAGCACCCGTAAAACACCGCCAACACAGCCAGCGCTACAATCTGAAATCCCATGCCGCCTCACCTCGCATTCGTCCTCCTATCCCACCTGTCCATATCCTATGGTCGGATAGCGGGCATAAACTGATATTCGCCTCCAAAACTGCCCGAAGGACAACTTCCCCGCAAAGCGGCTTCACTTGCAAAGCAAACTTCACGCGCCGTAAGGCGAAATCACTGATAGAAAAACGACGTGCCGAGGCACGTCGTTTTCTGTCTGGAGGTACCGCCCAGATTTGAACTGGGGAATGAAGGTTTTGCAGACCTTTGCCTTACCACTTGGCCACGGTACCGTTGCAAAAAGGGAGCACGTTGCGCTCCCTTTTACCAATTTGGAGCGGGTGACGAGGCTCGAACTCGCTACCTCCACCTTGGCAAGGTGGCG
>CAZYZQ010000087.1:0-10070 GCA_964652075.1 uncultured Oscillospiraceae bacterium
GCGCGCACGAGCGGGGAGGGGCGGTACATCTTGTAAAAGTCGCGGATCTCCTGCGGGATCTCGAAAAAGCGCGTCGTGTCGTCCAGCTCCTGCCGGACCAGCTCGTCGCAGAACACACCGCGCAGATCGTCGAAGCCCATCGGCTGGAGCGTCGCGGGTTTCAGCAGCGGCGCGGGCTTGTTTTTCATGTCGGCGCGCAGATTGTACCATGTTTTCGGAATCTGATCTTCGGTGAGATAGATTTTGTAGGGGATGTTCGAGTTCATAACGGTTGCTCCTTTCCAGATAACGGCATCTCCGGACGGAACAAAAAAGACGCTCCGTCCCGAGAACTTCATACTTCGGGACAAAAGCGTCTTGCTTCTGCGGTGCCACCCAAATTGGCAGAAATCTGCCCACTCATTTCACGTGCAAAGACACGTGCCCTGCGGATAACGGGAGGGTTCCCGTCGGCGCCTACTGGGAATACTCCGTTCGGGCCGCCCTCAGAAGACCATTCGTCCGGTTCTGACCGCCGCAATTGCACCGCCTGCGGCTCTCTGAAGATCAGCGTTCGGGGACTACTATTTCTTCGTCGTCGGTTTTGCTATGAGCATAGTATATAGCAAGCTGCACGATTTGTCAAGAGGGAAAATTGAAAAAAGTTTTTCGGTTTTTTGCCGCCGGGACGGAACCTGCGCCGCCGGATCACGTCTTAATAGGTGAAAAGGCAAAAAGGAGGTTATTGCCGTGAAAAAGTTGTTTGCGCTGCTGCTCTGTGCCGCGCTGCTTTTGACGCTCGCAGCCTGCGCAAAGAAGACGCCGCCTGCGCCGGAGCAGGAAACGTACGGCCCCGGCGTGCCGGAGGAGCAGGCGGAGGCGCCGGTGCAGCCCTTCCGCGAGGGGGAGATTCTGCTGCACCTGCCGGATATGGCGGAATATTTCGGCAAGGACGACTTCAAAACTGCGCTGACGGAGGAGGACGCCGCGGCCCTGCGCCTGCTGCTCAGCGAGGCCGAAAAGACCGAGGTGCCGGAGGGCGAGACGTGCAAGTGTGAGTCGTATGAGACGGCTTGGTTCTCCGGCGGCGAGGACGACTGGCTGCGCCTGCACGGCGACCACGCGCTTGCCCAATTGGACGGAAAACAGTACACAATCCAACTCGCGGACGAGAACTTCGCCGCGTTTTTGGAGAACGACGCCTATCGCCCGGAAGGCCCGGCGCCGGTTGAGGAGGAGCCGCCGGACGACGGCGAGCTGCCGGACGGAACCGGCGCGCCGCAGGAGCCGCCGGAGTGCGCGCTGTCCTTCGGCGGGGACGAGGATCTGCTGCTCATGCCCGGAAACTACGAGTGGAGCTACCCATTGGGCGGCGGCGAGGAGAATAATGTTATTGCCTGCGGCATGGCCCCGCTGGGCTGGGCGGAGGACATGCCAGCCATTTCCGGCGCGCAGGCGCTGACGCTCTCGTTTGAGCTGGAGCCGGAGAAGATCTCCGTGCAGGCGTGGTATTTCCCAACCGAAAACGACGATCCGTATCGCAGCGCGGATGAGACAATCTCGGTGGAGGACGGCAGCTTTGCGCCGCTCTCTATGCCGGCGGTGTACGCGATTACAGCCGAATTTTCACAGGGGCGGGCGGAGTATTGCTTCCGGATCTCCGGCGAATAGACCTGTAGGTGCGCCCCTACCCGGAATTTGGGACGAAATTGTTTATTTTTGTAAAAAGCAGGCTGGGTTCTCCAAAACCCAGCCTGCTTTTTACACATATCCGTACATTCCGCGCACTGAGACCTCGCCGGAGAAGACGACACCTTCGCTTCCGTCGTCGAGATAGCGCACGCGAAGACCTGCATCCTCGTCCAGCCCGATGGCGTGGGCGAAGCGGATCTCATCGCCCCGGACAATTTTGACGTCCTGCCCGATGGTGATGCAGTCATGCTCATAGCGCGCAAGCCACGCCTGCTTGCCGGACAGCAGCTCCGCGTCCATCCGCGCGAGCGCGCGGATCAGCTCCGCCGCGAGCCGCGACCGGTCCACCGTGCGGCCGGTTTCCTGCAAGATCGACGTCGCCATCTGCGCGACATCCGGCGGGAAGTCCGAGGGCTGGTGGTTACAGTTGATGCCGATGCCGGCAACCGCGTACTGCACGCTGCCGCTCTCCGCTTCCAGCGCCAGCTCGGTCAGGATGCCGACGAGCTTCTTTTTGCCCAGCACCAGATCGTTCGTCCATTTGATCTGCGGGCGAATGCCGCACGCGGCTTCGATTGCGTCGCAGGTGGCGACGGCGACCAGCGCCGTCAGGTGCGACAGCTCAGTGGGCCGGGCCGTGGGGCGCAGCACGACGGAAAGATACAGCCCAATGCCGGGCGGGGAGGCGAATTGCCGCCCCAGCCGCCCGCGGCCGCCGGTCTGCTTCTCGGCGATCAGCACGGTACCGGCGGGGGCACCCGCTGCGGCCTGCGTTTTGAGTTCGGTATTGGTTGATCCGACCTCCGGCACGAGCTGAAGTGTCTCACGCCAGGGGTGCTGGCCGAGCGCGGCCAGAATCCGCGCGCGGCTCAGCCCTGTCCCGGCGCTTTGCAGACGGTAGCCACGGTTGGTGGCGGAGTCGATCTCCAGCCCCTCGCCGCGCAGCGCCTGCACGGCCTTCCAGACCGCCGCGCGCGACACGCCGAGCAGTTCACACATCTGCTGGCCGGAGACATAGCCGTCCGTCTGCTGCAACATTGTCAGAATCTGTTCTTTCAGCGTCAAAACAGTTGCCTCCCATATGTAAGCAGCCAGACGAGTGCCACCAGTGCAAGGATCACAAGGAGGAGCTTCGGCCCCAGCCGCCAACTGTCGTTTTCCGGGACGTCCGTCTGTTCGGCCTGCGTGGCCTGCTCGGCCAGCTCGGCTTCGCTGACCGGCTCGTACGGCAGCGCCAGAAGCTGCCGTACGCGCTCTTCGTCGCGCGTGTTGACGTACAGATTCTTGCCGAGTCTCGCCCCGAAGGCGCGCTGCAGATACCCGCCATACCCATCCGCGCTGGCTGTCTTCGTGTAAAACGGAATGTCCTCCTGCTTGAGAAGCGCGGAGATCCGCGCAAGAGCTTCCTCATCCGAGATATTGCACAGGCACACAGGCGAGAAATCGTCCTGACCGGCCATGGTTACCACTCTCTTTCCAAAAGTGTGTTTACTGCTGCGCGTCCTGTTCGCCGCGACGCAGGGCGACTGCGCCGCTTCTGGCCAGCTCGTCGATGCCGTAGTCGTGCAGAAGACCGACGAGCGCGGCGTTCTTCTCGGTGTCGCCGGTGATCTCGACGGTCAGCGTCTCGCGTGCGACGTCGACGATGCGGCCACGGAAGATGTTGGCCAGCTGGATGATTTCGTCGCGCGACTGCCGGTCGGTGGCGCGCACCTTGATCATCAAAAGCTCACGGCTGATGGAACCGGCGGGCAGGATCTCCACGCTGACAACGTTCGTCAGCTTGGAGACCTGATTGGCAATTTGCAGGGTTGCCTCGTCGTCATAGGTGACGATGATGGTCATACGGGAGATCCTGTGATCCTCGGTGGGGCCGACGGTCAGCGAGTCGATGGAGTAGGCCTTGCGGGCAAACAGGCGGCTGACCTGACTCAGCACACCGGCGTTATTTTCCACCAGAACGGAAAGAATCTGTTTTTTCATCTTGATTGCCTCCTCACTCCAGAATGAAGTCCGTCAGCTTTGCGCCGCCGGGGACCATCGGGCGGACAGTCTCGTCGATCCAAAGCTTGCAGTCGATCACGGCGGGGCGGTTCTGCGCAATCGCGTCGCGCAGCGCCGTCTCAAACTCCTCGGCGTTCTGCACACGGTAGCCGAGCGCGCCGTAGGCGTCGGCCAGCTTTACAAAGTCGGGGCCGCGGTCAAGCGTCGTCTGGCTGTAGCGCTTTCCGTACATCAGCGTCTGCCACTGGCGGACCATGCCGAGCGTGCCGTTGTCGAACACGAGCGTAATCACCGGGATGTTGTAGTGCGTGCTGGTTGCAAGCTCGTGGCAGTTCATGCGGAAGCAGCCGTCGCCTGCGGTGTGGATGACGATCTTGTCGGGGTTGCCGACCTTTGCGCCCATGGCCGCGCCGTAGCCGAAGCCCATGGTGCCGAAGCCGCCGGAGGTGATGAGCTGCTGCGGGCGGCGGTAGGTGTAGTACTGCGCCGACCACATCTGGTGCTGGCCGACATCCGTGACGATGATCGCATCGCCGTCCGTGACCTTCTCACAGAGCTCGAGAATCTCGTGCGGCAGGAGCTTGCCGTGCTCACAGACGGGGGCGTTGCGGCGGTACATGGCGATGGTCTGCCGCCATGCGGTGTGTTCCTGCTCTCCAACAAGCGGCAGAAGCGCCTGCACGACCTGCTTCGCGTCGCCCACGACCGGCAGGGTCGCGGTGACGTTTTTATTGATCTCCGCACGGTCGATGTCGACATGGATGATTTTGGCGTTCTTCGTGAATGCCTTCGGATTCAGCGCCACACGGTCAGAGAAGCGGCAGCCGATGGCGAGCAGCACATCACAGTCCGCAACGGCACGGTTCGCGGCCACGGAGCCATGCATGCCGACGAAGCCGACAAACTGCGGATCGTCGCCCGCAACGCCGCCAAGGCCCATGATCGTCGAGGTCACAACTGCGTCGAGCTTTTTCGCAAGCTCGCGCACCGCATCCGATGCGCCCGCGCGGATGACGCCGCCGCCCACGAGAATGACCGGCTGTTTCGCGCCGTTCAGCAGCCCGGCTGCCTGCGCCAGTGCGGACTCGGAGATCGTGGCGGACTTGAAGCCGATGTCGGAACGGGCGATCAGTTCTGCCAGATGGCCGAGCAGCTTGTGCTCCGCCTTCGGCACGGGAATGTAGTCCGCCTGCTCGGCGGTGACGTTTTTCAGAATATCGATCAGGACGGGGCCGGGGCGGCCGTGCTCAGCGAGATAGAACGCCTCGCGCACGATACCTGCCAGCTGTGTCACGTCGTCAACAAGGTACGTTGCCTTTGTGATCGGCATGGCAATGCCGGTGATATCGACCTCCTGGAACGAGTCCTTGCCGAGAAGGCTTGCGCCGACGTTGCAGGTGATGAATACAACGGCGGAGGAGTCAAAGTAGGCCGTGGCGATACCGGTTGTGAGGTTCGTCGCGCCGGGGCCGGAGGTGGCGAAGCACACGCCGACCTTGCCGGTCGAGCGGTAGTAGCCGTCCGCCGCGTGGGATGCGCCCTGTTCGTGGGCGGTGAGGTAGTGGTGGATCTTGTCGCCGTACTGATACAATTCGTCATAGACATTCAGAATCGTACCGCCGGGGTAGCCGAAAATGGTGTCGACCCCCTGCTCCAGCAGACACTCCATCAGAATTTTTGCGCCAGTCATCATCATAGAGAGGACTCCCTTCTTTTGCGTGAATTAGATAAAGAAAACGCCCTAAACTTTGAAAGTTTAGGACGAAGATAGACTCCGCGGTACCACCTAATTTCCCGGCGTGGCCGGGCGCTCATACCCACAACAATGGGCGTCCCCTGTAACGGAGGGAAATCCGGCGCGGCCTGCGGCAGATGCCATGAGCCTGCGGCTCGGAGGCGACCTTCTGCGCATTCGGATCCGGGCTTTCACCAGCCGCCCGGTCTCTGCAATCCGGAGATGTGCATACTCTTCCTCGTCATTGCCTTTTGATATAGATTTGAGGACACTATACCATATTGCACACTTCTTGTCAAGAAAAAGTTTTTTAAGGGGTACGGGGTGTTCTATGAATCGATGCGTAGGGACGCACGGGTACGAATTCGCCGGAACCGATGTGTAGCGGCAGATTCCCCCACCCTACGAGGTGTACGTATTACGCACAATTCCCCAATATATGGGTAGGGGCGCACCTATGTGTGCGCCCGCCGCACCGGGTACGAATTCGCCGGAGCCGATTCGCAGCGGCAGATTCCTCTGCGCGGGCGACCGCAAGGGTCGCCCATACCCGTTCATTGGGGAACGGAGGTGGATGGAGGTGCATCCCCTCTCAGTCAGCGTTGTGCGCGGTCAGCTCCCCCACAGGGGGAGCTTTGCGGGGGCTGTTCTATCGAGGGCGCATTCCACGGGCGCACACATAGATGCGCCCCTACTCGTTAATCAGTGGTGGGGTGTTTACGACTTTTTCTGCTCGAACCAGGCCTGCGGCTTGCCGCAGACGGGGCAGGTGGTGGGGGCGGACTTGCCGATGTGCGTGTGGCCGCAGTTGCGGCAGATCCAGATCGCGTCTCCGTCGGCGGTGAAGACCTGCCCGCCCTCGACCTTCTCCGCAAGCGCACGGAAGCGCTTCTCGTGGCGATCCTCAATCTGGCCGACCAGCTCAAAGAGCGCGGCGATACGTGTAAAGCCCTCGGCCTTGGCCTCTGCCGCAAAGGCCGGGTACATCTCGGCCCACTCGTAGTGCTCGCCGTCGCCCGCCTCGTTCAGGTTCTCGTCTGTGAACGGCAGCTGGCCGTCGTGCAGCAGGTCGAACCAGATCTGTGCGTGCGCCTCCTCGTTTTTGGCCGTCTCCTCAAAGAGCGCGGCGATCTCCTCATAGCCGTCGCGGCGCGCCTTGCCTGCATAGAACGTGTACTTCCGGTTTGCCTGGCTTTCGCCTGCGAAGGCGGCTTTCAGGTTCGCCTCTGTGCGTGTCCCGGCAAGCGCCGGAGCGGGAGAGACCTTGCCGGGCTGGCCGCCCAGCGTGTTCTGCGTATCTGCCATGTTGCATTCCTCCAAAGCTGTGGGATTACCCATAGTTTTTGCCGGAGCTGTCAGCTTTATACGCGCGGTTTTTCATCGCGCCGGTCACAAGCAGGGCAACGCCCGCCGCGGCCGCGCCGGCCGCGAGCCAGTAGAGCAGCACCTCCGCCTTGATCCAGCCAAAGTAGACGGCGGCGCCTGCCGCGAGCAGCAGATCTGCGCCGAAGACGGCAAACGCGCCCGCGCCCGGCCTCAGGGCGTGCAGCCTCGCCGCGTCATACGACGGGACAAGGCCGAAACGCGCCAGCACCGGCAGCAGCGCCGCGAAGAGCATCCCGAGCAGCAGCACCTCGACGGGGAGGAGGATGGTGTTCTTGACCAGACTTGTAAGAAGGTAGTACAGATACCCCTTTGAATACAGAACCGCGCTCCAGACGCTGCCGAGCAGGACGTTGACGCCGTAGTTCACCACAAATTTTGCGAAAAACAGGCGCAAAATCGTGACGTCTTTTTTGTACAGAAACAGCGCGTAGATTACGCTGCCAAGGATTTCGGAGAGCAGGTAGCCTGGAAAGTAGCCGCCCTGCGGCCAGATGAGAAAGCCAAGTGTGTCCGACACCGCGCCCGTCAGCAGCGCCATGACCGGCCCGTAGATCGACGCGCCGACGCAGGTGGCGAGGAACTTGAACAGCACGCGCAGGTTCTCGCCGACCGGGATGTAGAAGCCGCTGATGGCGATGCCCAGCGCGACGAACAGCGCCGCAAGCACGAGCTGGCGCGGTTTTTTCAGCTCGGAGACCGCGCTTTTCCAGTAGTCCTTGGTGAAAATTGACATAAAAATACCTCCAATATTGGCAAGTTGCCACATACAGGAGGAGCTTCTTCCATATGCGGCAGCGGGATGCGGACGCCGCACGGCGAATGGCAACCCATTCTTCGTCCCGAGGACAACTCCCCGTCCCTCAGGCACGTAACCCGCAGCATCCTACTCTGCCAGATTTGATTGTAGCTCTATTATGGCACAACAGCCGCGAATTGACAAGGGGAAAATTACCAAAAACAGAAAGAAAAATACAGCAATTTGCCGAACATCGCCGGTGACGGAATTTCCAGTTGCCAAATTGCCGCGATGGGGGTATAATAGAAATACTTACATCACCATCGATTGGAGGGCCTCATTATGAAAGTGGCAAGATTTGTGCTGAAGATCGTCGGCGGTTCGCTGATTCTGGCCGGCTCGATCTGCGCGCTCATTGGTTTTTGGGATAAGCTGACGGATATCGCCAAGGTTGCAACCTATAAGCGCCCCGTCGAGTATGACGATTTTGCGGATGTAGAATAAAACGAACTTCCCGGAACGCGCAGCGCTCCGGGATTTTTCTCGCCCGTTTGACACAGTTCGACGGAAACTATAGTTTATTGCTTTTTTGCTTGACAAACCATGACGGCTCTGGTAGACTGATAACAACAGAAAACAGAAGGAGGCGTTGTGATGAAACGGCGGATTTGGCCATGGGTGCTGGGAATGCTTGTGGTTGGAATTGCATTGGGGTTCGCGCTGGGATTTCGGTATGGCGTTGTGCGCAGCCGGGTAGAGCCGCCAGCGACATGGCAGTTGGAGGGTGAGATTCCGGATACGACGGGGCTTCTCCAGATCTCCACGACGGCGGAGGACGGCTGGGAGTGGAGCGCGCCGGCCTATCGCTACACCGAGACGCGCGGGGGCAAGACCTATGAGTACACCTCAACACCCTGCGGGAACATGCAGATTCCGGCATCCTGCAACGATCAGATATCGCTCTTTCGCGCAAGCTTCGGCGCGGAGAGCACCGCCACGGCGGACGGGGAACCGTTAGAAGGGGAGAAGTACGCGCACAAGCTCCAATACCGGAACGTGCAGATCTATCTGGACGGCGGTGAAAATATTTTGTTTCAGGCTGTGCGGTTCAATCAGGCAGATGGAGAGGCGTTTGGCGGCTTCTTTCCGAAGGACGCAGGCCCGGTCTGGCTGGAGCTGGCAGATCAGGCAGTCCGGTCGCAGCCGGTGCTGACAGGCGCGGACGCGTTTGCGGCGGGAGACGGCGATTCGGCGGCACGGATTGTGATGACTTGGGACGTCTACACGGACAAGGGTGAGTTCCTGGAAAGCGGCGGCGTCTATCTCGACCAGACGGTGTCCTGCACAACCGGCAGATAACAGAAAAATCCCCCGGGCATCGCGCAAAAAAGCGCGGCCCGGGGGATTTTTTATTCGGTTTTTTCGCCCTCAAACAGCTCGAGTGAGTCGGCTTCCGGGATCTCGCAGTTCTCCATGGCGGCTTCAAACTGGGAGCGGGACATGGACTCGTGCGCGAGCAGGTAGTCTGCCACGCGCCGGAGCTGATCGTCGTGCTCAGAGAGCAGGGCATCGCATTTGGCGTAGGCCTGCGACATGATCTCCTGCACCTCGTCGTCAATCTCACCTGCGACGCGCTCGGAGTAGAGACGCGTTTTTTCATAGTCGCGGCCGAGGAAGACCTCGCCGCCGCTGTCGTAGCAGACAGCGCCGAGCCGGTCGGACATGCCATAGCGCGCGACCATGCTGCGCGCAAGATCGCTGGCACGCTGGATGTCGTTCGACGCGCCGGTGGAGATATCACCGAGCTTGCGCGCCTCCGCGACGCGCCCGCCCAGCAGCGCGACGAGCTGCTCGAACATCTCGTTACGGCTCTGGTAGTTGCGATCCTCCGACGGCAGCGAGATTGTCATGCCGCCCGCGCCGCCGCGCGGCACAATGGTGACGCGCTGCACGGGGTCGTGCGTCGGCAGATGGTACATTGCCACGGCGTGCCCCGCCTCATGGATGGCGGTCAGCTTCTTTTCGTGCTGCGAGAGCATGTGGCTCTTCTTTTCAGGGCCTGCCACAACCTTGAGCATGGCCTCCTCAAGATCGGGCATCGTAATGACCGGGCGGCTGCTGCGCGCTGCCAGCAGGGCTGCCTCGTTGAGCAGGTTGGCCAGATCCGCGCCCGTGAACCCGGCCGTCGCACCCGCGACGGTGTGCAGATCGACGTCCTCGCCGAGCAGCTTCTGCCGGGCGTGTACCCTCAGAATGGCCTCACGGCCCAGCAGATCCGGCAATCCGACATAGATCTGGCGGTCAAAGCGGCCCGGGCGCAGCAGCGCCTGATCGAGAATATCCTTCCGGTTGGTCGCGGCGAGGACGATGACGCCCTCGTTACTGGTGAAGCCGTCCATCTCGACGAGCAGCTGGTTGAGCGTCTGCTCGCGTTCGTCGTGTCCGCCGCCGAGCCCCGCGCCGCGTTTGCGGCCCACCGCGTCGATTTCATCGATGAAGATGATGGAGGGCGCGACTTTTTTTGCCTGATCGAACAGG
>CAZYZQ010000088.1:0-10014 GCA_964652075.1 uncultured Oscillospiraceae bacterium
GAACGAGGTTCAGGATGGTGTCCATCATGCCGGGCATCGATGCGCGCGCGCCGGAACGGACGGAGACGAGCAGCGGGTTTTCCTTGTCTCCGAACTTCTTGCCGGTGATGACCTCCAGACGGTCGATGAACTTCATGATCTGCGACTGGATCTCAGGGTTGATGATCTTGCCGTCTTCATAATATTTGGTGCAGGCCTCCGTTGTGATCGTGAAGCCCTGCGGGACGGGCAGGCCAATGCGGGTCATTTCCGCGAGGTTTGCGCCCTTGCCGCCGAGCAGCTCACGCATGGAGCCGTTGCCCTCGGAGAAAAGGTAAACATATTTTGCTGCCAATTCTGATCTTCCTTTCATTTTGAATTTGCAGGAAATTGGGGGAAATCCTGCAAAAGTGTTGCCATTGATGGATTTACCCTCTGAAATTATAGCACAAAATTCCAAAAACGGAAGAGGGAAACATGACAAAACAAGGAAGAAAGTTTTGGCTATTCTGCCTACCCTGCGCGGGTGGCGCGTTTGGGCAGGCGGATGGTGAGCACAATTTCCTCATCCGTCTCCTCGCGCTGGCTGTCGGCCTGAAAGCCGGCGGAGCGGATCAGCGTGAGCTGATGGTCGACCGTGTTGAGAAACAGCCGCACGTCATGGCACAGCAGCTTCCGGACGCCCTTCTTCGGCGCGTTCTGTAAATTCACAAGCCGCTCGATGTACTGCTCGGCGCGCGCGACGTTCATCTCCTGCCGGACGATCTCCGCGATTGCGTCGAGCCGCGCCTGCGTACCCTCAAGGCGCAAAAGCGCGCGGGCGTGGCGCTCGGAGAGCGCATATTTCCGGATGGCGTCAATGACCTCCGGCGGGTGGCGGAGGATGCGCAGCTTGTTGGCCACCGCCGACTGGCTCTTGCCGACTTTGGCCGCCGCCTGCTCCTGGCTCAGCCCGTACAGGCGCATGAGGCGCGACAGGCCCTCGGCCTCCTCAATGAAATCAAGGTCGCGGCGCTGCAAATTCTCCACCAGCGCCAGCATCCCGGAGGACAGCTCGTCCACCGAGACGAGCAGGCACGGCACCTCGCGCAGCCCGGCGAGCTTCGCCGCGCGCAGGCGGCGCTCGCCTGCGACCAGCTCGAACCCGTCCTGCCGGCGGCGCACAGTCAAAGGCTGGAGCACGCCGTACTGGCTGATGGAGGAGGCCAGCTCCTGCAGGCCCTCGGCATCAAAGATTTTGCGCGGCTGCGCCGGATTCGGGCGGATCGAGCCGACCGGCAGGAAGCTGACGCGCCCGCCGGCCAGGACAGAGGGAATCTTCGGTTTTGGCATTTGAATCGTTCCTTTCACAGCTTCATGTGAGTTGCAGCCCCATTTTCCCGTATTTCCTGCGCAAAATCCCGCGAAGGAGCGGCGCGGGTGCATAAAATTACCCGCCCCTTTTCGCGTATTTCCCGGCGCACGCTGCAAAAAAGCAGACAAAACCGGCAAAAACGCGGCCGGATGCCGGTTGCATCGCCCGCGCGATTGTGGTATACTATCTCAATAAGAGATTTTCAGTATCATGCAGGAGTGTCGAATCATGACAGAACGTGTGAACAGCCAGACGCTGGCGGAATACGAGCAGTTTATCGCCTCCCACCCGAAGGGCCACTTTGCCCAGTCGAGCCTGTGGGGGCATTTGAAGAATATGTGGAAGTGGGAGGCCGTTGTCCGGCGCGATGCGAGCGGGAAGATCATCGGCTCCATGGCCGTGCTGATCCGCAAGGTTCCGGGCACGCCGTTTACGCTGATGTACGGCTGCCGCGCGCCGGTCTGCGACATCCACGACCGTGAAACAATCGCGGAGCTTTTGCAGGGCCTGCGGCAGCTGGCGAAGGAGTACCATTCCTATGCCATCAAAATCGACCCGGATGTGCCGTCCTCCGACGCGGCCTTTGCGGAGCTTGTCCGCTCGCTGGACTTCCGGATCAAGGACGGCGGCAAGAACTTTGAGGCCATCCAGCCGAAGTACGTCTTCCGCCTGTGGCTGAACGGGCGCACGGAGGAGGAGCTGATGGCGTCGTTCCATCAGAAATGGCGCTATAACATCCGCCTGGCCGAGCGCAAGGGCGTTGAGGTGCGCATTGAGGGCAAGGAGGCCGTCCCGGCCTTTTCAGAGCTGATGCTCACGACCGGCGTGCGCGACGGGTTCGTCACGCGCCAGCCGGAGTATTTCGAGCGGCTTTTGGACTGCCTCGGCGAGAATGCGCGGCTGTACATGGCCTACCACGACGGCAAGGCCATCGCGGGCACGCTTGCAATCTGGTTCGGCGACAAGGTCTGGTACCTGTACGGCGCAAGCGCCAACGAGGCGCGCAACCTGATGCCGAACTACCTGCTGCAGTGGAAGATGATCCAGTGGGCCGTGGAGAAGGGGTGCGCGTGCTACGACTTCCGCGGCGTGTCGGGCGACCTGAGCGAGGACAATCCGATGTACGGCCTGTACCGCTTCAAGCAGGGCTTCCACGGCGAGTTTACGGAGTTCATCGGCGAGATGGATCTGATCCTGAACCGGGGCGTCTATTTCGCGGTGGAGAAGGGCATGGGCGCGTTCAAAGAGGCGCGCCGCCGCGTGTACCTGCTCCGGCACCGCGACCAGCGGCCGCCGAAAAAGCAGGAAACGGACGAAAAAGAAAAGAAAAACGAGGCGTAACGATGAAACAATATGTGGTGGAGCGGGCTGCACTGACGCACAATATCCAGACGGTTTTGAAAAAGGCCGGCAGCGCCAGGGTCTGGGGCGTCGTCAAGGGCGATGGCTACGGGCTGGGCCTTGTGCCGATGGCGCAGGCGCTGCGCGAGGCGGGCATCGATCACTTTGCCGTCACCGAGCCGTCGGATGTGCGCACGCTGCGCGAGACGGCAAACGGCCGGGAGGAGACAATCCTCATGCTCCGCGCCACCACGGACCGTCAGGAGCTGGAGCAGCTGCTGGAGCTGGATGCGATGCTGACCGTCGGCAGCTACGAGGATGCGGTGGCGATCAACGGCATCGCGGGCGAGCGCGAGACGGTTGCGCCGGTACACCTCAAGTTCGACACCGGCATGGGCCGCTACGGCTTCCTGCCGAGTGAGATGGACAAGGTCTTCGATATCTACAGCTACATGAAGCATATCGCCGTGTGCGGCATTTATACGCATTTCCATTCGGCCTTCTGCTCGGCCAAGGCGACGCAGGCGCAGTTTTCGCTGTTCCAGCAGATGGTGGGGCGGGTGCTCGACGCGGGCTATGAGACAGGGGAGCTGCACTGCTGCAACTCCGAGGCGCTTTTCCGCTTTGACAACATGGTGATGGACGGCGTGCGCGTCGGCTCGGCGTTTCTGGGCCGCCTGAACGGCAGTTTCGGTCTGCAGCGCGTCGGCTATGCCGAGGCAACAATCGAGGAGATCCGCTGGCTACCGAAGGGCCACACCTGCGGCTACGGCGCGGGCTGGAAGGCCAAATCACCGACAAAAATCGCCGTGATCTCCGTCGGCAACTTCCACGGCTTCTGCGTCGACAAGGGCAACGACCTGTGCCGCCGCCGCGACAGCCTGCGCGGCATTCTTGCCAACCTGAAGACCTTTCTGGTGCCGCGCCCGAAGACCGTCATGATTGCCGGGCAGCGCTGCCGGACGCTGGGGCACATCGGAATGCTCCACACCGTCGCCGACATCACCGACTGCAACTGCCAGCTCGGCGACCCGGTGACATTGGAGATCAACCCCCTGTCCGTCAAGGGGCTGCCGGTTGTTTGGAGATAACAGAAAATTGCCGCGCCGGATTTTTCCGGCGCGGCAATTTTTTGATTCATTTCGATGTACGGGTATCCACAGTTGAGACGCGCAGCGGCGTTATTCCTCGACGACGGGGGCATCGGGGGCGTTCTTGCGGACGCTCTCGATGCCATTCAGGCAGGAGGGCTTCGCCACATAGCCCTCGGACACGGCGATGATCTCACCGTTGCGGGCCTTGAGGCGGAAGCGGTATTCGCCGGCCTTGTCCGTGTACAGCTCGAACTTCGGGTTGGTTGCGGTCTCGAAGCCTTCGACGGTCTGATCCTCCAGCTTGGCGACCGGCGCGTTCTTGCGGACGCTCTCAATGCCGTTTTTGCAGGCCGCCTCAGAGGTGTAGACCTCGCTTGTGGCGATGACCTGACCGTTCGTGGCCTTCAGATCAAACTTGACGCCGCTTGTAACCTGCTTCATGACAAATTTTCCCATGGTTTCGACCTCATTTCTTCCGCTTTCGCGGCAATTTTCATAAAGTCAGTATAACATGGCAAAATATTTCTGTCAATAAAAAAACAGACGGCTCATCAAAAAGCCGTCTGTTTTTGAAATTACTGCCGGGGTGCTGCGTTTTTGCCGTAGGCCACGACAACGCGGCGGTTCGGCTCGGTGCCGATGGAGTAGGTCGAGACGTTCGGCTGATCCTGCAAAATCGCGTGGATCACGTGGCGCTCGTAGGCGTTCATCGGTTCCAGCGTGACGTTGCGGCGGTAGCGCTCAACTTTACCCGCAACCTTGAGCGCGAGGCGCTGAAGGCTCTCCTCACGCTTCTGACGGTAGCACTCGGCGTCAACATTGACGCGGATGTGCTTCTGCGCGCCGTGGTTCATGGCGTAATTCGTCAGATGCTGGATGGCGTCGAGCGTTTCGCCGCGGCGGCCGATCAGCATCCCGAGATGTTCGCCGACAAGCTCCACCTGATACGTGTCCGCGTCGCCTGCGACGGCGTGCGGCACGGCATTGGAGCCCATGTGCTCCAGAAGGCCCTTCAGGAAGCCCTCGATCTTCTCCTCCGTGGAGCCGGGGGCGGCGACAGGGTATTCCTTCGGCGGCATGACAGGGCGCTGCTCCTGCGGGGCGCGCTGCTCTCTCGGTGCGCGGGGCGCACGCTGCTCCTGCGGCGCTCTGGGGGGCTTTGGCGCACGGGGTGCGGGCGCGGGCGGCGTCGGGTTCTTCGGGCGCAGCACGGCGCCGCTCTCCGGAATTTCCGGCTCCTGCTTTTTCGGCAGGTTGGACTTCTTCGGCTTCCGGGATGCGCTGGAGAGCGCGGACTTCGGCGCCTCCGGCACGGCGGGGGCCGGCGCGGCGGGCGCAGCCGGTGCGGCAGGCTCGTCCGGCGCCTCATAGGAGACTTTTACCTTGGCCGGATGCCCACCCAGCCCGAGGAAGCCGCTCTTCGGGCTTTCGAGGACCTCGACGGAGACGCTGTCGCGTTCCAGCCCCAGCTCCTCTAACGCGTTCGCGACGGCCTGGTCAATGGTTTTGCCCGTCGCAATGATGAATTTTTCCATAGATCAAAATCCTCGTATTCAGTTCAGTTTGAATGTGGCTTTATGCGTCGGATCGTCCGCTTCTTCGGCGGGCTTCTCCGGCTCTGCGGGCTTGGCAGCATTCTCCTCGCGCGGCAGCTGGGTGTTGCGGCCGTAGCGGTTCGGCTTGTAGGCGCGGCCGCGGCAGTAGGGGCGCTCCGGGTCGCCGGAGAGCGCCGGCTCTTCCTTGACCTCTTCCGGCTCCGGCGTGGGCACGACTTCGCCGCGCGCAGCGGCCTCGGCGGCCTTCTTCGCAGCCTTTTCCGCTTCATAGGCGGCCTTTTTCGCGGCCTCCTCGGCGCGCTGCTTGGCCTCCTGCTTCTTTTTACTTGTGTTGGCATCCGTACCGGACACGCCGAGCGCCTTGCGCTCCTCCCGGCGGCGCTCCCGCTCCGCTTCGAGCGCGGCCTCCTCGGCGGCCTTCTCGCGCTTGAGCGCGTCCTCGGCGTCGTAGGCCTTGCGGTAGTGGTGCGTCAGCCACGCCTCCTGCGCAAAGTTGATAACAGCCTGCGCAATCCAGTAGATGGAGATACCGGCGGACATCTGGTAGCCGATATAGACGGAGAAGAGCGGCATCAGATAGAGCATCATCTTCATGCTCTTGCCGGAGGCCTGCGCGGCGGCCTTATCCTTCTCGCCCTTGTCGTCCGTGGCGACAGAGCCGTTGAGCCTCTGCGTCAGCTGCGCGGAGAAGAACTGGCTCAGGCCGGAGGCGAACGGGATCAGCCACAGGCCGATCTCAGACCATTTCCAGACAAAGCCGTCGTTCCAGAACGAGAAATGCGGCGTCCGGCTCAGGTCGATGCCGAGGAACATGAACTTGATGTCCAGCGCCTTCGGCACAACGGCGGAGATCTGGTCGTAAAACTGGTGGATATAGCCGGCGGCCGTAACCTGATAGTAATAATGGTTCGTGTCGATCGTGACGCCGTTTTTGGCCAACACGTCGATAACCTGCGTGATCTGATCCGCCGACAGGCCCATGATATAGGTCAGCGGGGCGCGGATGACGTAGTACAGCGGGATCAGGATCAGCATCGGGATCAGGGACCACAGGCAGCCGCCGAACATGCTGACGCCTTCGTCCTTGTACAGCTGCGCCGTGGCCTGCTGGAGCTTCGCGTTGTCGCCTGCGTACTGCTCCTGCAGAACCTTCAGCTTCGGGCCGAGGCGGTTCATTTTCAGCATGCTCTTCTTGCTCTTCATACGCATGGGGAGCAGAATCACCGTGACAAGCAGGGAGAACAGGATCAGCGACCAGCCGTAGCTGCCGACGAGCAGGTACAGCTGCTTGAGGATCCAGCCGAACGGGATCATGATGAGATACTTAAACGGATTCATGCAATTCCTCCTGTGACGCCGGCATGGCCGGCGTTGGGGGTTCCCTCAGGGAACCGGATCGTAGATGTCGCCCCGGTAGAACGGGTTACATCTGAGAAGACGCCGCACGGAGAGCCAGCCGCCCTTTAGCACGCCGTATTTCTCCAGCGCCTCCAGGCAGTACTGGGAGCAGGTGGGGATGAAGCGGCAGCGCGGCGGGCAGGCGGGGGAGATGTTCCGC
This sequence comes from uncultured Oscillospiraceae bacterium, assembly GCA_964652075.1. Classification (GTDB taxonomy): domain Bacteria; phylum Bacillota; class Clostridia; order Oscillospirales; family Oscillospiraceae; genus CAZYZQ01. Next base: position 6,883 of record CAZYZQ010000088.1, read on the forward strand.
TGGTAAAAGCGGATGAGTTTTACGAGAAGTCGTTTCAAGAGGGCTGCTCCTTCCGCAGCAGGCCGAGCTTGGCGGCCAGCGACAGATAGGCGTGCTCCAGCTCGGCGTACGACGCCGTCATGGCGCGCGTCCGGGCGACGACGATCATGTCATAGCCCGGCAAAAACTGCGGCTCGTGGAGCCGGTAGATCTCACGCAGGCGGCGGCGCATCCGGTTGCGCGCCACGGCGTGGCCCAGCTTCGCGCCGACCGTCAGGCCGACGCGGTTGTACTCCTGCCCGTTTTTGCGGCAGTAGAGCACCAGCAGGCGGCCCCCGGCGCTTTTCCCACGGCGGTAAAGCCGCTGGAAAACATGATTGAATTTCAGCGGCTTTGTATACTGCATGGAGGCTCCTCCCAAAACGGTTCAGATGAAACGATGGGGCGAACAGAAGACACTTCCATTCACCCCGACTTAAACTCTCTTTCCACAGGCGGCGTTTGGGCTGTCATCAGTAGGACAGCTGCTTTCTGCCCTTCGCGCGGCGGCGGGCCAGGACCTTGCGGCCGTTTGCGGTGGACATTCTCTTGCGGAAGCCGGCGACCTTCTGACGGTGCAGCTTCTTCGGCTGGTAGGTACGTTTCATGCTCGGACACCTCCTGAAAATAAATATGCTCAACAGCCGCAAATGCGGCCGCAGCGAGTGATGTTTGCGCGAATACACATGATGCATTATATCGCAGATTCCCGCAAATTGTCAATGATTATTTTTCCGGCGCTAAGAGGCGCGAAAAACCGCCGCCCGAAGCCGGGCGGCGGTGGGGAACATTAAGCAAAGTTGGCTGCGAAGTATTCCTCGTCGAAGTTCGCGGTGTCGTCGGGGCTGCCGTCGGTGAAGTGGAGGGTGTAGTCGCCGCTCAGACGGCTTGTGAGATCCTGGTTGCCGTAGGCGGTCTTGCCGGTCAGGACGAAGCCGTCCTCGACCTGCTCGGAGTAGCCGAAGTACATCTCAAAGCCCAGCCAGTTGACGAAGAGCGCGTCGGAATCGGAGTCCGGCATCTTGGAGGTGCTGACCTCGCAGGCGCGCATTTCGGTGTCGTCCATGACAAAGTTTGCAACGATGACCGGTGAGCCGTCTTCTGCGCTGTAGACGGTGTGATCGGTGTCGGCTTCCTCAATCGTTGCGATCTCAATCGTGCCCTCGCTGTCGGCGTAGAGGTGGAGCGTGCCGGCGTTAAGATCCACGGGCTCGGTCTCCGGCTTGGTCTCGGGCTCGGTTTCCGGTTCGGCCTCCGGCTCCGTTTCCGGCTCCGGCTCGATCTCCGGGAAGGCGACCTCAGAGACGGTCATGGTCAGCGTCGTGCCGTCCCACTCGCACGGGCCGATCAGCGTGACCGTGTCGTCGCCCATCGACAGGGTTTCGCCGTCGATGGTGTAGGTCAGCTGATCCGGCTCCTCCTGCCCCTCGTAGCGGAGCAGCAGTGTGCCGTCCTGATTCATCTTAATGAGGCCCTCCTCAGTCTCGTCGGCCTCGGCGCCGGTGACAGACGCGGGCATGACGACCACGAACGGCACCTCGCCTGCGCCGACAACGGCGGCAAGGCCGGTGGGCTCGGGCTCAGGCCCGGCTCCGGATCGGCCGGCTGCTCGTTGTTGTCCGCCGGCTCGCTGACCGGGGCGTGGGTTCCTCGTCGGACTTACTGTCCTTGTCTGCCTTGCTGCACGCGGCGAGCGAGAACAGCATCGCCAGGCACAGCAGAATTGCCAAGAGTTTCTTCATGATTGTTTTCTCATTTTCCCCAAACGGATAATTTATTACAACGCGCCGTGCGCGTTGTTTACAGGATTTTTCGCTGCATGGGGCGGTCGCCCTCCATGATTTCAAGCAGCGTCGCGATGATCTGATTGGAGACAAGCATCCCCTTCGGCGTCAGCCGCCAGTGGGCGTCCTCCTCCATGGCGAGGCCGACGGACTCGTATTGCAGCAGCTGCCGCTCTAACGGGCCGAACGGGACGCGATACCGCTTTGTAAACTCGCGGCCGGCCACGCCGTAGCGCGTGCGCAGGCGGAGCATCAGATACTCCCCGGCTCGCTCGTGCAGCGGGATTGTCTCGCACTCGGACAGGAGCGCGCCGCCGTGCGTCACGCCTTCAATATAGGTATGCAGGTCGGCGGCGCAGGTGAACCGCTTGCCGGCAAAGTCGCTGGCGGCGGCGGGGCCGAAGCCGAGATATTCGCCGCCGAGCCAGTATTTGAGGTTGTGGCGGCTCTCAAAGCCCTCGCGGGCAAAGTTGGAGATCTCATACTGCCGGTAGCCGAAGCTACCCAGCGTTTCGACGGCGTACAGGTACATATCCGCCTGCATATCGTCGTCGGGCAGGTTCGCGCACGCGCGGTACTCGTAGAGCGGCGTGCCCGGCTCGACCTTGAGTCCGTAGCAGCTGATGTGATCCGGCGCGAGGTCGATGATCCGGCGCAGCGTCTGCATCCACTGCTCGCGGCTCTGGTTCGGCAGGCCGTACATGAGGTCGACGGAGAGGTTGTCGAAGCCCGCCTTGCGGGCGTTTTTAACAGCTTGCCGCGCCTGCGCGAAGTTGTGCGGGCGGCCAAGCGCGCCGAGCTGCTCGTCGAGGTCTGACTGAATGCCGATCGAGATGCGGTTGAAGCCCGCCCGACGCAGCGAATGCAGCATCCGCGGCGTCACGGAGTCGGGGTTGGCCTCAAAGGTGATCTCCGCCTGCCGGTCGAGCGGGAAACGGTGGTCCAGCTCCGCGAGAATGCGCTTGAGGCCGGACGCACCGAAAAAGCTCGGCGTGCCGCCGCCGAAGTAGATCGTATCGACGTGGTAGTCCGGCGCGTGCTGCGACGTCTCGCGGATGTGCAGCAGGATCGCCTGCAAATAGCTGTCCATCAGCGCCTCGTTGCGGCCGCCGCGGATGGAGTAGAAGTCGCAGTACTCGCACCTGCTGCGGCAGAACGGAACATGGATATAGATACCGAGCTGTTTCATGGCCTCACTCCTCGCTGTCCAGCTTGAGCACCGCCATAAACGCCTCGCTGGGCACGGCGACGGTGCCGAACTGGCGCATCCGCTTCTTGCCTTCCTTCTGCTTTTCAAGCAGCTTTTTCTTGCGGGTGATATCGCCGCCGT
>CAZYZQ010000089.1:0-9935 GCA_964652075.1 uncultured Oscillospiraceae bacterium
CTTGCGAAGCTCGTCCTGGGCGATGCCCGACATGATGGTGAGCCGCAGCTCGCTGTCCTCGTCCAGAGTGTTGATGTTGTCGTTCTGAAAGAGGATACCCACCCCGGCGTTCAGCAGCTCCCGGGTGTACTGAATGGAATCCAGCGTGTTACGGGCAAACCGGGTGATCTCCTTGGTGATGATGAAATCAAATTTCCCGGCCTTGCCGTCCTCCACCATGCGGTGGAAGCTTCCCCGCTTTTTCGTCGTTGCGGCGGACAGGCCCTCGTCGATGTAGCCGTCCACATAAGTCCAACAGGGATTTTTGCGGATGAGGTCACTGTAATAGGCAATCTGGTTTTCAAGAGAGTTGAGCTGCTCATCCTTCTCACTGGACACACGGGCGTAGAAGGTCACCCGCATGGGCAGTTCATAGATGGAGTGCAGGCGGAGCTGCTGCCGGGCGGTGTGGATGTCCATGGGGATATCTCCTTGAAGTTCGTTATATCATGTTTCTTTTATTATATCAGGAAGCGGCGAAAAGTCAAGGCGCGCCATTCCTGTCAACGGTGGATTTCATCGCCACGAAAGCGGAGAACAAGCTTTATGTTCAGGTGACGGAATCTATGCTGGGGGAGGATACCCGCCGCCGGGAACTGGCTCCGCTGCAAAAGATCCCTGACAATTACGAGAAGATCATCCTGTCCCTGGACAGGGGCTTGGAGGAGTCCTACGAGGGAATTCGAGTGCGTTCCATCATTGACTTGCTTTTGCAGGAGTAAGCAAAAAGAAGGGGGAGCCGCAGCAGCGGCTCCCCTTTTCCGACTCGCTCACGACACCGTGAGCCCGCCAATAGCCAGACGCATCTTGCGCCATTCCTGATCGGTGATGACTCCACGCTCTCGAAGATAGTCGTTATAATAATTCAGCCAGACCTCCCGGACAAGCTGTTCCGGAACAGGTTTGGCTGTCTCTGTTTTCCGCAAAGGCAAACCCCCTTGCAGTAGTTATCTCCAGTTTTTCAGATCTATAGTCACTTCTGAACAAACAATCTCCCCCTATAGAAGCAGCGCTTTTTCACTGCCGCCTATAGGGGAGCATAATCAAAGGCCGGTGCTGCTGTTGCCTTGATAAAATGATTTGACGGAATGAAAGCAGGCGCGTAAAATAAAGACACAGACAGGGCGCAAACCGATGGGGGATGAGTGTATGAACGACTTTCAGCTGCGCTGTTTTATGACGGCCGCATCCTGCCTGAGCTTTACAAAGGCCGCAGAGCTGATGAACCTGACCCAGCCCGCCTTTACACACAATATCTCCGCGCTGGAGGAGGAGCTGAACCTGCGACTGTTTGTCCGGGACAAACGGCGCGGTACGAGCCTGACGCCGGCGGGAAAGGTGCTTGCGGCGCGGCTGCCTCAGCTACATGAGGCGCTGGATGACGCGCTGAACGAGGCGGCGCAGGCCAACGGGGGTGGCCGTGGCAGCCTGACCTGCTGCTTCTTGGACGGGCACTGGATCGATGCGCGGACGCGCCACCGTGTGCGGGCGTTCCGTGAAGCGTACCCCGAGGTGCATATGACGGTGAAAAAGCGCGTCAATGCAGAGCAGATCGACGGGCTTGTCAACGGCCGGTATGACCTTGTCTGGGGTATGGCGTTTGATTTTGAGCATCTGCCGGGCATTGCGTGGCGGGTGGTCTGCCATGCACCGCACTATCTGCTCCTGCCGCCGGACTATCCGGTGGAGGACGGCGCGACATATCCGATCAGCCGGTTTCAGAACGAGACGATTATTGTGCCGCATGAGGCCGACAGCGAAGATATTCTGACGCTGCATTACAAGAGGATGATGGAGCAGGAGAATGTGGAGGTAAAAAATATCCACGTGAGCGACCACCGGGATCAGATCGCCCTGTTGGAGCTTGGCTTTGGCATCACGGGCGGCGATCCGGACTCTGTCTATTTTCATGTTGCGCCGTTTAAAAAGGTGCGCCTGCGGGACGCGCCGGATGTGGTGACGGTTATGGCATGGCGCACGGAGAACCGCAATCCCTGTCTTGCAAAATTCCGGGATTTTTACTTTCAGGAGGAATAAAATAGAGGAAGCCGGCAGCGTCGCAAGACGCTGCCGGCTTTTTGACTAAAATTGCGCGGAAAAACCTGTGAGCTTTGCACAAAACAACGAATGCGTGAATGAGCTCATACCTCTTTTTTATTGGACATCACGAAAACGGACAGATATACTGAATATGCAGAGTATCAAATGAAAGGAGCGCTATCATGAACGAAAAAAAGGTTCGGATTCTGCTGGTTACCGGAAATCTTTCGCCGATGCACGATTACCGCACCGTCAATGCGCTGCTGCGGCAGGTTCTGGAGCTGACGGGGCATTTTTCCGTACGCATCTGCGAGGCCTTTCCGGCGCTGACGGACGCGTCGCTGGAGGGGTATGACCTGCTGTTCATCAACTATGACGGCATGGAGCATCTGTCCGGGCACGGCATGAACACAACGCCCGCGACGACGCTTGGCGCGGCGGCCGAGGCGCGGATCTGCCGCTTTGTCGAACAAGGGGGAGGCGTGTTCTTCTATCACTCAAGCGTGTGCATGACGCCGGACTTTTCGCCGGAAATTCAGGTGCTGTGCGGCTGCCGCAATGCGGACGGGGAATACAAGCCCTATCGTGACACGGGCTATACAATCGATATGCGACCGGGCCATCCGGTCACGGAGGGGATCACGCAGCATTGGAAGACGGCGGACGACGATTTCTTCAACTGGATCGACGTAAACGCGCCGGATGCGACCATCCTCGCCACGATCCACGATCCGGCCAATGAGCGGGAGGTGCCTGTCGCATGGTGCCGCGAGCAGGGGAAAGGCCGGGTCATGGCCGTCTCGCTGGGGCACCAGCAGGACACGATCCGGCGGGTCGACTTTGTGCGCCTGCTTGTGCGCGGCTGCGACTGGGCCGCGACCGGAACGGTCACGGCGCCCATGCCTGACCGGGAGTTTGGCGACAACAAGATGCGCGGCTGGCCGTGGTACTACGCTGACCCGGCGCCGCGGGCATACTGAGGGAGGTGCGCCCTATGGAAAAGACAAAGGTTTTGATCCTGACCGGGAATGTCTCCCAGATGCACGACTACCGGACGGTAAACGACTTGCTTCGCACGCTTTTGGAGGCGACGGGCCGGTTTCGTGTCGATTTGTGTGAGGAGCCGCGTGGACTGAACGCCGAAGGGCTGCGGCCGTACCGGCTCGTGCTCGTCAATTATGACGGGATGGAGAACGTCTTCACTGCCGACCCCAACGGGCCAGGCGCGAAGGTTGCCTACCCGGAGCGGACAACGCCCCTCTGCGCGCAGACTGCGGCGGCGCTGGCGGCGTTCTGTGCGGCGGGCGGTGGGCTGCTGTTCTACCACTCCAGCTGCTGCGTCAGCGGCGAGGGCTGGCCGGAGGACTATCAGGCGCTGATCGGCGCAACGCACAGCTTCGGCAAGTACCGGGGCTACCGCGAGCTGGGCTACAGCGTCCTGACCCAGCCGGGCCACCCGATCACACAGGGCGTCGCGCCGGAATGGGAAATTGTGGATGACGATTTCCTGAACGGGGTGGAGCTTCTGGATGGCTCGACGCTGCTGGCAGCGATTCACGATCCGGTCAACGGGCGAGACGTGCCGGTGATGTGGGCGCACCCGTGGGGCAAGGGCCGTGTGTTTGCCGTCTCGCTGGGGCATCAGGCGGAGACGATTCGCCGCCTTGACTTTGTCCGGCTCTTTACGCGCGGCGCGGACTGGGCGGCAAACGGCGAGATCACCGTCCCGCTGCCGGACCGGGATTCCTGCAACAACTGGATGAAGGGCTGGCCGTGGTACTACTGCGATGGCTGCGGGCGCGGGCTTGGAATTTGAGCGCTGCCCGGAGGGAAACCAGATATGTCATAAAGAATGAGGAGGAAATAGAATGAACAAGAAGATCATTGCCCTGCTGCTGACGCTGGCGCTCTGCATGAGCCTGTTGGCCGCCTGCGCGTCGGATAAGACAGAAAAGACGCCGGAGGAGCCGGCGCAGTCCGAGACGCCGGAGACGCCCGAAGCCCCCGAAGCGCCGGAAGAACCGGAGGCCCCGGAGACACCCGAGGAGCCGGACGAGCCGGATGAACCGGAGGAGATCACGACCATCAGCTTCTGGTATTACGATCTCTATGGCCACGGGGAGAACGGCCAGAAGGTTGAGGATGCGATCAATGCGATTACAGAGCCGGAGGCCGGCGTCCATGTCGATATCACCTGGGCCGACGTCGGCACATTTATGAGCCAGGTTCCGGTGTCCATCGCGGGCGGCGAGCAGATCGACCTGATCTGCCTGACGCCGATGCCGGTTGTCTCGGTTGGTACCATGCACGCCAACGGCCAGCTCGTGGAGCTGACGGAGCTGTTGCAGACCTATGCGCCCGATGCCTACAGCATGATGCAGGACTATCTCGGCGCGTATTCCTACAATGACGGCCTGTACGGCCTGCCGACAAACAAGAACTGGGCGACCAACAACTACATCATCATGCGCAAGAATATTCTCGAGGAGATGGGAATGCTGGAGTTTGCGCAGAATATGACGAAGTGGAGCGAGTATGAGCAGCTGATGCAGGCGGTGCTCGACACCTACGGCGGCGAGCTTGCGCCGATCTCCAATTCGACGAGCAATGTTGTGATGCGCCACAACGGCTACTGGAATACCGTTTCGGACGAATTTGCGGACTATGTCGCCTTTGACAGCCTCGGTGATTCGCTGAACGTGCTGGCCAGCGACAACGAGGGGCATGTGCTGAACTTCTATGAGGATCCGCGCACCGAGGCGGATCTGGCCCGTGTGGCAGACTGGGCGCAGAAGGGCTACCTCTACGGCGACGCCGCCTTCACCGACGAATTTGGCGACAGCCTGATTATGAACAACGTCAGCTTCTCCGATCTGGACGGCGGCGAGATCGGCATTGAGACAAGAAAGCTGACTGCCTGCGGGCAGGAGATGGTCTGCGTCAAGACCTCCTCCGGCTATATCAAGACCAGCAGTCTGACCTCGTGGGGCATCGGCATTCCCTGCACCAGCGAGGAGCCGGAGGCCGCGGCAAAATTCATCAATGTACTTTACACAAACAAAGATGTGCTGAACCTGCTCGTCTTCGGCCTCGAGGGTGAGAACTGGGCCATGACCGACACCGGCGAGATCGACTACCCGGCAGGCGTCGACAGTGCGACCGTCGGCTACCGCAATGCCGACTGGCTCGTTGGCGACCAGTTCCTGCTTCTGCCGTGGGTCGGTGCGGGTGTCGATTACCGCGCGCTTGCCCAGCAGGAGAACGTGAACTGCGATGTCTCCCCGTATCTTGGCTTTACGCTCAACACGACCGGGATGGACACGCTGCTGGCGAACCTGACCGCCGTGCTCAGCGAGTACGAGGCGTCGATCAAGTGCGGCCTGTACACGGAGGATCTGTATGACGAGTTCCTCGCGTCGTTGAAGACTGCCGGAATCGACGACTATGTCGCGGAAGCGCAGTCCCAGCTCGATGCCTGGCGCGCCGCACAGTAACAGAATCATTGTCCCCACGCCGGCTCGGCTGCCGGCGTGGGGACTTGTTTTTTGCGGTTGAAGTTGACACAGTGGTGTGATAAACTAGAACATATGAAAGGGGGTGGCGCGGATGACGGATGCGGAGAAGGAAGCGCGGGTGCGGGTCTGGTTTGCAATGTGGCTGCAAAAGGACTGTACCGGGATAGAGGAACTGTTCACTTCCGATGCGGTCTATATTGAGAGCTGGGGGCCGGAGTACCACGGCTGCGGGAAGATCCGGCACTGGTTCGAGGAGTGGAACCGGCGCGGTACAGTGCTGCAATGGGAGATCCATGCGTTTTTTCCACCGGGAAGAAGCAACCATCGCGGTATGGCGGTTCCGGAACCAAATGGACAGCGGTAAGGTGGAAGCCTTTGAGGGTGTGAGCCTGATCCGTTGGGCGCCGGACGGGAAAATGGCGTTTTTGCAGGAGTTCGGGTGCAATGAGAACCGCTACGACCCCTATGCCAACGGCCCGGAGCCGTGCTTTCGCGCGGAGCAGGCCATGTGGTTCTGACAGACAAGAAAACCGGTGCAGGCTCCGTTGCCTGCACCGGCGTTTTTGGCTCAGTGGGCTTTTTCCTTTCCGGTGGTGTCCTGAATCCGGATGCCCCAGACGGCGGTGGCGGGCAGGCTGCGCGTGGCGGCTTCGTCGAAGCGCGCCATGTGATCCGGCAGCAGCTTCTCGCACAGGGCGCGCAATGCGTTTCGCTTTTGCGCGGGATCTGTCACCTCAAAGGCCGTGCCAGTGACCACGGCGCTGCGGAAATATGTTGTGTACTGGTTTTTCTCTGGCAAATAGGCTGCCTCCGCGTCTGTGACAAAGCTGACGCAGACATTGGGGTTTGCCCGCAGAAGATTCAGCTTCAGCCCCTCCTGCGCACAGTGGAAAAACAGATTGTCTCCGATGCGCACCAGTGAGAGCGGGATGCAGTAGGGAACCTCCGTTCCCGTAGAAAACGCTGCCACGCCGTAAGGGCAGCGGTCGATGACGTCGTAGGCAAACTCCCGCCCGCGCGCCCGGTCTGCACGTCTCATAAAATCGTCCTTTCTGAATCATCCGGATTGCGGCAGCGCCGTGGCCGCCTGTTTTTCCTATCATACAGGAAATCCCGGCGCGGCGCAAGTGGTACTTTTCAGGCGCTGGATTCTGTGCTATACTTGCAGGCAGAAACGGGGGAGAGAGCATGGAAAAACTGTATTACACCGATCCGTACTGCCGCGCGTTCGAGGCGCGGGTTGTGGACTGCGTGCAGGACGGGGAACACTGGCTGGTGCGGCTTGACCGCACGGCGTTTTACCCCGAGGGCGGCGGACAGCCCTGTGATCTGGGCACGCTGGACGGAATCGCGGTGCTGAATGTGCAGGAGGCGGACGGCGAAGTGCTCCATACGGTGGCGTCGCCGTTGACGCCCGGCGCGCAGGTGCGCGGCATACTCGACTGGGCGCGCCGCTTTTCCCTCATGCAGCACCACGCGGGCGACCACATTGTCTCCGGGCTGATCCATAACCGGTTCGGCTATGAGAATGTGGGCTTCCACATGGGCGCGGAGATGGTCACAATGGACTACAGCGGCGTTCTCACACCGGAGCAGCTGCGGGAAATTGAGTGGGAGGCCAACCGCGTGATCTGGGACAATCTGGCCTCGCAGACGCTCTGGCCGACACCGGAGGAGCTGGCAGGGCTGCACTTCCGGAGCAAAAAGGAGCTCACGGGGCAGGTGCGCCTTGTGCGTTATCCGGGGGTTGATCTGTGCGCGTGCTGCGGCCTGCACGTGGCGCGCACGGGTGAGATCGGGCTGATTAAGCTGCTCTCCTGCGTCAAGTTCCACGCGGGCTGCCGGGTGGAGATGGTCTGCGGCGACCGGGCGCTGCGGTATCTGAATGGAACGTTTGAGCAGAACCGGCGCATCTCCGGCCTGCTCTCGGCCCGGCCGATGGAGACGGCGCAGGCGGTAGAGCACCTTCTGGACGAATTGGCGGCGGCAAAGGGAAAGCTCGCCGCACAGCGCGCGGAACGGCTGCGGAGCCTGGCGGCGCGGTATGCGGGCGCGGGGGACGTGCTCCTGTTTGAGCCGGATCTGACGCCAGCAGAGCTCGGAAAGCTGGCCGTCGCGGTCATGGAGGTCTGCGGCGGGCGCTGCGCGGCGTTCTCCGGTACGGATGCGGACGGCTACCGCTATGCCATCGGCCGGCAGGACGGCGATCTGCGCGTCTTCACGCAGGAACTGAACCGCGCGCTCTCCGGGCGGGGCGGCGGGCGACCGAACTTTGTGCAAGGCTCGGTGCAGGCCACGCGCGCGGCCATTGAGACGTTTTTTGCAGAATAAAGCAGATCCCGCCGCACGGTGCTGTGCGGCGGGAAAATTTTACGGCTGCGTCTGTCTGGCACGTGCCGATGCGATGTAGAGCGGGATGGCCGCCAGCTGCGCAGCGACCGAGACAGCGATCATGGCGGGCAGGCAGAGATCGTACAGCACGCCCATCAGCCAGCTGCCGAGGAACCAGAACACGCCGAACGCCAGCTCAAAGATGCCATAGCACGTGGCGCGGCTGGCCTTTGGAGCCATTGTGGTGACGGCGGCTTTCAGGATGGACTCCTGCGCGCCCATGCCGATGCCCCACAGCGCGATGCCAGTCAGCAGCGCCGGGATGGAGTGCCCCGCGAAAATCAGGATTGCAAACGGTGCGCAGAGCAGAGTGGACAGTGCGAGCGCGGCCGTTCCCTTCCTGTCGTAGAGATAGCCGAACACCAGCGCCGCGACCGCGTCTACCAGCATGGCGCCTGCGTAGAGCAGAGGAAGGGTGCCGCTGCTGATCAGGGAGCCTGTTTCCGCCAGCCCGGATGCAAGCGCCGTGCCGGTTTTGGCGACGTGCATGATGATGAGCGAGTAGTCCACAAAGCCGAAGGCGAACAGGCTGATGCCCGCAATGTACAGGATAAACTCCCGCTTCATCCGGAACGGAACATAGACCTTCGGTGTCGGCTCAAACTGCTCCGGATTCGGGAATTTGCGCCGCGTTACCAGCAGAAGAACCAGCGTGATTGCGCCGGGAATCGCCAGCACGGCAAAGCAGGTGGCGTAGACATTGAATGTCGAGCCATCTGTTTTCAGCAGCATGACGAGATACAGCAGGACCGGGCCAAGAAACGCGCCGATCTGGTCGAGCACCTCCTGAATACCGAAGCTCTTTCCCGCGCCCTCCTGCGACGCGGCGAAGGACATAATTGTGTCCTTCGCGGGCTTCTTGATTGCCTTGCCCATGCGCTGCACGACGAGCAGGCAGCAGGCGGCAATCCAGCCGTGCTGCCCGACAAGTGCCAGCGCCGGAACGGCCAGAATGTCGAGCACGTAGCCCGCGATGGTCATCGGCCAGTATTTCCCGGACTTGTCCGTGAGCCTGCCGAAGACATAGCGCATGGAGTAGCCGATCAGCTCGCCGAGTCCGGAGATAAAACCGATTGTCCCCGCCGACGCGCCGAGCAGCGCCAGATACGCGCCGCGGATGCTGGACGCGCCCTCATGCGTCATGTCCGAGAACAGGCTTACAATGCCAAACAGCAGGATAAAACACATGGCCTGTGACAGCTTCTTTCTGCCCTTCATTCAGCTCCGCCTCCCATCCTGCGGGTCATCTCCGGGAAGTCTGCCCGGCTCTCGCATTTGCAGCGCTGGTACAGCTTCTCGAGCGTCTGTACAAACGCGGCGCGCTCCTGTTCGGGCAGCGGCTCGAGCAGCCAGTCATAGAACGCTGCCTCCACATGCGCCTTGGAGCGCTTCAGGCCGTCCGCGCTCGCGCAGGGCAGCAGCAGGCGGCTGCGGCCGTCCGCCGGATTCTCCGCGCGCGTGAGATAGCCTTTTGATTCGAGATTGCGTACAATGCGCGCCACAGCACCCTTGTCCAGCCCCAGTGTGTTACAGACATCTGCCTGCGTGCACCCCGGACGCTTTCGGACGACGTGCAGCACGTCCATCTCCGACGGACCGATGCCGTCGGCGCGGAGCGTGCGCACCGTGAACTTCTGCACCTCGCGCGCGATCTTTGTAATTTGCCGGTTTGTCTGATCCATCCGAAAGCCTCCTACTTGGTTGTAGTATCATCTATCTAGATGATACTACAACTTTCCCGCTTGTCAAGAGGGAACCGGATTGTAAGCCGCTTTTTGCCAGACAGATTTTTTCAAAAAAAGACTTGACTTTTCCGGGCCTGTGCAGTATTATGTAGAAGCTGTGTTGAGCGGCGGACAATTCCATACAGATGCTGCTATAGCTCAGTCGGTAGAGCGCATCCTTGGTAAGGATGAGGTCCCCAGTTCGAATCTGGGTAGCAGCTCCAAC
>CAZYZQ010000090.1:0-9889 GCA_964652075.1 uncultured Oscillospiraceae bacterium
CGTGACCGAGGTCACGCCGCAACCCCTTGAAAACTCTGGGTTTTCAAGATTTCACACAAATACTGTTTTACGAAACCCCAGCTTTCCAGAGTGCCCGTTTTTCCTTGCCAAAATTCCTACTTGACAAATAGGGAATCCTGCCTTATACTCTACTAAGAAACTGGGAATTAGAAAGAAGGCTATTCTATGACAATATACGCAGATCAGGCAGCCACCACAAAGCTCAGCCGGACGGCGCTTGACGCGATGATGCCCGCCCTGACGGACAACTACGGCAATCCCTCCAGCCTGCACCAGCTGGGGCAGCTCGCCAATACGGCGCTGGACGAGGCGCGGGCGCGCATCGCGGCCTGTCTCGGCGCAAAGCCGCAGGAGATCTATTTCACCTCCGGCGGCAGCGAGGCGGACAACTGGGCGATCACGCAGCTTGCCTTCGCAGGCGCGGCGAAGGGGAAAAAGCATCTGATCTCCACCGCGTTTGAGCACCACGCTGTTTTGCACACGCTCAAGCGGCTGGAAAAGCAGGGCTTTGAAGTCACGCTGCTGCCCGTTCATGAGGACGGCCTGGTCCGTCCGGACGAGCTGAAGGCCGCCATCCGGCCGGATACGGCGCTTGTGACCATCATGTACGCCAACAATGAGATCGGCACGATCCAGCCCGTAGAGGAGCTTGCAAAGGTCTGCCACGAGGCGGGTGCCCTGTTCCACACGGACGCCGTGCAGGCGGTCTGCCATGTGCCGATCGACGTTGCAAAGCAGGGGATCGACCTGCTGTCGCTCTCCGGCCACAAATTCCACGGCCCCCGCGGCGTCGGCGTGTTGTACTGCCGCAAGGGGATCTATCTGACGAACCTGATTGAGGGCGGCGCGCAGGAGCGCGGCAGGCGCGCGGGCACAGAGAACCTCGCGGGTATCCTCGGTATGGCGGCCGCGATGGAAGAGGCCGTTGCGCATATGGCCGAGACGGAGGCGCGCGTGCTGAAAATGCGCGAACGCCTGATCGACGGCGTGCTGCAAATCCCGCGCTGCCGCCTGAACGGCGACCGCACGCACCGCCTTGCGGGTAATACAAATTTCTGCTTCGAAGGCATCGAGGGCGAATCGCTGCTGCTGAAGCTTGATCTGAAGGGCGTTTGCGCCTCCTCCGGCAGCGCCTGCACCTCCGGCTCCTTAGACCCAAGCCATGTGCTGCTGGCCATCGGCCTGCCCAAGGAGATTGCGCACGGCTCGCTGCGCATGACCTTCGATGGCACAAACACAGAGGAAGAAATCGACTATATTCTGGACGTCCTGCCCGGCATCGTGCAGAGCCTGCGCGATATGTCTCCGGTGTGGGAAGAGATCATGAAGAAAGAAGGCAACTGATTATGGCAATGGCATACAGCGAAAAGGTCCGCGACCACTTTGCAAATCCCCGTAATGTCGGCAAAATTGAGGACGCGGACGGTGTCGGTGAGGTCGGCAATGCCGTCTGCGGCGACATCATGAAGATCTATCTGAAGATCGACAACGATACGATTACGGACGTCAAGTTTAACACCTTTGGCTGCGGTGCGGCGATTGCGACCAGCTCCATGGCGACCGAGCTGATCAAGGGCAAGAAAATCGAGGAAGCGCTTAGCCTGACAAACAAGGCCGTCATTGAGGCGCTCGACGGCCTGCCCGCCGTCAAGGTTCACTGCTCCGTGCTGGCCGAGGAGGCGGTCAAGGCCGCGCTGGCGGACTACTACACCCGCAAGGGCCTGCCTGTTCCGGCGGAGTGCCAGCAGACGTGTGACCACGACTGCGCCTCCTGCTGCCAGTGACATGAAGATTTCCACCAAGGGGCGCTATGCGCTGCGCATGATGCTTGACATTGCGCGTCAGGGCGAGGGCGCGGTTGTCCCGCTCAAAGAGATCGCAGAGCGGCAAAATATCTCGGTAAAATATCAGGAGCAGATCGTGCTGCTGATGAACCGCGCGGGGTTTTTGCAGAGTGTACGCGGCGCGCAGGGCGGGTACCGTCTCGTCAAGCCGCCGGAGCAGTATACGGTCGGCAGCATCCTGCGTGCGACGGAGGGCAGCCTTGCGCCTGTGGCCTGTCTGGAGGAGGGCGAAAGCCACTGCGGCCAGTGCCACGACTGCGAGACGCTCTGGTTCTGGGAAGGGCTGGATCAGACCATCGACCAGTATGTCGACCGGTTTACGCTGGCGGATTTTTTGAAGGAATAGAACACAGGGCGGCGCAGCTGCGCCGCCCTGCCGCATACAGGAGGGGCTATGCTCTACGATATTACGAACGACCTGTTTTCCGCACCAGTTTATCCGGGCGACCCTGTGCCGGGGAGAGCGCCATTTAAGTCTATCGGAGCGGGAGATGCGTGCAACCTGACGGTATTGACCTTTGGCTCCCACGCAGGCACGCACATGGATGCGCCGCGCCACTTTGTTGCGGACGGCGCGACGATTGACGAGGTGCCGCTCGCACGCTGCATCGGCCCCTGCCGCGTTGTAACCGTGGACAGGATGGCGGATGCGCCTGCGCTTGCGCCGTATCTGCTGGCAGTGTGCCGCCTGCTGCTGCGCGGCTGTGAGGCAATTACCCCTGCTGCCGCGCGGCTGTGCGTGGAGCGCGGCGTGTGGCTTCTGGGACTGGAGGGCCAGTCTGTCGGCGACCATGAGGTCCACAGGACGCTGCTCGGAGCGGGCATCCCGGTTCTGGAGGGGCTTTGCCTTGCACAGGTTCCGGATGGGGCCTACCATTTGATGGCCCAGCCGCTGAAGCTCGGCGGGTTGGACGGCGCGCCGGTGCGCGCTGTACTGGAAACTGCGAAAAACTGAAAATTCCCCCAAAATAATGCTTGCTTTTTTGGCGATTTTATGCTATACTCAAACGGCCGATTTAGGGCGGTCCGCTTCCGCAGCCGGAGATACGGCAGAATTTTGCGGTATGAACGCCTGAGATTTAAGGAGGAAACACAAATGGATCTGATGAAGGCTGTGACCAGTCAGTACATGAAGCCGGAGCTGCCGACTCTGAATGTCGGCGATACCGTCCGCGTCCATGTCAAAATCAAGGAGGGTTCCCGCGAGAGAATCCAGGTCTTCGAGGGCACGATCATCGCCAAGAAGCACGGCGGCCTTGAGGAGACCTTTACCGTCCGCCGCATTTCCTACGGCGTCGGCTGCGAGAAGGTGTTCCCGGTGCATTCCCCGCTGATCGAGAAGGTCGAGATTGTCCGCGCCGGTAAAGTCCGCCGCGCCAAGCTCTACTATCTGCGCGATCGCATGGGCAAGGCTGCCAAGGTCAAGGAAAAGGTCTAAGCGCCAAATATGCAGTAAAAAAAGGGGAATATCACCCCTTTTTTTATTTTACCCCTTTTTTTATGGCGGATGATTGTGTATAATACACCCTGTGAGATTTTTCCAAAGTTAGACAGGAAAGGATGGATGCCGTATGTCTGAGCCGGAAAAGAAGAAGCCGTCGCCCGAAGCGCCGGACGCAGCGCCGGAGAAGGCGCACAGCGCGGGGGCGGAGCTGTTCGGCCTGCTCCATGATCTGGTTTATATTGTTGCAGCTGTGACGCTGGTGTTCGTCTTCTTTGTGCGCCTGATCGGTGTAAAGGGTTCTTCCATGCTGCCGACGCTGCACGAGGGCGACTATCTGTTGCTCGAAAGCAATTTCCTCTATCACGACATTGAAGCGGGCGACATTGTCGTCCTGCAAAAGAAAAGCTACGACGCGCAGCCCATTGTCAAGCGCGTGATTGCGACGGAGGGGCAGACTGTCGAGATCGATTTTGAAAACGGCATCGTCTATGTCGATGGGGTCGAGCAGGAGGAGCCGTATATCAATGCCCCGACCTATCTGAGCTACGAAGAGATCGGCGCCGCGATGGACTACCCAGTCAAGCTGGGGGAGGGCGAGCTGTTTGTCATGGGAGACAACCGAAACGACTCCGCCGACAGCCGTTATGCGCCGATCGGCATTATCGATGAGCGCGAGGTGCTTGGCCGCGTCCTGATGGAGATCTGGCCGCTGAACCGGCTGAAAGTGGTGCGCTGATGCCGGAACAGATGAATATCCAGTGGTACATCGGCCACATGGAAAAGGCGCGCCGCCAGATGGAGCGTGACCTGAAGCTGGTTGACGCGGTCTGCGAAGTGCTGGATGCCCGCATCCCGCTCGCGAGCCGGAACCCGGCGATTGCACAGCTGCTGGGCCGAAAGCCCCATATGGTGGCGCTCAACCGCGCCGACCTGGCCGACCCGGCGCTGACCGCCGCCTGGGCGGCGTATTTCCGCACGCAGGGTATTGCCGTCGTGATTACCGACTGCAAGAGCCGCAAGGGCATTTCACAGGTTGCCCCGGCGCTGCGCGGGCTGCTCTCTGAGAAGATTGCCCGGTCGCGGGAGAAGGGGCAGGCAAACTGCATTTTGCGGATGATGGTCGTCGGCATTCCCAATGTTGGCAAATCGACGTTTATCAACCAGCTCGCCGGGCGTAAGGGCGCAAAGGCCGAAAACAGGCCGGGCGTCACGCGCGGTAACCAATGGGTGACGGTCGCGCAGGATTTTCTGCTGCTGGATACGCCGGGAATTCTCTGGCCGAAATTTGAAGACCCGGAGGTCGGGCTGCGTCTGGCCTATACGGGCGCCGTCAAGGATACCATTCTGGACACGGAAACGCTCGGCTGCAATCTGATCGAGATGCTCTACGCCCGTTACCCGGACGCCATCCGCGCCCGCTATAAGCTGGAGGAGGACGTGCCCACGTCCGGTTACGAGTTGCTACAGGCGGCGGGGCGGAAACGCGGCTTCCTGCTCTCCCGTGGCGAGATCGACACGGAGCGCATGGCGCGCGTATTGCTGGAGGAATACCGGAGCGCGAAGCTGGGGCGCTTTACATTGGAGGTGCCGCCGCATGGCGAAGAAGTTTGAACCGCCCGTTGACCTGTGGGATTTGCAAAATACGTTTTATTCGGAGAATGTGCGGCTGATCTGCGGCGTGGACGAGGCGGGCCGCGGCCCGCTGGCTGGGCCTGTCTGCGCGGCGGCTGTCATCCTGCCGCGCGGTCTGGAAATTCCCGGCCTGAATGACTCCAAAAAATTGAAGCCTGCAACGCGTGAGAAGCTTTTTGACCAGATTACCGCAAACGCGCTGGATTACGGCATCGCCTTTGCCACGCACGAGGAGATCGACCGGGTCAATATTCTACAGGCGACCTATCTTGCCATGGAGCGCGCGATTGCACAGCTCTCCATAGCACCGGATCTGCTGCTGATCGACGGCAACCGCGCGAAGGACTTCGGCGTGCCTGCGCAGACTGTGGTCGGCGGCGACGGCAGGTGCGCCGCCATTGCGGCGGCTTCGATTCTGGCCAAGGTCACGCGGGACCGGTACATGACGGCCATGGCCGCGGACTATCCCGGTTATGGGTTTGAGATCCACAAGGGTTATGGGACAAAACGCCACTATGAGGCGCTGCGTGTGCTGGGGCCGTGCCCCATCCACAGGCAGACCTTCCTGCGCTCCTTCTATGCCGGGACTGCTCGGTAGCTGGGGCGAGGCCGTCGCGGCGGAGTATCTGCGCAAAAAGCGTTATACGCTGCTGGCCGCCGGCTACCGCAGCCGGTTCGGAGAGATCGACCTCATCATGGAAAACCGCAGCTATCTCGTGTTTGTCGAGGTCAAGCTGCGCAAAAACGCGGACTTTGCCGAAGCACGGGAGTTTGTGGACGCGCGCAAGCAGCAGCGCATCGCCGCGACAGCGGCCATCTGGCTGTCGCAGCACGAAACAAAGAAGCAGCCGCGCTTTGACGTGATTGAAATCTATGCCCCGGACGGTGTGCGGACAAAACGGCCGCAGATCCGCCATCTGGAGGACGCTTTTGAAACATAAACAGGCGAGTTTTTCGCTGAAGATACCCGAAAAGGTTGTGATACCATGCAATACCTGAGTACAAGAGACGCCAGCCTTCGCTACAGCGCAGCACAGGCGATCGAACAGGGGTTGAGCCGCGACGGCGGCCTGTTCACGCCGGTCGAGCTGCCGCAGATCACCATGGAGGAGATTGCAGAGCTGGCAAAGAAGCCTTACGCCGCCCGTGCCGTGGCGGTGATGAAAAAATTCCTCGACGACTTCACGGTCGAGGAGCTGGAAACCTATGTGGAGCGCGCCTACGGCGGCGGAAAATTTGACTCGCCGGCCGTTGCGCCGGTTGTGGAGGTCGGGGAGAAGACACATGTCCTCGAGCTCTGGCACGGCCCCACGTCCGCTTTCAAGGACATGGCGCTTCAGATGCTCCCGCACCTGCTCTCCGCCTCGTTGCGTAAGACCGGCGAACAGAAGACGGCCTGCATCCTTGTCGCAACCTCCGGCGATACCGGCAAGGCAGCGCTCGAGGGCTTCCGTGATGTTGAGCAGACCAAGATTCTCGCCTTTTTCCCGAAGGACGGCGTCTCGGATATTCAGCAGCTTCAGATGTGCACGCAGGAGGGCGATAATGTTGGCGTCTGCTCTGTGGTCGGCAACTTCGACGATGCGCAGACCGGCGTAAAGAAGATCTTCTCCGATGAGGCGCTGCGCGGCGAGCTGGCTGGCAGAGGCTATTTCCTCTCGTCTGCAAACTCGATCAACTGGGGCCGCGTCCTGCCGCAGATTGTGTATTATATCTCCGCATACTGTGACCTTATCGCGGAAAAGAAGATTGCGCTTGGAGAAAAGATCAACTTCTGCGTCCCGACCGGCAATTTCGGCAACATCCTCGCTGGCTTCTACGCCCGCTGCATGGGCCTGCCGGTTGCGCGGATGATCTGTGCCTCGAACGCGAACAACGTTCTGACTGACTTCATCCGCACGGGCGTCTATGACCGCAACCGCCCGTTCTACAATACAACTTCTCCGTCGATGGACATCCTGATCTCCTCGAATCTGGAGCGGCTGCTCTACAACCTCTCCGGCTCCGACGAGCAGGTGCGCGGCTACATGGTGCAGCTGTCGCAGACTGGGCGCTACGAGGTTTCGAACGAGCTGAAGGCGCGCATTGCGTCTGTCTTCTCTGCGGGCTTCTGCGACGACGCGCGTATCAAAAAGACGATTGCAAAGGCGCTGCGCGAGCAGCATTACCTGATGGATACGCATACCGCGGTTGCCTATTCCGTTCTGGAGGACTACCGCGCCGAGACGGGCGATGAGACGCTGACCGTTGTGGACTCCACAGCCAGCCCCTTCAAGTTCTGCTCAAGCGTGCTCGAGGCGCTGGGCGAGACATCTTTCCGCCCGGGCGTCGAGATCCTCGACCAGTTGACCGAGGCGACCGGACGTCCCGCGCCGAAGCCGCTCGCCGCGCTGCGCGGCAAACCCGTGCGCTTTACACAGGTTGTGCAGAAGGAAGAAATGACGGACGTTGTGCGGGAGATGCTGCGCTGATGGCGCTTTACGCCATTGGAGATCTGCATCTGTGCCTCGGCGTGCAGAAGCCCATGGACGTCTTCGGCGGCGCGTGGGTCGGGTACCTGGACAAGCTCCGCGAGGGGCTGTCGGTGATCAGGCCGGAGGATACCACCGTCCTGCTCGGCGATCTCAGCTGGGCGCTGACGCTGGAACAGGCGGAGCCGGATTTTCAGTTTATCAATGCCATCCCCGGCCGGAAGCTGCTCGTCAAGGGGAACCACGACTATTGGTGGACGACTGTGTCAAAATTCCGGAACTTCTGTGAAACACATGAATTTTCCAACATGGAGCTGCTGCACAACACCTGCGCCGATTATCAGGGCGTGGCGCTGTGCGGTACGCGCGGCT
The DNA here is from genome assembly GCA_964652075.1 of uncultured Oscillospiraceae bacterium. Classification (GTDB taxonomy): domain Bacteria; phylum Bacillota; class Clostridia; order Oscillospirales; family Oscillospiraceae; genus CAZYZQ01. The sequence continues at coordinate 7,785 of CAZYZQ010000090.1, forward strand.
GGTTCTTTGAAGAGGACCGGCAGGGCACGCATGATGAGAAGGTGTTCCGCCGTGAGCTGGGGCGCCTTGAGACGTCGCTGCGGGCGGCGGGGGAGCGGGAGAAGCTGTGCTTTCTGCACTATCCGCCCAAATACCGTGGCTATGAGTGCCCAGAGATTCTGGAGCTGTTGCGCCGCTACGGCGTGCGCAGCTGCTACTACGGCCATCTGCACGGGGCCAGCCACCGTCTGGCCATTCAGGGCCCCTCTTGCGGCATCGACCTGCATCTGGTCGCCGCCGACTACACGGGGTTCAAACCGGTTGCTGTGGAATTGCCCTGATTTGTGAAAATTAGGGGTAGATATTTCCACTCCAATCTGCTAAAATAACAAAAAACTATGTGGTGGGAATTCGCCCGCCGCTCAGGAGGAAGCACCAATGAATGTAAAAAGCTGTGAGATCGAAAAGAACAGCGCAACACTTGTCATGGAGTTCTCGAAGGAAGCGTTTTCCGCCGGCCTTGAAAAGGCCTACCAGAAAGCCCGCAAGGATATCTACATCCCCGGCTTCCGCAAGGGCAAGGCTCCGCGCAAGGTCATCGAGGGCATGTATGGCGCAGAGGTCTTCTATGAGGATGCTGTGAACCTCATGTTCCCCGCTGCCTATGCCGACGCTGTTTCCGAGAAGGAGCTGAAGGTGGTCGGCGATCCGTCCGTCACTGCGCTGGACAAGACGGAGGAGGGCGGTGTGTCTTTGACTGTCATCACTGCGCTCTATCCCGAGGTCACGCTGGGCGATTACAAGGGCCTTGAGGTCGAAAAGGTCGAGGCTACCGTCACCGACGAGGAGGTTGACGCCGAGATCGACCGCATGGCGCAGCGCAACGCGCGCATCGTCACCGTCGAGCGTCCCGCGCAGAACGGCGACACTGCCGTTATCGACTTTGAGGGCTTTGACAACGGCGTTCCGTTTGAGGGCGGCAAGGGCGAGAAGTACAGCCTGACGCTTGGCTCCGGCTCGTTTGTCCCGGGCTTTGAGGAGCAGGTTGTCGGCATGTCCGCCGGCGAGGAGAAGGAGATCAACATCACCTTCCCGGAGAATTATACCCCGGAGCTAGCCGGCAAGCCGGTCGTCTTCAAGGTCAAGGTGCACGAGGTCAAGGAGACCATCCTGCCCGAGAAGGACGACGAGTTTGTCAAGGACGTGTCCGAGTTCGATACGATGGACGAGCTGAAGGCTGACATCCGCAAGAACATTCAGGAGCGCAAGGATACCGAAATCAACAACGCCTTTGAGTCCGCCTGCATCCAGAATGCCGCTTCCAACGCGACCGTCGATGTGCCGGAGTGCATGGTCGACGAGCAGCTGGACAAGGTCATGCAGCAGTATGCCTACCAGATCCAGATGAGCGGCATGAAGATTGAGGACTATGCGAAGATGATGGGCACGGATCTGGCCGGTATGCGCCAGTCGATGCGCCCGATGGCCGCCGCACAGGTGAAGGACGATGTCGTGCTCGGCGCGATTGTCAAGGCGGAGAATATCGAAGTGACGGATGAAGAGGTCGAGGCGGAGTATCAGAAGCTTGCCGACCAGTACAAGATGGAGCTTGACAAGGTCAAGGCCGCCGTGTCCGTCAACGATATGAAGACCGATATGCTCTACAAGAAGGCCACAAAGCTGGTCGTCGACAGCGCTGTTCCGGTTGCGCCGAAGCCTGCCGAGGAGAAGGCGGAGGAAGCCCCCAAGGCGAAGAAGACCACAAAAAAGACCACAAAGAAGGCGGCGCAGGAGCCGGAAGCTGCGGAATCCGAAAAAACGGAATAATTTTCCGCCGCGCCGGTTAGAATGTTCCGGAGAACGAGCCGAAAAGGAGTTTTATTACCATGAGTTTAGTCCCCTATGTAGTCGAGCAGACCAGCCGCGGCGAGCGGTCGTATGATATCTTTTCCCGCCTGCTCAACGACCGTATCATCTTTTTGGGCGAGGAGGTCAACGCTACAACGGCGAGCCTTGTCGTTGCGCAGATGCTGTATCTGGAAGCGCAGGACCCGGATAAGGACATCCAGTTCTACATCAACAGCCCCGGCGGCTCCGTGACAGACGGCATGGCGATCTATGACACC
>CAZYZQ010000091.1:0-9668 GCA_964652075.1 uncultured Oscillospiraceae bacterium
CATCAAGCTCATGCTCGCAAACGCCCATCGGATGCGCGAGCAGGAGGCGGCGGGCGTCTGATGTACTGGGGCGCTGTTCTGGCCTTCGCGCAGGAGGCTCTGAGTCTCACGCCGGATCATCCGTTCTCCAAGTATCCGGACTATGTTGTACTGAAGCATCCGGCGACCGGGAAATGGGCGGGCGTGCTCATGTCCGTTCCGCGCGCAAAGCTCGGCCTGACAGGGACGGGCGAGGCGCGGATTTTGAATCTCAAATGCGGGGAACTGGTGCTCGGGTCACTGCTGGGTAATCCCGGCTATCTTCCCGCATACCACATGAGCAAGGCCCAGTGGGTCAGTGTCCTGCTGGACGGGACGGCTTCCCTGCCGGAGATCGAACGGCTGTTGGAGCTGAGCTATGAGCAGACACGGCCGAAGGTGCGGAAAAGGAGATAAAAATTGCTTCCGGCGCCCACTCAGGGCGCCGGAAGTTTTTCACACAGTCTGGAAGCGCAATGGGTCAATCAAGTGGATTTCCCGCCCCAATTTTTGGGCGTATCGTTCCGTCCTCGCTGTCCCGCCCCGCCGTTCGCCGTTGTAGACAGCCAGTAAACAGCCGGCATGCTCCACCAGATAGCGGTTACGCTTGAGCATACAATTCTTATTGTACTCCCTGCTCACATACACAACACTGTTCGCCTGTTCCAGAATAGAACAATAGACTTCCCGCGCTTGCTCCGACCACGCATCCGCCTGCCCTTCACAGGGCAGGATACAGTGGAGCTTCAGCGCGGGATTCTCTTTTTTCAGCGCAAGCACGGCCAGCGCCGCCCAGGTGTCGGTTCCCTCCGCCATGCCGGAGAGGAAATCCGTGAACCCGGCCTCCACCAGCTTGGCAATCTGCGCAGTCAGCTCTTTTTTCAGCGCAACACATCCGGCGTCTTTCTCATCGCAGCGCCACGGGAATTTTTTCGGGCGATGGCCTGTGAAGGCACAACTTTTCCTTTCCATCTCCAAAACCTCTCTAATTCATTTGGCATACTGCGATGCCACCTACAAAAATTATATCGGTTCTGTTGGCATGTTGTCAAGCTGTGGAGCCATTTTCATAATGACTTATCAAATTGGTAAGATATACTCAGAAAAAAGAGGGGGCAAGTTATGACAGCAGACCGAATTAAAGAATTAAGAACAGCAAAGGGCTGGACGCAAGCGGAACTCGCTCGTCGTTTGCATATGAGACGAAACGGTATTAACTCTTGGGAGCAGGGCCTGTCCATGCCATCGCCGCCTCTTCTTGTTGAATTGGCAAAAGTATTCAGCGTTTCTACTGACTACCTTCTGGGTGTGGAACGGAGTGCAAGCGTGAATGTGACTGGATTAAACGAACGGGATGTTGCAATACTGGCCGAATTGGCAGATCGACTGCGCCAATACAACAACGAGAAGGATTGAATGTCATCAGCCCTTACTGTTATGTAAAATCTCCGCTATTGCAGAGATTGTAAAGGGGCTGGGTACGATGATTCACTATGCGCCCTTGTGGAAAACAATGGCCAAGCAAAACGTTACAACCTATACGCTGCGGTTCAAGTACGGCATGAGCCATGCGACTGTTCAGCGGCTTCAGGCGGATATGCCGGTATCGACGCATACGCTGAATAAGCTATGTACGATCCTGCACTGCCGTCTGGAAGATATTGCGGAATTTATCCCGGATGAACAGTAAAAACCCTATGGGACTGTGAAAGCAGAACCATAGGGTTTTGGTATTTCCGGGGCCTCATTTTGTATCACTGATCCTCGCGAGGCGCTGCATCGGTGCTTTGCAGAGGCGGTTGAACAGGGCCACGACGCGGCCGACGAGGAGCATGGCGCAGATCGTGCCAATGCCGACGCCGACGAGCTTGTGCGCAAAGATCAACCCGATGGCACAGGAGATGGCGACGCAGGTGATATCCAGCACGTTCTTGCCGAAGCCCATGTCGCGGTGCAGGCGGTCGCCGACCGCCTTGGCGAGGCTGTCGGCTGGGTTCGCGATCAGGCGCATATCCACCATCATCGCCGCACCGACGCCGGTCAGGACAAGCGCGACCAGCAGGAGCACGACATTCTGCCAGATGGCCGGAAAGTGAAAGTCGAGAAAGCGGTCGAACACATCCAGAAGCAAACTGAAGACGAAGCTGAACGGCAGCTGCAGCAAGTCGCGCCACTGGCGGTTTTTCCCTTTGATTGGGAACTGCACCGCCACAAACAGCGCGTACATACAGAACGTCAGGGCGGCAAAATTCAGTGAGAAGATATTCGAGACAACAAATGGCATGGAGATCAGCGCCGATGCGCCGAGGCCCGTCTTCGTTGTCAGCGTAATGCCCGCGGCAAGCAGGACAACGCCGGCGAGATAAAAACCGGCTCTGGCGGGCCAGAAAGAGCGATCCTTCAACATATTTCACCACCTCAACGCCTATTATAGTTGATTTCTCAGGGAAGTGCAACTTCTATTCTCCGCGGGATTGTCCATATACTTTTGCGAGGTGATGGGGATGAAACAGCAGTCGTTTTTGCGCAGCGCGCTGCTTTTGACGGTTGCGAATCTCTGCCTGCGCGTGGTGTCGATGCTGTTCCAGATCTATCTGACGCGGCGCGTTGGCGCGGCGGGGATCGGGCTGTTGCAGCTGACGATGACCGTCGGGATGCTGGCTGTCACGCTGGGCAACTCCGGCGTGCGCGTGGCATCGATGTACCTGCTCTCCGAGGAGCGCGGGCTGCGGCGGCGCGGCGGGATGCGCGCGGTGATGCGCGCATGCCTCGGGTATGCGCTGGCCATCAGCACGCTTGCCGCGCTGGCGCTCTGGTGCGCCGCACCGTGGCTGGCAGGCGTGTGGCTGGAAAACGCCGGTGCGCGGCCGGGCCTGCGGGCGTTTGCGCTGTTTCTGCCCGCGACTTGCCTTGTCAGCGTCCTGTCCGGCTATTTTACGGCCTGCGGAAAGGTCGGGCGGCTGGTGGCCGTCGAGTGCGGCGAACGGGTGCTGTCGATTTTTCTGACCGTCCTCCTGCTTGCGCGGGCCGGGCAGGAGATTGCGGGCTGCTGCACGGCCATTATTCTGGGCGGGAGCCTGTCCGGCGTGGGCAGCCTTCTGGTGCTGGGCGCAATGTACGGGCGGGATGCCCGTCATATGCAGCCGGCGGGGGGCGTGCAGCCGGTGCGGCGGCTTTTGAAGCTCTGCATCCCGCTGGCGCTGAGCGAATACCTGCGCTCACTGCTCGGGACGTTGGAGCACCTACTCATCCCGCGCGGGCTGGAGAGAAGCGGCAGCAGCTACGAAAGCTCGCTGGCCGCCTACGGCACTATTCACGGCATGGTCTTCCCTGTCATCACGTTTCCGACCGCCGTGCTCTACGCAATCGCGGATCTGCTCGTCCCCGAGCTTGCGCGCAGCCACGCGGCGGGGCGGCAGACGCGGATGCGTCTGCTGTCGCTGCGCTCTTTGCGGCTGGGGCTGATCTTCTCAGCTGCTTCAACCGGCGTCCTGTTCGCCTGCGCCAACCCGCTCGGGCAGCTGCTGTTTCGCAGCGCGGAGGCCGGACGTTTTATCCGCATTTTTGCCCCTCTGGTACCGATGCTCTATATGGACACGATCGTCGACGCGGGGCTGAAGGGACTGGGCGAGCAGGTGGCCAGCGTGCGCTACAATACGATCACCTCTACGCTGGATGTTGTGCTATTGCTGCTTTTACTGCCGAAATTCGGCATCGGCGGCTATTTTTTCTGCTTTACGGTGACGCATGGGGTGAACTTCCTGCTGAGCGTGCGGCGCTTCTGCAGCAGCAGCGGCGTTGCGTTCCCCGTGCGGTCTTTCTGCCGGATGCTGCTGACGGCGGGGCTGCCGTGTCTTGCCGCCTGCCTGCTGACGCCGGGATGGCTGCCGCTGTGGCCGCAGCTCGGCCTGCGCGCCGGGGTGTTCTTTGCGCTGTTTTTCCTGCTGCTGCCGCTGGGCGGGCGGGAGATGGACGAGGATCTGCACTGGCTGCGCGGCCGGATCCGGCCACACAGCCCCACCTGAGCGCATTTACATCCCAAAAACCTGAAACGGGAGATGCCTGCCGGCATCTCCCGTCTTTTCTGTGTGTTTATTTGCCGCACAGGTCGATGATTGCCTGTGCGAAGATCTCAGCGGAGAGCTTGAGATCCTCCACGCGCATGAACTCATTTGCGCCGTGCATATTGTTCTCGACCCCCAACATCGCGCAGCCGTAGGCGACGCCGTTTTTCAGGTGGTGCACGTACGTTCCGCCGCCGATGGACATCGCCTCGCCGGGGAGACCGGTGTACTTCGTATAGCAGGCGAGCAGTGTGCGGACAAAATCGGAATCCGCGCTGACATGGTGCGGCGGCGACATGGGGTCGTCCGCCAGCGTCAGCCCCTCGGCGGCACAGGCGCGCATCGCAACCTGCTTCATATTCTCCTCCGTCGCGCAGACCGCCGTCCGGCTGTCGAATACCGCCTCGAAGCCCTGCGCGTCCCAATGCAGCATGTTCAGGCTCAGGGTCAGCGGGCCGGAGATCTCGTCCTCCATCGCCACGCCGAGGGCGCGGCCGAACCAGTCGCCGTGCGGGAACAGCTTCGCCATCGCCCGCGCCGCGCGCGTTGACGCGCAGTTGTCCAGCGGCAGCGCTGAGAGCAGCGCAAACAGGCCGGTCAGGGCGTTGTTGCCCTTCTCCGGCTCGGCCGCATGGGCGCCGACGCCGACAACATGAATGGCAATCGCGCCGTCCTGCGCCTGCGCCGTGTATTGCAGCCCGGTCTTTTCAGCCGTCTTTTCGCACGCGGCCTGCATATCGGCAAGGGAGACACCGGCGACAACCGCGTCCGCCGTATCGGGCACGACATTGATCTTGAAGCCCGCGTCGGCGGAGAGCACGCGCGCACCGGACTCACCGTCCCACTTTGCCGAGACGCTTCCGCGGAACATGCCCTTCTCCGTGTTGATCAGCGGGAAGTCGGCGTCGGGCGAGAAGGTCATCGGCGCCTCCGGCTCGGTGGCATAGTAGTGCGCAATGTCGCCGGAGCCGCACTCCTCGTCTGTGCCGAGCAGCAGGCGCACGCGGTGCTTGAGCGGCACGCCGAGGTCACGGACACACTGCATCGCCCAGAGCGCTGCGACGGCGGGGCCCTTGTCGTCCGCTGTGCCGCGGCCGTAAATCTTCCCGTCCTGCACCACCGGCTCGAACGGGTCGCAGACCGTCCAGTTATTTGCCACGGGCACAACGTCCAGATGCGCCAGCATATCGAGGCCCGGCTCGCCGGGCAAGTCGATCGTGCAGACATAGTTATCCCAGTTTTTGACCTCGAAGCCGCGCGCCGTGCCGAGCTCCATGGCCTTCTCCAATGCCGCGCGCGGGCCGGGGCCGAAGGGCATATCCGGCTGCGCGTCGCCGCGGTCGCTGCGGATGCGGACGAGCGTTTTGACGTCCTCGATCATCTCCGGCAGGTGCCGGTCAAAATAGGCCTGAATCTGTTCTTTCATCTTATGCCTCTCCTTCCGCGAAGCTGCACGCCAGCTCCACCAGCATGTCCGTCATCTTCTCCAACGCGCGCACCGGAATGAACTCCTGCACGCCGTGGAAATTATAGCCGCCTGTGGACAGGTTCGGGCACGGCAGGCCCATGAACGACAGCCGCGCGCCGTCCGTACCGCCGCGAATCGGCACACTGCGCGGCACAACGCCGATTTTCTCAAAGGCCGCGTTGGCCTTTTCGATCAGCTGCGGGTAGCGCTCGATGATCTCCAGCATATTGTAGTAGCTGTCTTTGCAGGAGAGCTTGACGGTTCCCGCGCCGTATTTGTCGTTCAGGAAGGCGCAGATCTTCTCCAAAAGCGCTTTTTTCGCCTCGAACCTGTCGCGGTCGTGGTCGCGGATGATGTAGCGCATCTCCGCGCCCGTCGTGCTGCCCTGCATCCCCAGCAGGTGGAAGAAGCCTTCGCGGCCCTCGGTGTACTCCGGCTTTTCGTTGGCCGGGAGCATCCCATGCAGCTCCATCGCAATCACGGCGGCGTTTTTCATCACGTTTTTCGCAGAGCCAGGGTGGACGCCGGTGCCGGTGATGGAGATCCGCGCGGCGGCGGCGTTGAAGTTGTCGTACTCGACCTCCCCCAGCGGGCCGCCGTCCACCGTGTAGCCGTACTTGCAGCCGAAGGCCGCCACGTCGAAGCCGTCGGGGCCGCGGCCAACCTCCTCATCCGTTGTGAACGCGACGCGGATCACCCCGTGCGGGCGGTCCGTGTGGACAAGCCGCTCGGCCATGGTCATGATCTCCGCCACGCCGGATTTGTCATCCGCGCCGAGCAGCGTGTCGCCGCCCGCGACGACCAGCTCCTCGCCCGTCAGGCCGTCCAAAAACGGGAACTGCTCGCGCGAGAGCGTGACACCGTGCCCCAGCTCCAGCGGCGCGCCCTCGTAGCGCACCACGCGCGGGCAGACATTCGCGCCGCTGGCCTCCTCGGCCGTGTCCATATGCGCCAGAAAGCCGACCGCGGGCGCGTCCGTCTCGCAGTTGGCCGGGATTGTGCCGAATACCGCGCCGCAGTCGTCCATCCGGATCTCCTGCAGGCCGATGGCGCGCATCTCCTCCATCAGTACGCGGCCGAGGGCGAGCTGCTTTTCCGTCGTCGGGCGCGTCTCGGAGGCCTCATCCGACTGCGTGTCGAATGTCACATACTTCATAAACCGTTCCAGTGCAGTCATTGCCATGCTCCTTTTCCTTCCGGCCCGCGCGATACGGCGGCCGGTTTTTTCTGCTCTTATCATACCGCAATCCGCGCAAAAAAGAAAGAGCAACTTGACCTGCCTGCTCCAATTTGGTAGAATGGGGGCACAAATGAGGAAAGCGAGGTCATATTATGGGCCGCGAGGAATACGAAAAAGCCAGAAAACTGGGCGAGCGCGAGCTGCACGCGCGCGAGGCCGCCGGGGAGAGCCCGTATCTGCCGGTGCTCGACGAAATTCTGGAGCATGTGAACATCGACTCTCGGGTCAGTCTCGGCCTGGCGGAGATCCCGCTCGATCAGGTGGCGGGCACGGTCACGCTCAGCCGCACGCGCTCGTTTGCCGCAAACTTCATGCCGATTCTGGACGAGAACACGGAGTTTGCCTACAAATGGGAGACACTCTACGATCAGCTGGAGACGCAGGGGCAGCGCGACCCTGTGACCGCGGTCGAATATCTCAACAAGTTCTATATTGTGGAGGGAAATAAGCGTGTCTCCGTCCTGAAGTATATGGACGCCGTCTGCGTGGAGGGCACGGTCACGCGCTATATTCCGCGCCTGACGGCGGACAAGGAAATCCTGATCTATTACGAGTTCCTGCGCTTCTACCGCGACTCCAATGTCAACTACGTGACCATGTCCGAGATGGGCAACTACTCCCATCTTGTGCGCCTGATGGGCGTACAGCGCGGCGAGCGGTGGGATTCGCGACAGCGGCAGGATTTTAAGGTGATCTACCAGAAATTCATGAAGGAATACAACGCCCTGGGCGGTGCGAAGCTGCGCATCACGGCAGGCGACGCGTTCGTCACCTATCTGCGGTTTTTCAACTACCGCGACTCCTACGCCATCTCGCCCGCGGAGATGCGGAAAAACCTGCAAAAGATCTGGGAGGAATTCACAACAAACGCCAACGAGGAGTCGACCGCGCTTCTGATGCAGCCGACGTTCGGCCCCTCCCGCTCCATTCTCTCCTCCGTCTTCCGGCCCGTCCGCTCGCATATCAAGGCCGGCTTTGTCTACAACCGCCCGATTGAAGGCTCCGGCTGGTGCTACAGCCACGAGCTGGGACGGCAGTACGTCGAGGAGGCCATGGGCGACCGCGTGGAAACTGTGATGCGCGAGAACGTCCGCTATGACGAAGCGGAACAGGTGCTTGAACAGCTGGTGGACGAGGGCTGCAACACGATTTTCACCACCTCGCCGATCTTCGGGGATATTGTCGTGAAGATGGCTGTTGCGCATCCGGAGGTGGACTTCCTGTCCTGCTCCCTGATGCCGACGGCGCGGCAGGTGCGCAGCTACTATCTGCGCATGTATGAGGCGAAGTTCATCGTCGGCGCCGTCGCGGGCGCGCTGGCGGAAAATGACCGGATCGGCTATGTCGCCGACTATCCGATCTACGGCACCATTGCGAGCATCAACGCCTTTGCGCTCGGCGCCAAGATGATCAACCGCAAGGCCCAGATCTATCTGGAGTGGTCCACGCTGAAGGATCACGACTTTGAGGAGACATTCCGCAAAAACGGGGTCGGCATCATCTCCAACCGCGACCTCAGCTCGCCGGATTCCCGCTCGCGGGATTTTGGCCTGTACTACATTGACGAGCAGGGTGAAACCGTGAACCTTGCCATGCCGGTCTGGAACTGGGGCAAGCTCTATGCCGCGCTGCTGGGCAGTATGCTGGACGGGACGTGGAAAAAGGACGCCTCCAACAACAGCAACCAGACGCTCAACTACTGGTGGGGCATGTCTACCGACTCCATCGACGTCTTCTGCTCCCGCCGCCTGCCCGCGGGCACGCACCGGCTGGTTGATCTGCTGCGCGGCGCGATCCAGTCCAACCAGTTCCGCCCCATGGCGGGCCGGATGGTCGATCAGGCCGGAAATGTGCACAACGCGGATTATCAGGATCTCTCGCCCGCCGAAATTCTGGCCATGGACTGGCTGGACGAGAGCATCATCGGCTTTATTCCGAAGGCGGAGGATATGCGCGACGACTGCCGCCATATCGTCCATATGCAGGGCGTCGCCAATACGCCGACGCCCGACACCTCCAGCTTTACGTGGACCGGCATAGAGGCGGAGGAATGAGGCTTCTGGTGCTCGCCGACCAGCCGTGCTCTGCACTGTGGGACAACTTCCGCCCGGAGCGGCTGGCCGGGATCGATATGATCCTCTCCGCCGGGGATCTGCCGAACGCATATCTGGAATTTCTGACCTGCTTTACGCATGCGCCGATTGTGTATGTTCCCGGCAACCACGACGGCCACTTTGCGGAAAACCCGCCCGGCGGGTGCATCTGCGCGGACGGGAAGCTCGTGATCGTCAACGGTGTGCGCATTCTCGGCCTCGGCGGCTCCATGCGCTACTCCCCCAACGGCTGCCAGTATACCGAAAGCGAGATGCGCCGCCGCGCGAACCGGCTGCGCTGGAAGCTGTGGCGCAGCGGCGGGTTCGACATCCTGCTCACGCACGCGCCCGCTCTCGGTCTGGGCGACGGCGAGGACATCTGCCACAGGGGCTTTCAGACCTTCCGGGACCTGCTGGACCGGTACCAGCCCGGGCTGATGGTCTACGGCCACATGCATCGCACCTATTCGATCACCGGCTTTCAGCGCGAGCGGCTCTACGGTCAGACGCGGCTGGTGAACGCGTGGGAGCGCTATATTCTGGAGTTTGAGCCATGATTGTCCATCCGTTTCCACCACTGTACGACGCGCAGTCGCGGATTTTGATTCTCGGCAGCTTTCCGTCGGTCAAGTCCCGGGAGGGGCAGTTCTTTTACCACCACCCGCAAAACCGGTTCTGGAAAACCGTCTCCGGCGTGCTGGGCTGCCCCTGCCCCGAAACCATCCCGGAAAAGGCCGCGATGCTGCACGAACACCATATCGCGCTCTGGGACGTGATTGCCAGCT
>CAZYZQ010000092.1:0-8489 GCA_964652075.1 uncultured Oscillospiraceae bacterium
TCTTCAGGCGGCGGCTGGTGAAGGCGTAGTTGCCGGACTTCATGACGGCCTGCTTGGCCATCTTGAAGTGCTTGGACTTGGAGCCCCAGTAGCCCTTCGCGAGCTTCAGCGTCTTATTTCTTCTCTTGCGCGTCATCATCGCGCCTTTAACTCTTGCCATTTCTCGTTATCCTCCTATTTTATCCGGTACACCGATTATTTATACGGGATCATTTTCTTGATTGCTTCCTCGTTCGTCGTGTCGGCATAGGCGCCGGAACGCAGGCGACGGGTGCGCTTGGTGTCCTTCTTGGTGAGGATGTGGCTCTTGAACGCGTGCGCGCGCTTCACCTTGCCGGTGGCGGTGAGCTTAAATCTCTTTTTTGCGCCGCTGTGTGTCTTAATCTTGGGCATAATGGTTCTCCTTCCGTATCATGAACAAAATTATTTTGCGCTCTTGGGCGACAGGAACATGATCATGTGCCGGCCATCCAGTTTCGGAGCTTTCTCAACATTGGCGATTTCGCGGCACTGCTCGCCGAAGCGGGTCAGCAGCTCCTCGCCGATACTGGTGTGCGCCATCTCACGGCCGCGGAAGCGGACGGTCACCTTGACGCGGTTGCCGTCTTTGAGGAACTTCTGCGCGTTCTTCAGCTTGACGTTGAAATCGGCAACGTCGATGCCGGGAGACATCCGAACCTCTTTGACCTCCATCACGCGCTGGTTCTTTTTCGCTTCTTTTTCCTTTTTGAGCTGCTCGAAGCGGAACTTGCCGTAGTCCATGATTTTGCAGACCGGCGGCTGCGCGTTCGGGGAGATCTTTACGAGGTCAAGCTCCTTGCTTTCCGCCAGCGCCAGCGCGTCACGCGCGGACATAATGCCCAGCTGCGCGCCGTCCGCGCCAATGAGACGGACCTCCTTGTCGCGGATTTCTTCGTTGAGCTGATAGTCTAACTTGCCGATGATGAGCACCTCCAAAACAAAAAACGGATGCCACAGCGGCACCCGCACAAAGAAACACCCACCGGATCATCCGGTGATGTGAACATCCATGTTTGCCGTTTCGCGACCGCTGACGGCGAGGGCGGGGCCACCGCTCCTGCTTACTCTTGCTGGGCTATTTTAACACGGCCCGCAGGGTTTGTCAACCCGAATTTTCAGAAAATTCACGTCTTTGCAGTTGCGCCGCGCGTGATTTCATGGTATGATATCGACAGTTTGCGACCGATCATTCTACTTTACATAACAGTGAGGTTTTTTATATGAAGCTCATCGGCAGCTATTCCGCCGCCGCGCATGTCGTCACGAAGAAAAAGTCGCCGGTCTGGAAAAAGATCCTGCTCGTATTCCTGTGCCTGATTCTGTTCTTTGAGGCCTGCTACTTTACATTTGTCTATTCCAATCTCCCCCTTATTGCGCACTGGCGGACGGTCTACATTGAGACGGCGCTTTCCACCATGTCGCACCAGTGGCTTGCAACGAAGCTCCTGCCCGGCGACCTTGTGGCCAAGTCCAAGCTGGATGTACAGGCCGCGCTGGAGAGCCAGATCGGTCTGGAATCCGACTGGAGCCTTGTCACGCCGGACACGCCCGGCACAACGCCGGAACCCTCCACCCCCGCCACGCCGAACACGCCCGACGTCCCCGCCACCGACCCGGCGGAGGAGGCATTTTACGAGCTGTTCTGGGAATTGGATCGCGAGAGCCTGGAATCCTATCTTGACGAGCACCCCGAGGCGCTGTCCGGCGGCTGGGAGAATCTCTATATCAACGAGGCAGGGCTGGACGATAAGGGCACCTCGATCCGCACGACGATGGACGAGCAGGTGCTGGCCATCGACGCCAAAAATCAGATCCTGCTCGTGCGCGTGTCGGGCACCAAGCAGGGCGCCGGCTACCGCGGCGTGCTCGCCATCGCAAAGGATCCCGCGCAGCTGGCGGTCTGTGCCTCCTCCGGTATCGGCTCCTACGGCCAGTATGCCGGGCAGATCGCGGAAAACCACGGCGGCGTGCTCGCCGTCACGGCAAACGGCTTTATCGATCCGGAGGGCCGCGGCAACGGCGGCCTGATTGCGGGCTACTCCATCTGCGAGGGCGTCGCCTATGGCAGCCACTACGGCTGGGGCTACAAGCGTATTGAGCTGCGCGAGGATAACCGCCTCTATATCACCGACGCGCAGAATTCCGTCTCCTCAGACGCGACAGACGCCGTCGAGTTCCAGCCCGCCATGATCGTCAACGGTGAGATCGTCGTCGACGCCAACTGCGGCTACATGGCGGTGAACCCGCGCACCTGCATCGGCCAGTCCGAGAAAGGCGAGATTTTAATGCTCGTCATTGAGGGGCGCCTGCTGAACTCCGCCGGCACAGATGTCGTGGAGTGCGCGGAAATCCTTGCGCTCCACAAGTGTATGCAGGCCATGAACGTCGACGGCGGTACCAGCTCGATCATGTGGTACGACGGCGAGTACGTCACCCAATGCTCCAACACCGCCTGCCCCTCCGGCCGCAATCTGCCGAACGCATGGGTATATAAAGCGATCGATTAACGTATGCTGTTCCCGGACGCCCAGCGCCCGGGAACAATTTTATCCCCCGCGCTTGCAAAGGTGCGTCCGCTACAGTATAGTGGAACTACCTCCCAATGAAAGGTGGAATCGGTGTGACATATTATGACGTCAGCGCGCGGGACGCGCTGCACGCGCTGGGCTGCGGCGCCGAAGCCGGCCTGTCCGGCGCGGAAGCCGCCGCGCGGCTGGAACAGTTCGGTGAAAACCGCCTGCGAAGCAGGGCAAAAAAGGGCCTGCTGCGCCGCTTTCTCTCTCAGTTCCGCGATACCATGATCCTGATTCTGATTGCGGCGGCAATCGTCTCCTTCGTCATTGCCTGTGTGGATGGCAGCCCGAAGGAATTCTTTGAACCGTCGCTGATCCTGCTCATTGTGATCCTGAACGCCGTGCTCGGCACGGTACAGGAAAGCCGCGCCGAACAGGCGCTGGACGCACTGAAAACGCTCTCCGCGCCGCATGCGCGCGTGATCCGCGACGGGCGCGAGGCCGTTGTGGACGCAGCGGTTCTGGTCCCCGGCGACCTGATCCGGCTGGAAGCGGGCGATTTTGTCCCTGCCGACGCGCGTCTTGTGCGCAGCGCGGGCCTCAAGAGTGAGGAGTCCGCCCTGACCGGCGAATCCGTCCCAGCGGAAAAGGACGCAGCCGCCGAGGTTCCGCCCGGCGCGCCGCTGGGCGACCGGCGGACGATGGTCTATTCCGGCTGTTCCATCTCCTACGGCACGGCAATCGCCGTCGTCACCGCCACCGGTATGGACACCGAAATGGGCAAGATCGCCAACCTGCTCGAGGGCGAGGAGGAGGGCCAGACGCCGCTGCAACAGAAGCTGGCACAGCTTGGTCGCTATCTTGGCGTTCTGGCGCTCGCCGCCTGCGCGGTCATTTTCGTTGTCGGACTGCTCAACGGCATCCCCGTCATGGAGATTTTCATGACCGCCGTCTCGCTGGCCGTCTCCGCCATCCCGGAGGGGCTGCCCGCAATTGTGACCATCGTGCTGGCCATCGGCGTGCAGCGCATGGTGGAAAAGCACGCGATTATCCGCCGCCTGCCCGCTGTGGAGACGCTGGGCGGCGCATCCGTCATCTGCTCCGACAAGACCGGCACGCTGACCCAGAACCGCATGACGCTGATGCAGGTCTATCTGGACGGCGCCGCCGCGCCGGAGCCGGTTTCGGACACCCCGGAAATCCGCCGCCTCTTACAGTTCGGTACCCTCTGCTCCGACGGCTCCGTCGTCTTCTCAGACGGCGAGGCCACGCATATCGGCGACCCCACGGAGACGGCGATCGTCCTCGCCGCGCACAACCTTGGCCTTGAAAAAGACGCGCTGAACCGCGACTGTCCACGCCTTGCGGAGATTCCGTTCGACTCTGAGCGAAAGTGCATGTCGACTGTCCATCGGGTTGGGCAGAAGCTGCTGGTCATCGTCAAGGGCGGTTTCGACGTGCTCGCCCCGCGCTGCATTGCGGGTGACTTGGACGGTGCCCGCCGCGCCTGCGACGAGATGAGCCGGAGTGCGCTGCGCGTGCTGGCCGTGGCCTGCCGCGAGATCGACGCCATTCCCGACGCGCCGACACCGGAACTTTTGGAACGTGATCTGACCTTCTGCGGCCTTGTCGGCATGATTGACCCGCCGCGCCCCGAGGCCAAAGCCGCTGTGGCCACTTGCCGTCAGGCGGGCATCCGGCCCGTCATGATCACGGGCGACCATATCGCCACCGCGTCCGCCATCGCCCGCGAGCTGGGCATTTTGCAGGACGGCGACGAAGCCGTCACCGGCACCGAGCTGGACGCGATGGACGACGCCGCGCTGGATGCGCGCGTCGGGCAGATCGCCGTCTACGCCCGCGTCTCGCCGGAGAACAAGATCCGGATCGTGAAGGCTTGGCAGCGCCGCGGGCAGATTGTTGCCATGACCGGCGACGGCGTCAACGACGCGCCCGCGCTCAAAGCCGCCGATATCGGCTGCGCCATGGGCATCACGGGCACCGACGTTGCCAAAGGCGCGGCGGACATGACACTCACCGACGACAACTTTGCGACAATCGTCGACGCCGTGCAGGAGGGCCGCGGGATCTACGCAAACATCAAAAAGGTCGTCGGCTACCTGCTCGGTACAAACATCGGCGAACTGCTGTGCGTATTTGTGGCAATGCTGCTCTGGCACCGCTCCCCGCTTCTGTCCATGCAGCTGCTGTGGATCAACCTTGTCACCGACTCGCTGCCCGCCGTGGCGCTGGGGCGTGAAGCCGTCGAGCCGGGCGTCATGTCGCGCAAGCCGAAGCCCCGTGACGAGGGGCTGTTCGCCCACGGCTTCGGGCTTCGCATCCTGCTGCAGGGCGCGATGTTCGGCGCGTTGTCGCTGCTGGCCTTCTGGCTCGGCCGCCGCGTCACCGGGCAGGACGCAGGCGGACAGACAATGGCGTTTTTCGTCCTCGCGCTCTCGCAGGTCGTGCAGGCCTTTAACATGCGCTCAGATCGTTCGCTGTTCAAAATCGGCCCCTTCTCCAGTCGGAGCCTGAACGGCGCGGCGGCGCTGTCCACGCTTCTTGTGCTGCTCGTGCTCTTCACGCCGCTGCGCGTGCCCTTTGGCCTGATGCTGCTGCCCGCGCATCTGTACGCAATCGGCCTCGGCCTGATCTTCGTGCCGCTGCTCGTCATGGAGCTGTCCAAAGCCGTCGTCCTGATCCGCCACCAGCACGATGACTCCCTCTGAATAAAAACCGCACCCCGCGCCATAAAACCGGCGCGGGGTGCTGCTGTATCTTTCTTATTCGCCAATCAGGCGGCGGAGCATCTTGTGGTGACGGCGCACCTGCTCGACCTCGTCGCACAGGCCCTCGAAGCCCATGTCCTGCTGGTCGCGCTGGCCCTCAAACTCGGTGTTGATGTAGCCCTCGTAGCCGCCGGCCTTGAGGCCCGCAATCGCGGCCGGGTAGTCGACAGCCTTGTCCTCGTACTCGCCCGGCATGCCCGGAACCTCGGTCAGGTCGTAGCACTTGCCGTGGATGGAGACGATGTAGGGCACGATGTCGGCGATGTCCTGGCTCTTGACGTTCGAGAACATACCGACCTGACGGCAGATCTCGATGTCCTTATCGGAGACATTCGGAATCGTATTGCGGACGATCTCCTCCGCCCACTTGGCGTTGCGGATACCGGTCGCGGCGATATCATCGACGAGCTGGATGACCTCCTCGGAGTAGCCGTGGCGGATCAGCCAGTCGCGGTGCGGCTTGTTGATGTGGATCTGGAAGATGCCCATATCCGGCACAAGGCCGACATACTTCGAGTTCTTCTTCTGGGACAGATCGATGATCTCCTCGCACATTCTCGGGTTGCGCGGCATACCGCCGCGGGTGATGTAGCGGTCGAACGTGTTGGTCTTGATGTCGAACGGCGCGTGGATCTCCTTGCCGATGCGCACGCCCAGCTCTTCAGCTGTCGGCAGCGCCATCTCAATGACGTCGATCGGAATGGCACACAGGCAGCGGATGTTCTGGAAGCCCATCTTCGCGGCGATGCCGAGGTCGCGCTTTAAGCGCTCGGCAGCCTCTTCATGGCTCATCACGTGGTCACGGAACTGGAGCGTATCCAGATAGACGTCCATCGTGACAGGCTTCATATTGAACTCCTGCATCAGGTCGTGCCACTCGGCATAGAAGCTCTCGTCCGGGAACGGATACTTCTTGACCATGGCCTCGTCGATGATCTCGACGCCGTCGCACTGCAGGTTGTCGTGCAGCTCAATGATCATATCACGCAGGTTCATCTGCTCGAAAAACTGCGCCTGCTGGTAGGAATAGAGCGAAACGCCTCTCTTAATGCCCATGATTCTGTTACCTCCTTACGCTTTCAGCTCTTCTTCATAAGAGCAGATAACTCTCGTCTTGCCTGCGCCTGCGCCGGAGCCGGGGACGGGCGGGTTCTTGACCCACTCCTCGTCGGTCGGCATATAGCCGTAGGCCTCCAGAATGGACTGCTGCAGGTCGATCTTGTGCTGGCCGGGTGCAAGGCCGCCCTCTTTCTCGACCCAGAGCCACGCCGTGTCCGGATAGTCCCAATGCTCCCAGACCGCGGTCTTCAGCTCTTCGAACGAGCGCGGCTCCTTGCCGTTGATCTCGAAGCGCTGCTTCTCGCGCGGGAACACCTCGCCGTCCACTGCCAGATAGTAGCCGTTGTGCAGCGACAGGATGCAGCCGCGGTAGTTGGCGATCTTGACGCCGAACTTGAAGCCCGTGACCTTGCCGTCCTTCACGGTGTTCTGCAGCGTGCCCTTACACACCAGGAACGAATCAAACATGTTTTTGCCCTCCTATAATTTTAGATTCTGCGCTATGGATTTGCCTGTGCATATTGTAACATATTACCGGATCGAAATCAAGCGTCTGGACAGTTTTTTCATAGGGCTGTTGCAACATGATTTCTTGCAACAGCCCCACCCCTGTCCGCGCAGCGGCATGGCGGAGCCAAGTGCCGGCCGCCAAAAGCAAACAAGCCGTTATTCCCCGATTTCCGGGTAGTCGTAGCCGAGGCACTTGCGCATGAGCACGTGCTGCTTGCGCACATACTCGATCTCATTCACCCAGCCCGCAACATTCATGCGGCGGTTGCCCTCGAATTCAGAGCAGATATAGCCCTTGTAGCCGCCCTCTTTCAGTGCGTCGAAGATCGGGCCGTAGTCCATGTTGTCGACCTCGCCGTTCTCGTCGATGTCGTAGAACTTGCCGTGGACGTAGATGACCTTCGAGGCATACTCCTTCAATGTCTCATAGGAATATTTCCTGTCCTCGCCATACGGCCCGCGGACGGCGGCGGCACGGAACATCTCACGCTTCTGCCCCTCAGGCAGGTTCATCTTTTCGATGCGCGCCTTCCATTCGCCAAACTCAAACGGGCGCTTCTCCGCGTAGGCCTTCCGCTGTGCGTCACGCAGCTCCAGCAGGAACTCCCGGTCATGTCCGTGCGTGGTCATCAGGACGATATCCGCTGTCGAAACGCAGTATTCATAGCTGGAAAAGTCAACCTGAAGCCCGACATACGGCAGGCCCAGCCGCTCGGCGGCCTCAAGGTACGGCTCGTGGATCGGGTCGGCCACACACGTCGGGTTATGGCACTCGAGCGCCATTTTGACATTGTATTCGGCACAGACCGGCAGCAGCCGCTCCGCAATCGCGGCGGTTGTCAGCGTATAGGGGCTGATACCCTTGCCGATATGCTCCTCGTGCAGCAGGCGGATATTCGGGATGCCCATACGGGAGGCGAGCTTGATGTACATGACGCCGCGCTCGTACATCTCGTCGTCCGTCAGCTGACGGCCGTGCCACATGGCGCGGTCGGAAAAATGGTCAAGACAGACGCCGTTCAGCCCATAGCGCTCCATCATGCCCGTCCAGCGGTCAATGAACGCATCCGAGACATACGGCCACTCCGGCATCATCGCGTCGGAGAAGACCTCGACGCCCTCCGCGCCCGCGCCCGCCGCCGCCGCAAGGCAGCCCTCGAGATCGAGCTTCTTGAAATAGTAGTGGTCCTGATAGCTGTACAGCGAGACGCCCAGCTTGATATCGTTGTTCGTTTTCATGTGCTTCCCCTCCTCACGCGAATGTCAGGTCTTTTTCGCAGGAATCGATCATCGTCGGCGTGTAGCTGCGGCGCGTGCCGAGCGTCAGCTTGACGTGGTGGATGCCCTGCGGGATGCCCCTGCCGTTGCGGATCACGACGCGCAGCAGGTCGCCATGGTGCCAGTATTCATCCGTCGGCGCGTTGTCGGAGAGAATGAAGTTGTAGGGGTATTCCTTCCCGTTCAGCTGCACGGACATCGTCGCGGGATCGACCGCCTCGCCGTCCACCCAGAGCGAAATCTGGTCGACGCAGGAGATCGGCAGGCCGCGGTAATAGTTGATCCGGATGTTGACGCAATAGCCGTATTTCTTCCCGTG
>CAZYZQ010000093.1:0-7750 GCA_964652075.1 uncultured Oscillospiraceae bacterium
TGGCCGCACCCGAGCGCGTTGTGGCCGACCTCGGAGTTGCCCATGTCGTCGTCGGACGGCAGGCCGACGGCCGTGCCGTGCGCCTTGAGCCAAGTATAGGGGGTGGTGGCGAACAGACGGTCAAGCGTCGGGGTTTTGGCCTGCGCAACCGCGTCGCCCGGGCCGCCGTCGCCGCGGCCGACGCCGTCCATGACAATCAAAACAACAGGTTTTTTCATTGGTATCTCATCCTTCCATATCAGGTGGCATTTGTGCGTATAGTATATCGCATCACGCCGGAATTTTCAATCATTCCAGTGAAATTTTGAATTTCCGCATCCAGTAGCTGAGCTGTAAAAAATATGCGATGGTCTGCGGCGTGGTCATGAGCTGGCCGTACCACGGCAGCGGTCGGTTTTCCTGCGTCAGCGCGCGCAGGCGATCGGTGCGGAACAACATCCGCAGCGGGCAGGCCGGATCGTCCAGCTCCTGCCGCAGAAGTCCCGAGACCGCGTCCATGTAGTCCGGGTTCCACGTCTTCGGGTAGGGGCTCTTTTTCCGGGAAATAATCTCCGGCGGCAGCAGATCCCGCACGCTATAGCGCAGAAGCCCCTTCTCACGCCCACGGTAGTCCTTGTAGCTCCACGGCAGCGTGTAGAGGTATTCCACGATCCGCCGGTCACAGAACGGCACGCGCACCTCCAGCCCCCAATGCATGCTCATCCGGTCCTTCCGGTCGAGCAGCGTCTGCATGAACCAGCGCAGGTTCAGCACCGTCATCTCCCGCATCCGCCGCTCGAGCGGGGAAAGGCCGGGCAGGCAGTCGACGCCCGCCAGCGTCTCGTCGTGGCGGGCGCGCACGTATTCCTCCGCGCCGTCCTGCCACTCCGGCAGCAGGAACGAGGCGCGGTACGCCGTGTTCTGCGACCACGGGAAGCCGCTCGCCGCACGGATCTCCGGGTCGCGGTACCACGGGTACCCGCCGAAGATCTCGTCGGCGCACTCACCGGACAGCACAACTGTCTCGCGCTCGCGCACCGCCTTGCACAGCAGCAGCATCGATGCGTCCACGTCCGCCATCCCCGGCAGCGCCCGCGCGTCCACGGACGTGAACAGCGCCTCCACCAGCTCCGGCGTGCGCAGCGTGATGTTGTGGTGGCGGCTGCGCAGATGGCGCTGCATGATTGCGATAAACGGGTTGTCGGAGTTCGGCTGAAATTTCCCGGGACGGAAATAGGCGTCGTTGCCCTGATAGTCGACGGAGTAGGTGTCGATCTGACCCAGCTCCCGCGCCGCCACAGCGCAGATCAGCGAGGAATCCAGCCCGCCGGAGAGGAAAAAGCCCAGCGGCTTATCGCTGACCAGCTGGCGCCGGATCGCGTCCACAACGAGCGCGCGTGTCTGCTCGGCTGCCTCCTCAAACGTCTGCTCGCACGGCTTATCGCGCAGCTGCCAAAAGTGCTGAGTTTGCAGCCTGCCGCCGGAAAAGACGGCCAGCTGCCCCGGCAGCAGCTCACAGACGTCCTTGAAGACGCCGAAGCCCGGCGTGCGCCCGGGTCCCAGCAGCACCAGATCCTGCACGCTCTGCCGGGTGATCCGCGGCTGCACATCCGGATGGCACAAAAGCGCGTCCAGTGTCGAGGCAAAGAGCAGCGTGTCGCCCCGCAGCGCGTAGAACAGCGGCTTGACGCCCATCGGGTCGCGCGCGAGCGTGAGCTGCCGTGTATTGGAATCGTAGACGGCGAAGGCAAAGATCCCGTTGAGCTTCGCGGCGCAGCCCGTGCCCCATGCATGGAAGGCTTTCAGCAGAACCTCTGTGTCCGAGTGCCCGTCGAAGCGATAGCCCAGCTCCAAAAGCTCCCGGCGCAGATCTTCGGTGTTGTACAGCTCTCCGTTGTAGACAATCGTAAACGGGCCAAACGTCATGGGCTGCGCGCCGCCCTTCGGGTCGATGACGGCCAGCCGCCGGTGCAGCAGGACACAGCCGTCCTCGTGGAAGGTGCCGCCCGCGTCCGGCCCGCGGCAGGTCATGACCCGCAGCATCTCCTGAAAACAGGCCGCGTCTGCGTCAAGGGTGTGCGATGCGCACAGCGCGCCCGCAATTCCGCACATAGAAAGACCTCCTTGCAGCGTTTTCCTTTCAGGATATGCCGCAAGGAGGCTGTTTGATTCAATTGAATGCCTCCGGGCTTTCCCGGAACAGCAGCTGCAGCCGCTCCTGCAGAGGCGGAAACGGGTCAGGATTGCCCGCAAAATAGGCCTTCGCCGCTTCCTGCGCCTGCTTGAGTGTCTCCAGATTCATCTGCAAATCGCCGACCCGGAACTGCGGCAGGCCGCTCTGACGGCTCCCAAAGAAGTCGCCCGGCCCGCGCATCGCCAGATCCTGCTCCGCAATCTGGAACCCGTCCGTCGTCTTGCAGAATCCGCGCAGCCGTTCCAGCGTCTGTGCATTCTGATTTTCCGAGAAAAGCACGCAGTAGCTCTGCGCGTCGCCGCGCCCGACGCGTCCGCGCAGCTGATGCAGCTGGCTCAGGCCGAAGCGCTCCGCGTTTTCAATCACAATCAGCGTGGCGTTCGGCACGTCGACGCCGACCTCAATTACGGTCGTCGCAACTAAGATATCGGCCTCTCCGGCGGCAAAGCGGGCCATGATCGCATCCTTCTCGGCACTTTTCAGCTGGCCGTGCAGCAGCAGCACCCGCAGATCCGGGAAAACCGTCATCTGAAGCGTCTCAGCCCAGAGCGTTGCGGATTTGAGTGATTCCGTCTCGCTCTCCTCCACGGCCGGGCAGACGACAAAGACCTGATGCCCCGCCGCGACGTGCTTGCGGATGAAGGCGTTGACGCGCGCGCGATAGCGCTCGTCCACCAGAAACGTCTCCACCGGCTGCCGCCCCGGCGGCAGCTCGTCGAGAATCGACACATCCAGATCTCCATAGAGCAGGAGTGCCAGCGTGCGGGGGATCGGCGTAGCCGACATGACGAGCAGGTGCGGCGCGCGCCCCTTTTCCGCAAGCGCGGCGCGCTGTCCCACGCCGAACCGGTGTTGCTCATCGACAATGACCAGACCGAGATTGGCAAACTGCGTCGAATCGGAGAGCAGCGCATGGGTGCCGATGACAAGGCACGGCGCACCGGCTGACAGGGCGGCCTGTACCTCGCGCCGCTCCGCCGCTTTCTGCCCGGCGGTCAGAAGCAGCACCGGGATGCCTAGCTTTGCAAACAGCGGGCGAAGGGACGCAGCGTGCTGCTCCGCCAGAATCTCGGTCGGCGCCATCAGTGCGGCCTGATAGCCGTTTTTCACAGCGAGATAGGCGGCCGCTGCCGCCACCATGGTCTTGCCGCTGCCTACATCGCCCTGCACAAGGCGGTTCATGGGATGTGCGCCGGAAAGATCCGCCGTGATCTCCGCAATCGCGCGCCGCTGCGCGCCGGTGAGGCGGAAGGGGAGCGCGGCGTCAAAGGCGGAAAGCTCCGTATCCGGCATCGGCAGGCCGTCGCGCGCCGTCCGGCCGGCACGCAGAATGGCAAGCCCGGCGGAAAAAAGGAAAAACTCCTCGAAAATCAGCCGCCGCTGCGCCTGCTCCAATTCCTCAAAGGACGCGGGCGCGTGGATTGTCCGGTAGGCCGTCTGCGCGTCCAGCAGGCCGTACTCCTGCTGCACCGCCTGCGGCAGAATGTCCGGCAGCTCCGGCAGGACGTGCGAGACAGCCTGCGCGATCAGCGCGCCGAGCTGCTTGCTGGACAGGCCGGCGGTCAGCGGGTACTGCGGCACAATGCGCCCCGTGACAACGCCGGACTCCGGCTCAAAGCTTGGGTTCAGCATCTGATAGCCGATAAAATCGCCGGACACAGCGCCGTAGAAGCAGTAGCTCTGCCCGTACTGGAGCTGATTGGCCACATAGCTCTGGTTGAAGAATGTCAGGTTCAGCCGCGCCGTCTCATCTGCGACTGTGACCTTCGTGATATCCAGCCCTTTGCGGATGTGCCCTGTGTGCGGGTTGGAGATGACCATTGCGCGGAAGCAGGCCGGGGTGTCCGGCGTCAGCGATTCGATGGGGAGGAAGCGGGTGCGGTCCTCGTAGGCGCGGGGGAAATGGGTCAGAAGGTCATAAAGCGTCGTGATGCCCAGCTGCTGCAGCTGCGCGGCGCGCGCCGGGCCGACGCCCTTTAGGGTAGTCACAGCGTCATACAGATGCATTCCGCCCACCTCCGGTTCAAAATGATACGAAAAACTCCCTCCGGGGTCGGAGGGAGGGATTTCGTCAATTCTCGCAGTTACGCGATCTTGTTGCGCTTGAGAGCCATGCTGCTCTTCTTACGCGCAGCCGTGTTCTTGTGCAGAAGGCCCTTCGCAGTCGCCTGATCGACAGCTTTCACAGCAGCTTTGAACGCGTCGTTCGCCTTGTCGGCATTGCCCTCGGCAACGGCCTCGTCAAACTTCTTGATCATGGTCTTCAGACGGCTCTTCTCAGCCTTGTTGCGCTCAGCGGCGGCGCGGGAGAGTTCAACGCGCTTCGACGCGGATTTGATGTTCGGCATGGTGCTACACCTCCTAATGCAGAAAACTCATACTGCCATATTATAGCGGTGTTTTTTCGAAAAATCAAGAGGAATTTGAAAAAAATTGCCGCCGGGCAGCGGCGTGCGTGAAACAAGAAACTTTTTCAGGGGCGTGGCGCTTTCCATGCGTGAAACAGGAAACGGAAAAACCACCGGTTGACGCGGCAAAAAATCCGGAATATAATGGGAAAAACAGAAAAAAGGGGCGAAAATATGAATTCTGAACAGAAAAAAGCGCTGGCGAAAAAGCTGACGGTTTTGTATGTCGCAGCGATGATCGCCTACTATGTGGCGAACACGCTGCTGCTCAGTTTCATGGTCGACCTGCTCCAGTTCCAGCACGTCCAGACAGGCAATATCGCGCTGCTGGTGGGGCTTGCGTATCTGCTCTCCATGTTTGTGCAGAGCGGCCTGTCAAGCTACGCCGATGCGCACCCGCGCGCGTCGTTGAGCGCCATGTCGGCGTCGCTGATGGGGCTTTTGTGCATCCTGCTGTTTTTGAACCGGCTGCTTGCGCACGTCAATCCGCTTCTGTCCGCGGGCTTCTTTGTCGTGATGGCGATGCTCTCCGCCTCAAATCCGGCGCTGATCAACGCAATCAGCACGCGCTATCAGGCGCTGGGCATCCCGGTCAGCTACAGCGTTGGGCGCGGCGGTGGCTCCATTGCCTGCGCCGCAACCGGACTGGGGCTTGGCCTTCTGGTCGACGCGAAGGGCGCGGGGGTCCTGTTTGTGGTCGGCATCTGCGCGGCGGCGGCCGCCGCCGTACTCGTGCTGCTCCTGCCCCCGGCATCGCGGTATGCCGCCGCGCCCCCGCAGACGCGCACAAAAGAGGAGCACGATTCCCTGACGGCTGTCCTGCGGCGCAATCCGGCTCTGACGCTGTTCCTGCTGACGTCCATTGTCATGTATGCCTCCATGAACGGTGCATGGACCTATCAGAAGTCGCTGATTGCGGCGGTCGGCGGCGGGACGAGCCTGTACGGCGTGTCATTGCTGATCGTGGCCGGCTGTGAGCTGCCGATGGCGTTCCTGTTTCCGAAGGTTGTCGGGCGCGTGCCCATTACGCGCCTGCTGCTCGTCTCGGTCTGCGCCTATGCGCTCAAGCCGGTTGTGAACCTGATCGGCCTGTCGGCCGGCTCGCTGCCGGTACTGTTTGCGGCGTGCGCAATGCACCTGCTGGCCTCAGGCATCATGTTTCCCGGCTGCGTGTACTTCACAAACCGGATGGCGACGGACCGCGACCGCGTGCGGATTCAGGCGCTGACGGCGATGACGATGGGCATCGGCGCAACGATCGGCAATTTTATCTCGAGCTTTGCCTACAACCTCGGCGGCCTGACGGCGGTGCTGAGCGCGTCGATTCTCCTCGGCTTCTTCGCGCTGGGCGGCTACGGCCTGATGTGCAGAACCCTGCGGCAGAGGACAAAAAAGACGGCATAACAACAGGGCCGCTTCCATATGGAAGCGGCCCTGCTCTATCCGGTTACGCCAAAGGCTCGTTGGGGTACTTCTTCCGCTTGAGCAGGAAGAACATCAGCAGCTGCACGGCGCTGTTGACAATAAAGGTGAGGGGATAGGAGAGGAACAGCACGGCGTAGGCGCGCATGGTTTCAAAGTTTGCAAACGCATAACGGAACACGGTCGTGACCCACAGAATGCGGAAGACGCAGACGGTGATGAGCGTCGAGAGCATCGGCGCGAGCGATGAGCCGAGGCCGCGCAGCGCGCCGGTCAGCGTGTCCATCGTGCCACACAGGAAGTACAGCGAGCAGATGATCGTCAGATGGACGATGCCGTATTCGATGGCAGTGGCGGAGTCGGTAATAAAGATGTGTAGCAGCGGACGGGCGAAGATAATCTCCGCCGCGCCGAGGATCGCGCCGCTGGCCATCACGAGCAGCAGCCCGCAGCCGAGCGCGCGCGTGATGCGCCGGTTCTTCTTCGCGCCGACGCACTGGCCGATGAAGGTCAGGCAGGTGTGGTGGAAGGCGTTCATCGCGATCCAGACGAAGTTCGTCAGATTCTGCGCGGCCGACGTGCCGGACATGATCTCCGAGCCGAACGAGTTGATCGAGGACTGGATCAGCACATTGGACAGCGAGAACATCGAGCCCTGCAGGCCGGCGGGGATGCCGATGCGGACGATCTCGCCGAGCTCCTGCCGGTGGAAGCGGAGCTGGCGCAGATCCAGCCGGAGCGACCCGGTCTCGCGGAGCAGGCAGCGCAGCACAAGCACGGCGCTCAGCGTCTGCGAGATGGCGGTCGCCGTCGCGACGCCCGCAACGCCCATGTGCAGCACGAGCACAAAGAACAGGTTCAAAATGACGTTGACGACGCCCGCGATGGTCAGGTAGTAAAACGGCCGCTTCGTGTCGCCGACGGCGCGCAGAATGCCGGAGCCGAAGTTATAGAGCATCAGCCCGGGCATGCCAAGGAAGAAGATGCGCAGATACAGCGTCGACAGGTCGATGACGTCATGCGGCGAGCCCATCCAGCCAAGGAAGGTGTGGCAGCCGACGACGCCGATCAGGCAGACGAGCACGCCTGCGACAAGGCTCGTCGCAATGGCGGTATGTACCGTCCGGGAGATGCGGGCGTCGTCCTTGGCGCCGAAGGCATGGGAGACGGCGACGGTCGCGCCGGAGGACAGGCCGATGAACAGGTTTGTAATCAGATTGACAAGCGCGTTGGTCGAACCGACGGCGGCCAGCGCCGTGCTGCCGGTGAAGCGGCCGACGACAACGGTGTCGGCGGTGTTGAACAGCAGCTGGAGGATGCCGGAGAGCATCAGCGGAATCGCATAGCGCAGCATGTTCTTCGGCAACGAGCCGGTGGTGATTTCAATTGGCGTCTTTGCCTTCATAGGGAGCTTCCTTTCTGCGCCGGAGCGGCGTATATATTGTAGAGCTGCCTGCGGTGAAAGTCAAGCGGCGCGGCAGAGAACGAAAAGGACGCGGAACCGTTCGGTTCCGCGTCCGGAAAAACAATGTCAGACGACGCCGTGTGCCAGCATGGCGTTTGCAACCTTCAGGAAGCCGGCGATATTCGCGCCCGCGACCAGATTGCCCTTCATGCCGTACTCCGCGGCAGCAGCGGAGGCGTTGTGGTAGATGTGCTCCATGATGCCCTTGAGCTTGGCGTCGACCTCGTCGAAGGTCCAGCTCAGGCGCTGGGAGTTCTGGCTCATCTCCAGCGCGGAGGTGGC
>CAZYZQ010000093.1:7760-8244 GCA_964652075.1 uncultured Oscillospiraceae bacterium
TTGGACGCCTTGGCCGGCGCGAACAGGACGTCCGCGTTCTGGAAGACCGCGATGGCCTCCGGCGTGGAGGGCATGTTCGCGCCCTCGGCGACAGCAATGACGCCGTTCGCAACGAGCGCCTTGGCGGATTCCTCATTGATCTCGTTCTGCGTGGCGCAGGGCAGTGCGATGTCGCACTTGATCGTCCAGATGCCGCTGCAGCCCTCGGTGTAGGTGGCGGTCGGATGATCCTTCACATACTCCTTGATGCGCTTGCGCTCCACTTCCTTGAGCTGCTTGACCGCCGGCAGGTCGATGCCGTTCGGATCGTAGACATAGCCGTTGGAGTCGGACAGCGCCACAACCTTGCCGCCGAGCTGGGTGGCCTTCTGGGTCGCGTAGATCGCGACGTTGCCGGAGCCGGAGATGACGACGGTCTTGCCCTCGAAGGACAGGCCGTGATCCTTCAGCATCGCGTCGGTGAAGTAGCACAGGCCGTAGCCGG
>CAZYZQ010000094.1:0-7952 GCA_964652075.1 uncultured Oscillospiraceae bacterium
CAAGCTCAAGATGCTGATGCAGCTGCGCGATCAGGCGGAGATCGTCATTGCGATCTGTGCGGAGGATATTGCAAAGAATAAGCGCCGTGCCGATCTGGGGATTTCCTACGATCAGGATGTGCTGCGCCTTGTAGACGTGTTCCGCGAGGCCGGGCTGTACGTCGGCAGCGTGGTTCTGACGCAGTATCAGGGCCAGCACGCGGCGGACCAGTTCGCGGAAAAGCTGAAGGGGCTGGGGCTGCGCGTCTATCACCACTATGTGATTCCGGACTATCCGTCCAATATTCCGCTCATCGTCTCGGACGAGGGCTTCGGGAAAAACGACTATATTGAAACGAGCCGGCCGATCATTGTCATGACGGCGCCCGGCCCGGGCAGCGGGAAGATGGCGACCTGCCTGAGCCAGCTGTACCACGAGAACAAGCGCGGCATCAAGGCGGGTTACGCCAAGTATGAGACATTCCCGATCTGGAATATTCCGCTCAAGCACCCGGTCAATCTCGCATACGAGGCTGCGACGGCTGACCTCAGCGATGTGAATATGATCGACCCGTTCCATCTGGAGGCATACGGCAAGACCACGGTCAACTATAACCGCGACATTGAAATTTTCCCGGTGCTTGAAACCATGTTCAAGAAGATCTACGGCGAGTGCCCGTACAAGAGCCCGACGGATATGGGCGTCAATATGGCGGGGTTTGCCATTGTAGATGACGAGGTCTGCCGTGAGGCGTCGAAGCAGGAGATTATCCGGCGGTATTTCGCCGCCGCCTGCGGCCGCGTCAAGGGGCAGTCCACCGCTTCGGAGGTCTATAAGATTGAAATGCTGATGAGCAGTCTGGGCCTGACGACGACCGACCGGCCCTGCGTCGGGCCGGCGCTGCGGGAAGCGGCTGCCACGGACGGCCCCGCTACAGCCATCGAGCTGGCGGACGGCACAGTTGTCGAGGGGAAGACCTCGCCGCTGCTGGGCGCCTCCTCCGCAGCACTGTTGAACGCGCTGAAGCATCTGGCTGGGATCTCCAAGCGGATCGAGCTGATCGCGCCGACCATTATTGAGCCGATCCAGCACCTGAAGGTGGAGCATCTCGGCAACCGCAATCCGCGCCTGCACACCGACGAGGTGCTGATTGCGCTGAGTATGTGCGCTGTGACCAATCCGACAGCCGAGCTTGCCATGGAGGCGCTCAACAGCCTGCGCGGCTGTCAGGTGCACTCCACGGTGATCCTGTCGCAGGTGGACGAGAACGTGTTTAAAAAGCTCGGGTGCAACGTCACCTGCGAGCCGGTCTATCAGACGCAGCAGCTTTATCATAAGTAATAGATCGCCCCGGGAGAGTTCTCCCGGGGCGATGAATTATTTTATTTTGATTCCGTCATTTTTCTTGACAAATACAGGGAAATGATGTAATATAAGCGAGTGTTTTGAAGAAATGCTAAATTTTTCTTGCAAATGAAACGAGGGAACGGTTTATGGCAGTCAAGTACATCTTTATCACCGGCGGTGTGGTTTCGGGCCTTGGAAAGGGGATCACGGCCGCGTCTCTGGGGCGCCTGCTCAAGCAAAGGGGTTTGAAGGTCGCTCTGCAAAAATTCGATCCGTATCTGAACGTTGATCCCGGAACGATGAGCCCGTATCAGCACGGCGAGGTTTTTGTCACAGACGACGGCGCGGAAACAGACCTCGATCTCGGGCACTATGAGCGTTTTACGGACGAGAACCTGACGGTGAATTCCAGCGTTTCCTCCGGCAAGGTTTATTGGAGCGTGCTGAACCGTGAGCGCAGCGGCGATTTTCTCGGCGGTACCATTCAGGTGATTCCGCACATCACCAACGAGCTGAAGGAGCGCATCTACCGCGTCGGCAGAAGCACCAGCGGGGTTGACGTCGTCATCACGGAGATCGGCGGTACGGTCGGTGATATTGAGTCGCAGCCGTTTCTCGAGGCCATTCGCCAGATTGCAAACGAGGTCGGGCGGCAGAACGCAATGTTTATCCTTGTCTCTCTGATCGTCTCCATTCCGGGTAACCATGAGCTGAAGAGTAAGCCAACGCAGCACTCCTGCAAGGAGCTGCTCTCGATCGGAATCCAGCCGGACGTGATTGTCTGCCGCTCGGAGTATGAGATCCCGGACGACATTATCCGTAAAATTTCCCTGTTCTGCAACATCCCGCCGGAGAACGTCATCCCGAACCTGACGGCGCCGATCCTGTATGAGATCCCGCTCATGCTGGAAAAGGAGGGGCTGGCGGACGTTGTGGTCAAGCGACTGGGGCTGGATATCCCCGCGCCGGATCTGACGGAGTGGAGCAATATGGTGACGCGCGCGAAGGCGGTGGACGGCACGGTTGAGATCGCGCTCGTCGGCAAGTACGTCGCCTTGCATGACGCGTATCTGAGTGTTGTGGAGGCGCTGACGCACGGCGGGATTGAGAACGATGTCGCGGTGAATATCCGCTGGGTCGATTCAGAGCAGCTGACAGATGCAAACGCGGACAAATTCCTGCGTGGCGTCGACGGTGTGCTGGTTCCCGGCGGATTCGGCGACCGCGGCATTGAGGGCAAGATTTCCGCCATCTATTGGGCACGGACACATAAAATCCCGTTTTTCGGCATCTGCCTCGGCATGCAGATGGCGGTTGTCGAATACGCCCGCCATGTCGCCGGGATGCTTGGCGCGCATTCGAGCGAGCTGAATCCGGACACCCCGTATCCGGTGATTGATCTGATGCCGGAGCAGCGCGATATTACCGACAAAGGCGGCACGATGCGTCTCGGCGCGTACCCATGCAAAGTGGTGAGCCAGAACAGTAAAACGTACGAGGCCTACGGAGAGCCGGTGATCTACGAGCGCCACCGCCACAGATATGAGTTCAACAACCTGTATCGGGAAACGCTCGAGCAGGCCGGTATGATGCTGGCCGGCACCTCGCCGGACAACCGGCTTGTTGAGATTGTCGAGCTGCCGGATCAGCCGTGGTTTGTCGGCGTGCAGTTCCACCCGGAGTTCAAGAGCCGCCCGAACAAGGCGCATCCGCTCTTCCGCGCGTTCATCTGCGCGGCAAAGAAGCAGAAAAACGGTTGAGAAAAAGGCCGTCCTTCGCAAAGCTGCGGAGGGCGGCCTTTTTTGCGGAAGCTGTGAACAATCTGGAAATTCGGCACGCTTTCGCTTGACGCGGGGAGAATTTGGTTTACAATATAGAAAACGGTTCTAAGGAAGGGAAGGAAGCCGGATGGGAAAAGCCATCGGAATTGATCTGGGGACAACAAACAGCTGTGTGTGCGTTGTGGAGGGCGGCAGGCCCGTCGTCATTGCAAATGCGGAGGGAGAGCGCACGACGCCGAGCGTCGTCGCGTTCACGCCGATCGGGGAGCGCCTTGTCGGCAGCGCGGCGCGGCGGCAGGCGGCGGTCAATCCGGCGCGGACTGTCAGCTCCGTGAAGCGCCAGATCGGCACGAGCTGGCGAAAAAACATAGACGGCAAGGACTATACGCCGCAGGAGTTGTCCGCCATGATCCTGCGCAAGCTCCGGCAGGATGCCGAGAGCTACCTCGGCACACAGGTCACGGACGCCGTGATTACGGTCCCGGCCTACTTCAACGATATCCAGCGGCAGGCGACGAAGGACGCCGGAAAGATCGCGGGTCTGAACGTGCTGCGGATCATCAACGAGCCGACCAGCGCCGCGCTGGCTTATGGCCTGGACAACGGTGCGGCGCAGAAGATTCTGGTCTACGACCTTGGCGGCGGCACGTTTGACGTCTCAATCATTGAGATCGGGGACGGGATTATCGAGGTGCTGGCCACTGCGGGCGACAACCATCTCGGCGGCGACGACTTTGACGAAGCGGTGACGCAGTGGCTTGTCGAGGAGTTCCGGCGGGCCAACAGGCTGGATCTTACAAAGGATCGCGCGGCCCTCCAGCGCGTCCGGGAGGCGGCGGAGCAGGCAAAAAAGGAGCTGTCCTCCGCCGACACCGCGTCGATCAATCTGCCCTATCTCATGCAGAACCGCGGTGAGCCGGTGCATCTGGAGACAACGCTCACGCGCGCAAAGTTCAACGCGCTGACGGCCGATCTGGTGGAGCGGACGGCCGGCCCGGTTCGGCAGGCACTGTCCGATGCCGGCCTCTCGCCTGCCAATCTGGGCAAAGTGCTGCTCGTCGGCGGCTCGACACGGATTCCCGCCGTGCAGGAGAAGGTACGCGCACTGCTGCATATGGAGCCGTCGCGCAGCATCAACCCGGACGAATGTGTTGCGCAGGGTGCGGCGATTCAGGCGGACACGCTATCCGGCGGCCGCGCACTGGCGACAACCGAGCAGGGCGGGGCAGGCACAGGGATCCTGCTGTTGGATGTGACGCCGCTGACCCTGTCAATTGAGACAGTGGGAGGCGTTGCGACCAAGCTTGTCTCCCGCAACAGCACGCTGCCGGTGCATTATTCACAGATCTTTTCGACTGCGGCGCCATACCAGACGAATGTGGAGATCCATGTCCTGCAGGGGGAGCGCCCTCTGGCAAGAGACAATAAGACGATCGGCAAGTTCCGGCTTAAGGGCATCCAGCGCGCCCCGGCGGGCGTACCGCAGATCGAGGTCACGTTCGACATCGACACGAACGGCATCCTCAAGGTTTCCGCGCGCGATCTGAACACGGGAAAGCAGCAGTCGATCACGATCACGGCGAACGAGAAGATGTCCGACGATGAGATCGATCAGGCGATCCGGGATGCGGAGCAGTATGCCGCGCAGGATCAGGTGCGGCGCGACGCCATGGAGGCCATCTCGCGCGCAAATCAGCTTCTGGCGCAGTCTGAGCGTGCGCTGAGCGCGGCCGGGAAGCAGCTTGAAAAGACAGAGAAAAAGGCGGTTAAAGCGGATTGCGACGCGCTTCGGCGGCTTCTGGCAAAGGCCCGACTGGATAAGATCACACAGGAGGAGATTTTGACCATACAGGATGCGGCAGCGCAGCTCGACCGGAGCAGCGCCCGGGTGCGTGAGCAGTACGGACAGGTATAAAAATTCCCGCAGCGCAGAAGTCATCTCTGCGCTGCGGGCTTTTTTATGCGTCAGGCGGCTTGCCCCTTCGGCGGCTTTTCGGTAAAGAGCGCTTTCAGCACGACGGGTGTGACAATCGATGAGACGATAATCAGCAGGATCACGGGGGTAAAGAACGTCGCCTCGATGATTCCGGCGCTGAGGCCCTTTTGCGTAACAATCAACGCGACCTCGCCGCGGGTCATCATGCCGACGCCGATTTTCAGGCAGTCCTTCATCTTGTGGCGCGTAATCAGACCGGCCGCGCCGCAGCCGATGATCTTCGTGACAAGCGCCACCAGCACGAAGCAGACGGAGAAGACGATCATCGTGGAGGAAATCGTCGAGAGATTTGTTTTCAGGCCGATGCCGACGAAGAAGATCGGCGTGAACAGCATATAGCCGCTGACGTTCATCTTCGAGTCGATATACTCCGCGTCGCGGATGTTGCACAGGATGATGCCGGCCGCATAGGCGCCTGTGATATCCGCCACGCCGAAGAAGTGCTCCGAGACATAGGCGAGAAAGAAGCAGAGCGCGAGGCCCAGAATCGGGATGCGCTGCGTATGCGGCCAGCGCTTGTCGATCCAGCGGAAGGAAAAATACGCGACAAATCCGAACGCAACAATGAAGATAAGAAAGAGCAGGATCTTCAGCAGCGTCATGCCGAGCGAGCCGCCGGCGGTGGGAGAGCTGGTGCTGAGCACAACGGTCAGGACAATGATGCCGATGACGTCGTCAATGACGGCGGCGCTGACGATCAAGGTGCCCATCTGCGAGTTGAGCTTGCCGCACTCTTTCAAAGTGGCGACCGTAATGGTAACAGAGGTGGCGGTCAGGATGGTGCCGATAAAGAGCGCCTTGTAAAACTCCACGGAACCAACGCTGTCAAAGCCGTAGAAGGCCATGTACAGCAGCGTACCGCCCGCCAGCGGGACAAGAACGCCGCAGCAGGCGATCAGCAGGGCAATGGGGCCGGAATGGATCAGATCCTTCAGGTTCGTACCGAGGCCGGCCTGGAACATCAGCATCAGAACGCCGATTTCCGACATATAAGTCAGAAGCTGAGAGTTATCCACAATGCCCAGTACGCTGGGGCCGATCAAAAGGCCCGCGATGATTTCACCCACAACCTGCGGCGCATGGCATTTTCGGGCCAGTATGCCAAATATCTTTGCTGCAACGAGAATGACAGCAAGGTGGAGAAATGTTTCGTAGCTCAGGGCGTATTCCATAGTTTGCAGACTCCTTTCACAAAGTCACAGATTTCGTGATATTATGCAATTCTGTTACACGTATTTTATACGATTTGCCTAAAAACAGCAAGAGTCAAAACGGTAAAATCTAAATTCGTAATTTGGCTTCTTTTTGGCTATATTTCGCAGGAAATATGCTTATATTATGCCCTTTGATGTATGGAACAGGTGAAAAGGGAAATACTGACTTCCAGATTGTCGAACACGGAGGGTCAGTATGCAGGGAAAAGTAGAGATCAGCGGAATCAATACGTCAAAACTACAGACACTGACGTCGGAGCAGATGCAGGCGCTTCTGCGCAGAACAAAGGAGGGCGATGAGGAGGCGCGGCAGAAGCTGGTTCTGGGCAATCTCCGGCTTGTCTTATCAGTGATCCAGCGCTTCTCCGGGCGCGGGGAGGAGATGTCGGATCTGTTTCAGATCGGCGTAATCGGACTTCTCAAGGCCATCGCGAATTTTGATGTGGAGAAGGGAAACCAGTTCAGCACCTACGGCGTGCCGATGATTGCGGGCGAGGTGCGCCGCTTTCTGCGCGACTCAAGCGCGATCCGCGTCAGCCGGTCGGTTCGCGACGCGGCATATAAAATTTTGCAGTGCAGAGAGGCGCTCCAGCGTGAGCTGCAATGCGAACCGAAGGTGGAGCAGATTGCGGAGCGGCTCGGCATTTCCCGGGAAGAGGTGGTGTACGCCATGGATGCCATTTCGACGCCCGCGTCGTTGTATGACCCCGTCTACTCCGACGGCGGCGACCCGCTGACGGTGATGGATCAGATCCATGATACGAAGAATACGGACGAGCGCTGGATGGAGCGCATCGCCCTGCGCGACGCGATCAGCGTGCTTCCGGAACGCGAGAAGCGAATTCTCGCGCTCCGGTTTTACGACGGTAAAACCCAGATGGAGGTGGCAAAGGAGATCGGCATCAGCCAGGCGCAGGTCTCGCGGCTGGAGAAGGGCGCGCTTGGCTCCATCCGCAAGTCCATTGCGGTACAGGCGTAGAAAATCCGGTTCTGGAATCCCTCCCGCCGGACATAGCATCCAGTGGGAGGGAGCGTTATGGAGTGCAGATTTGCGGATGTCCGCTGTAAAGAGATTATCAATATATCCGACGGCGCAAGGCTTGGCTTTGCGCAGGATGTGATCGTGGAGCTGCCCGGCGGGCAGGTATGCGCGATTGTTGTGCCCGGGCCCTGCCGCTTCTGGGGACTGTTCGGGCGGGAGTACGATTATATTATCCCATGGTGTACCGTGCGGCAGATCGGCGAGGATATCATCCTCGTCGACATTGACCCCGGCGCCTGCCGGAGCAGGCGGGAGCGGGAGCGAAAACGCCGCGGATTTTAAAGTGTGCCGCCAGATCGGGCGAAGCAGGCGCGGATCGGCGCGGAAGCCTTGAAAAAATTGAGAAAAAAGCCAAAAAAAGGACTTGCAAAACGGAGAAGAAGCCGCTATAATATTTCAGCGCGCGAATTTGCGCGTATTACCACACACACCCGGTGATCCGGCGGCCGGTGTTCCTCTCTGGAATG
The DNA here is from genome assembly GCA_964652075.1 of uncultured Oscillospiraceae bacterium. Lineage (GTDB taxonomy): Bacteria > Bacillota > Clostridia > Oscillospirales > Oscillospiraceae > CAZYZQ01. Next base: position 7,828 of record CAZYZQ010000094.1, read on the forward strand.
GGCGGCGGAAATGATCGGGGTGGAGGGAAAACAAAATTTAGGAGGAAACAACACTATGGCAGTCGTATCCATGAAGCAGCTGCTGGAAGCTGGCGTGCATTTCGGCCACCAGACCCGCCGCTGGA
>CAZYZQ010000095.1:0-7918 GCA_964652075.1 uncultured Oscillospiraceae bacterium
TATTATAATGATGCATATAGCGCTTGGACTCCTCCTCGTGGATGGTGTCCAGCTTCTGCTCCATGGAAAGCGTTGCAAGCGTGCAGACGCTCAGCACCTGCGTCTGGCCGCGGGTGAACAGGCCGGAGCCGTGGACGCGGGGCAGGACACCGACCTCGGCATCCAGCGGGCGGATCTCGTCCATCTGGCGGCCGTCGACGCGCTTACCGGCCAGCAGCCACTTCTTGACGACCTTCTTCTGCATCTTATACAGGCAGACCTCGATCTGCACGTCGTAGTCCTCGTATTTGTCCGCGAACTTCTCGGCGAAGTCCACGCGCGCGGCGTCGAGCCGGGCCTCGCGGACGTTCTTGTCGTCGGTGTCGAGCGCGTACTCAATCTGATCCATGCCGTAGGCCATCAGATCGTCGAGCATCTCGTGGTTGACGGCGGCCTTTTCAAACGTGAATTTCGGCTTGCCGATGGTGGCGACGATGGAGTTGATGAAGGCGACGATCTTCTGGTTCGTCTCGTGCGCGAGCCGGATCGCGCCCATCAGCTCCTCGTTGGAGGCCTCGTTCGCGCTCGTCTCGATCATGACGACCTTTTCCGCGTTGGAGGCGATGGTGACAAACAGCTTGGCCTTCTCCTTCTCGGCGTTGGACGGGTTGATGATATACCTGCCGTCGACCATGGCGACATTCGTCGTGGCCGTCGGGCCGTTCCAGGGGATGTCGGAGCAGGCGGTGACGATGGAGGCGCCCAGCGAGGCGACGATCTCCACAGGGTTATCGTAGTCGTTTGCCATGACGGTGCAGGTCAGCACGACGTCGTTGCGCAGCTCCTCGTCGAACAGCGGGCGCATCGGCCGGTCAATCAGGCGGGAGATGAGCACGCCCTTCTCGCCCGGGCGGCCTTCACGGCGCAGGTAGGAGCCGGGGATGCGGCCGACGGCGTACATCTTCTCCTCGACCTCAATGGTCAGCGGGAAATAGTCGATGCCGGCCTTCGGCAGCGCGGACGCGACGACGGTGCACATGACGACGGTGTCGCCATAGCGGCAGATCGCCTCGGCGTTGCACAGCTCGGCAACCTTGCCGGTTTCCACCGTAAAGGTGCGCCCGCCGATCTCCGTTTCAAAAATGTGGTGGTTTGGGAATTGTTTTCTTGTAATCACGTGATCTAACCTCCTGTGAAATGTTTTTCTCTTGCACAGGCGGTTTCGCACTTGAATCTGACGCCCGGGACAGCGGGCGGCACATTCAACTGCAAAACGGACCTGTGCAAAGCCCAAAGGGCGGCCGGGATCGGCCGCCCTTTGGGAATGACTTGTGTGCGGCCAGGAATTACTTACGGATGCCCAGCTTTGCGATGCAGGCACGGTAGCGGTTGATGTCCTTCTTGGCCAGATAGTCCAGCAGGCTGCGGCGCTTACCGACCATCATCAGAAGGCCGCGGCGGGAGTGGTTGTCGTGCTTGTGGACGCGCAGATGCTCGGTCAGCTCCGTGATACGGGCGGTCAGAATGGCGATCTGCACCTCGGGGGAGCCGGTGTCGCCCTCGTGGATGGCGTTCTCGGCGATGATCTGGTCTTTGAGTTCCTTGCGAATCATGGTTTGTTCCACCTTTCAAAATATTACCCGCGAACCAAGTGCCGGGCCGATGGACTGCCGCGCTGCGCGGCGCGCTCCCGGGACTGAGAACGGGGTTTGCTGAAACCAGCCTTAGAATGATACCACAAAACAGGGGGTTTGTAAACCTGTTTTTTCGATTTTTTGCAAAGATTGTGCGCCGCAGCGCCCACAAACGACTTGAAGCGCCGCGTTTTTTGCACTTTCTGTCGCCCGCGCAGGAAAAAGGGAAAAATTTCCTCCCACAAACGACAGATTTCGTGTTACAATATCCGGACAGAGCACCCGGAGGGAGGAACGCAATCATGTCGGGGAGGATGCTGGGCCGCGGGAGCTTCCGCTGTGAATACGCGCCGGACGGCACGCCGACCTGCCGCTTCCTGCTGCTGGCGCGCCCGCCTGTTCTGCGCAGTGTGCGCCTGTCGCAGATCCGCCGGATCGAGGTCTGGTTTGGGCAGGAGCAGCTGCCGCCGCGCGACCTGCGCCTGCTTGTGGACCGCGGCGCCTTCGACCCGGCCGCCCTCGCGCCGCAGATCGACCGCTACTGGGGCGCGTTCGAGCGCGCGCAGATCGTGGCGGATCTGGCCCGCCCCCTGCGCTTTACCGCACAATCCACCGTGACCCTTGCCGTCACCCTGCAAACCCGCTGTGGCCTTCGCACCTGGCGCGAGAGCATCCCCTGCATCCCCGCAACTCGCTGAGCTCCGACGCATTCCGTCAACGGAACGCGCCGGGGTTTTTCTTTGCGTTCTAAAATCGCAGAAGCATCAGCACGAATCAGAGGAATGCGTCTGCGCCTGATATGCAGATGGAGATACACCGTAATGCTGCCGGAACTGCCGTGCAAAATACGACGGTGAGGAAAACCCGCACGCATGTGCCACCTGCGCAACAGATGTGGACTTTCCTTCATTTTCAAACAAATTCCGTGCCCAGTCGAGCCGCCATGCGATCAAAAAATCCTTCGGTGCAAGCCCGGTCTGCGCGCGAAACAGTTGGCGCAGATAATCCGGGTTATAGTTTGTTGCAGCGATCACTGCTGTCAGATCAAAATCCGGTTCCCGGAAGTGTTGCGTAATGCTCTCAAACACCTGCTGTACCGTCGGGTGCACCTTCTGCCTGTTCTCCTGCCGGAAAAGCTCGTCCTGCACTGCGATAAACAGGGTATTTGTCAGGCTCATAATCCGGTCTGGATTTTGCAGCTCCATCATTTGCAGCTCCATCGCCAGATAGAATAATCGTTGAAGCACGCCGCTCCGCCCGGAAATCACCCGCTGCTCCCCCTTGGCAGTGAAGGTATCGCTGTTGTAGCGTATCTGCCCGAAGATGCAGGACTCCTGCTCTGTAATCCGGAACGGCGTATCGCGCTGAAGATGAAACAGCTCCCCCGCAGAAAACGGATATTCCGTGCCATCCGCTGTCAAAATTCCGCGCCCTTGCAGCACCAGCAGCGTCAGACGCACTTCACAGCTACCGTATGCATTCAGGGCCGACGCGGGTATCATCATATATGTGTTCAAACAACCACCGCCTTGCTCCCATTATACACAGTTTGAATCAGTGCGTAAAGACCTCTGATTCGTATAAAATAAATCTCCGCGCCGTCCATTGCATTGCCCCGCCCATCCTTTTTATAATGGAATCAGTTCAGGAAACCGAAAATACCAAATTATAGGAAGAAGAAACATGAGAATCAAGCGACTTCTGGCAGTTCTGCTCGCAATCGGTATTCTGATGAGCCTTGCGAGCGTAAGCGCGCTGGCAACCCCGGCCGCGGCAACTTCTACAAGCCTTGGCGACACCAGCGTCGAGACCCCGTCTGAGAAGATCGACGGCAGCGTCTACGAAGCGACCCTGTCCAACGGTGCAGCGGCCTTCGTGTATGTTGCAAACTGCGAAGACTACGGCATCCGCGCCACGGCAACCCCGATCCTGCAGGTCTACGGCGACAAGCCCTACACCGCCGAGACCGCGAAGCAGACCGCAATCGACTCCGGTCTGGCGGCGATTGCCGACCATGAAAAAGGCACGGTCGTGTTTGTGAACCCGATCGGTGATTCCTGGAGCGAAGCGGACGCGACCTCCTACGAGGCTGTGAAGAACCTCTATTCCGACGGCACCAACAATGCGGAAAAGGTCAGCAACTTCACCGCTGACGGCAAGAATGCCGACGGCAAATACCCCGGCTCCTACGCCCGGAACTACGTCTTTGCCGAGGGCGCGGGCGCGGACTTCATCTACAAGTATGTCGCAACCGGCGTTGCGGGCGGTGGCCAGTTCTTCGGCAACGCCACTTACAAGCCCGCGGCAGCGCTGCTGATGAACCCGACCTCCACTGAGGCCGTCGACCTCAAGCAGGTTGACAACCGTCAGGTGCCGGTTGTCCTCGTCAACGGCACACAGGAAATGATCGAAGCGTTCTCCACGCTGGACACCGCAGAGAAGATCAAGACCGTCACCAGCGACACAAAGACCGGCTTTGAGAAGAGCACGCTCCTCGCCGCCTACGACGACATGATGGAGCACTATCTGATCCGCGAGATGGCCTGCCCGACCCCGCTGCTGTACCAGCCCTCCAACTCCGAGCTGAACCTGACTGAGACAAAGGTGGATTACGAGTATGAAGACGGTTCGGTTCTGACCTACTACAAGTGGGAACCCACCTCCGGCACAAAGGGCCTGCAGCTGGTTGTGACCATGCACGGCTCCGCCAACAACGCCGAGGCGCAGGCCATCACCACGGGCCTCATTACACTGGCCGGGCAGGAAAAATTCGTCCTGCTCTCGCTTGAGAACTACTCCAACGAGAACTTGGACAATGAGAAACTGATGCAGGCCATCAAGGCCGCCGTTGCTGAGACCGGCGCCGACGAGAGCCGTGTCTACGTCTCCGGCTTCTCCATGGGCTCAGCGCGCACCTGGTCGCTCAGTTCCACCTACTCGGACTACTTTGCCGGCGCTATTGGCATGAACGGCTTCAACGGCGGCATGAACGAAAACGGTTTTGGCAACATTATGCCGTTTTACGCAATCGGCGGCCGCGAATCCTAATATTGCAATGTTTGAGTTCCCGGGCGCGGGCAGCACGGCGCAGCTCGACGCCCTGATGGACGCCAACCACATTCTCGGCACGCCGAACTTTACCGGCGATCTGAAGTGGGGCTGAAACCCGTATCCACGCGCGAGGTCGTCTGTGAAGATCTGGACGACACGACACTCTACATCAGCGAGTTTGCAAGCTGCGACGGCAATGTCTACACCACCTTCGTCGATGCCAGCTACGCCGGCCACGAGCTGCTGCGCTACGCGGTCGCCGACGCTTGGAACTTTGTCAAGAAGTTCTCCCGCAACGCCGACGGCACAATTTCAATCAATGGCGAGGGCCGCTACGACGGCACTTTTGCAGGCTTCAACGACGTCACATATGACGCATGGTACGCCGAGGCCGTCAAGGCTGTGACCGAGGCGGGCATCGTCAACGGCAAGGGCAAGCAGACCTTTGCGCCGGACGCGCTGCTCACCCGCGGCGAGATGGTCACGATCCTGTACCGGAACGCCGGTTCCCCGGCTGTTGACAGCGCAGCGTCCTTCCCGGATGTCGCAGCAACAGACTTCTACGCCAACGCGGCCGCATGGGCCAAGGCCGAGGGCCTCGTGAAGGGCAACCCGGACGGCACGTTCGGCGGCAAGACGCCAATCTCGCGCGAGCAGTTCGTGACGATCCTGTACCGGCTGACCAATCCGTCCGCAGGCAGCGGCTCGCTCGACGCCTTCTCCGACGCAGGCACCGTTTCCGCCTACGCACGCAGCGCCATGGAATGGGCGGTCGGCGAGGGCTACATCAAGGGCTCCGGCAACAAGCTCACCCCCAGAACCTCCATCAAACGCAGCGAAGCCGTCACAATCCTCTATCGCTACCTGAGTAAATAATTGAAACCCATTGTGATGAAAAGTGCAAGGATGGCGCAGCATCTGCTGCGCCATCCTTTCTCGTTTTACTATCCGTTTCATTTGCTGTATGGCCAAACCTTTAAGATCTCGTTGCCCTCCATGCATCAAGCTGTTCCTGGAATGCATCCAGATATTCCTGCAAGCCCGCCGCGTACAGCTTATTGACATACTCCTCGTGCAACTCCTCCGTGTACTGACCGGAGCACAAGCTGTAGATATACTGGTCATTCGTGGAATTGATTGCTGAAATGGCAAGATCCAAACCGGTCGTGTCCACCGCAAAGCCAAGGTACGGCGAAACTTCCGCGCTGTCCAGGATCTCTCTGCAACGCTCCCGGTAGTCCGGCCCCTGTGTGCCGAACGGCAGCGCCAGGAAAAAGTTTCCGAAGGTGACGTCAATATTATGGTATCCTACCGTGGATTTTCCCTCCGGCATCTGCGCGACGCCGTTCTCATCAATTACATAGTCTTCGCCTTCAATGCCCCAGTCAATCAGGTTCATGACCTCAGCATGTGTATAGGCATAGTCCAAAAACTTAATTGCCGCCTCCGGTTCCTGCGTATTGACCGGAATTACAATACAGAACTTCGTCACAAAGGAAGTCGAAACCGGGATCATGGAAATTGTCACGCCGCAGGCCTCTGCATCCCAAGCGGCCTCTCGAATCGCTTCCCAGCCATACTCCGCGGTCATCAACTGGCTGAACGCCGCACCGGCCTTCATCAAAGAATCCTGCGGTTCTGTTTTAAACGCTGTATCGGGGTCAAAGTAGCCATTCTGCATCCAGCGTGCAAACATCTGATAGTCCGCAATTTGTTTTTCATTCTCCTGAAGCGCGCTCACATTTCCTTCTTTGTCCGTATATACCATCTGAAGTGTATCGCCAAGATTGTCGAACGGATTCACATCAGCAAACGCATCAGCGCCACAAATCAACGAGTTATTGAACTGTACGATTGTCTTATTGCCACATACCGGATACATTCCGTCAGGACCGTTCTCTTTGACCGCCTTCATAATCGCTTCGTAATCGCTCCAGGAATCCATTGCCATTGCTTCATCATAGAGTCCAAGCTCATCAAGCACGTCTTTCCGCATCATGACCTGTGCGCCAATCGAGTAGTTACGCCATGCCGGGAATCCATAAAGCTTTCCATCCATTTTGAACGGCTCCAAATAGGCCTCCGGAATCGTTGAAAGAATTCCCTGTCCATACTCTTCCAGATAACCAGTAATATCTGTTGCCATGCCGTTAGAATACATTGCTTGGAAGGAAAACGGTGCCAACGATCCAGCCAGCAGGATATCAAGTTGTTCGCCACCTGCCATTGTTGTCGTAAGCACTGTTGCATAATCGCCCCAGCTGACGTAGTTCAGATGGAGCCGCACACCAATCTCCGGCACAATGATCTCATTGATCGCGTCTTCGATCTTCTGTGTCTCCTCGCTCAATGCCGTATTCATAAACTGCATATAGACATCCGCGATCTCCGCTTCTTCGTGCTCCTCTGGATCGGCCTGATTGGGCTGCGCGTTCTGCTCTTCCTGCGTGGCTTCTCCCGGGGTCGTTTCTTCCTCTCTCTGTTGCTCATTGCTTTCTGCACTTTTCTCTTTCGCACAAGCCGCCAACAGGCACAGGCAAAGCGCAAAAGTGAGCACAAGCGCAAGGATTCTCTCGAACAATTTCATACGTGTTTCCTCCTTTTGTTTCTGGTATTTCTCACTAAACAGGCGTTATATTTCCGCCTGTCTTTGTTTATATTGTACGTCGCCCTCTCTAAGTACGCAAACGCGCATTTCATTTCTATTTTTCAAATTGTCACAATCTTTGCATGTTTTCCGGAAATAGTTTCATTTCCTTTCTCCTTTTTTCCACCTGATCTTTTCCATAAAACGGTTTTGTTTTTTCTTGCAGAAGCACCTGCATTCTCGTATAATGGAGTTAAATCTCCACAGGGAGGGATAAGCATTATGGCAACCGTCCGTGAAATTGCAAAATATGCTGGGCTTTCTGTTTCCACAGTTTCCCTTATCCTACGTAAAAAACGGCCCTACAGTGAGCAGGCTGCTCAGCGCGTCGCAGAGGCTGTTCAGGCACTGGAAGGGCGCTCTACAACACCGACGCTCCGGGATGTTGCTGCGCACGCCGGTGTATCGATTACAACTGTTAGCAATGTGCTCAATGGTTATCCCGTCGGTAACGAAAACCAGCAGCGTGTAAAGGCCGCTATGGCTGAATTAAACTACATTCCCGCAGTACGCCAGCCACAAAAGCTATCCGCGAAACGCATGATCGTTGCTATTGGAGGAAATGACCCGGATTTGATCGGTGGCATCTGTGCCGCTGCCGATGACC
>CAZYZQ010000096.1:0-6572 GCA_964652075.1 uncultured Oscillospiraceae bacterium
AAGGGTTGACGGCACAGGGCTACGACCATCTGGACTACTATGCCGGCAATGAATTGCTGAGCTGGGCACTGGCCGACGGCACGGTCGGCTTTGAGGAGGGCGAAAAAGAGACGCCTGCTGTTCCCGGCAGCACAGGTTCTGGCACGTCCGGCGCAACGATAAAGATCGAAACGGCCGCGAACGGCAGCTTCGCGGTTTCCAATGAAAACGCGGCGGCAGGGGAGACGGTTCGGATCACGCCGCGCGCCGATGCCGGGTATGCGGTTGACAAAGTCACCGTCACGGACAGGAACGGCAATGCCGTCACGGTGAAGAATGACGGCGGCACCTACAGCTTTGTCATGCCTGCCCGTACCGCGCAGCCTGTTACGGTCAAAGTGACCTTCAAGCCGGATGGCGCAGAGCAGGACTGCCCGTCGGAGAAATTCACCGACGTGGATCAGAGCAAGTGGTATCACGAGGGTGCGGATTACGCCATTGCTAACGGCATGATGCTTGGCGTCAGCGCAACCAGCTTTGCACCGGATATCACCACCACCCGCGCGATGGCTGTGACGATCCTGTACCGTCTGGACGGCGCAGCCGCTGCCGGTACGAGCGCCTTTGCCGACGTGGCCGATGACGCCTGGTATGCCGGTGCGGTCGCATGGGCGGCTTCAAATGGCATTGTCAACGGCTACAGCGCCGATACGTTTGGCCCGGATGATCCCATTACCCGCGAGCAGCTGGCCGCAATCCTGTTCCGCTACGCCGGCTACAAGGGCTATGACGTGAGCGCTCTGGGCGATCTCAGCAGCTACACTGACGCAAATATGGTCAGCGTCTGGGCTGCCACTGCCGTGCGCTGGGCGGTCGCAGAGGGCCTGATTGAGGGTACCGGCGCTGTCGTGCTGTCCCCCGGAGGCGGCGCGACACGCGCGCAAATTGCAACGATCCTGATGCGCTTTTGCGAGAAAACCGCAAAATAAAACAGCCACAGACAAAGGGCGGGGCCGCGGCTCCGCCCTTTGCCTTGCGGCGCAATGCGTAGAGACACTGAAATTAACACTTCTTTGACAGTTTCCAAAAGCTTCCACAACACGCAGCGGATAGAATCAGATTGGACAGGCGAAAGACGCGGATGTCCGGATGAAATTGCATGAAAGGATGGAGCGTTCGAAATGGGTGATGTCAAGGAGCTACTGAAGAAGGCGTTTTCCGACATGAAAGAGGACGCAAAGGCGCAGCACGCGGTTGACAAGGCGAATTTTGCGGCAATCAAAGCGGAGTCAAGGGCACAGCGCGCGGAGACTAGGGCGATGCACAGCACCGCGGTTCGGAAGGAAATGACGCAGCAGAAGAGACAGGCGGAGATCAAAGCCGCAAATGAGCGGCTTGCAGATGCGGAAAGACGCTTGGGAAAGGCAAAATAAAAGAATACAGCAGCAAACCCACGGTTCAGAGGATTCTCTGCCCGTGGGTTTGCTGCTTTGCCCGTAACAGGGGAGAAGCGCGAAAAAGGGGCTGCCGAAGCAGCCCCTTTACAGGTGATTGCGATGGGATCAGTTGTTCTGCATCCACTCGTCGAGCTGCTCCTGGAAGGCAGCACAGTAATCATAGATACCGGCAGCTTCCATCTTAGCAGCACACTCGTCGAGAATCGCGTCGGTGTAATAGCCGCCGCCGAGGGTGCCCAGATACTCGTCGCTGACAGCCGTGATGGCGGCAACCAGACCGTCAAGGTCGGTGCTGTCCATCGCGAAGCCGAGGTACGGGGAGTTCGTAGCGGAGTTGTTAATCTCCTTGGAGACAGCGCGGAAGTCGCCGCCCTGGCCTTCCCACGGCAGAACCAGGAACTGGTTGCCATGGATCCAGTCGCCGCTGTGGTAGGCGGTAGCCGGGTCAATCTCACCGTAGTAAGCTTCGCCGTTCTCGTTGACGTTGTAGTCGACGCCTTCAACGCCCCAGGTCATCAGGTTCGCGATGCGCTCGTCTGCGTAGTAGGCGGAGATGAAGCGCAGGGAAGCCTCGGGATCGTCGCAGTTGGTGGACAGGCCCATGCCCCAAGTGGTCAGGTCAGAGGTCTTGACCATCGCGTCGTTGATCTGCGTGCAGACAACCTCATAACCGGTGGCGTTGAGCTTGGAGGACTCGACACCAACCTCGGAGGGCTGGAAGTCGGAGAACTGCACGCCCTGCTTCATCAGGGTGTCGCAGTGGTCGTCGGAGTACGCACCGTCCGGGTACAGCCAACCCTTGTCGTACCACTCCCTGGCGATCTTGCAGGCGTCAACATAGGAATCCAGCTCGTAGACAGGGATGACCTTGCCTTCCTCGTTTGAGGTGATCCAGCCGGTGACGTCGCCGAGCTTATCGGTCAGATAGTAGTCGGAGAAGTTGCCCTTGTCCGCAATCGAGGTCCACTGGACGTCGACGTTCGCAAAGACGTTCTTGCCGGTGCCCTTGGAAACCGGGTAGATGTCGTCGTACGCGCCGTCAACCGCCGCGAGGACTTCCTCATACTCAGCCCAGGTCTTCATGTTCTGCGCCTTGTCAACCATGCCAAGCTCATCGAGGATGTCCTTGCGCATGATGATGTAGTACTGCGTGGTGTAAATACGGCTGGTCGGGATGCCGTAAACGCCGCCGTTGATGGTGAAAGCGCCCATGTACTGGCCGACTTCATCCATGAAGCCCTTGGCATCCTCGCTGTCCAGATACGGAGCGATGTCCATCAGCTGGCCAGAGGACATCATGCTCGCAGCGGAAAGCATCGGGAAGCCGCCGATGATGTCGGGCAGGTCGCCGGAGGACGCAGCCAGAGACAGCTGGGTCATATAGTCGCCGATTGCCCACCAGTAGATGTCGATGTGCAGATTGTACTCTGTCTCCGTGATGGCGTTAACAGCCTCCTGAACGTGGTCGCCCTTTTCGCCGTTGGACATGACGTCGAAATAGCACATGGTGATCTCGGCCATTTCCTCGTCTTCGTCATCCTCGTCGTCGGGTTCGTCAGCGTCCGGGGATTCCGGCTCGCCGTCCTCGGTGTCCGAGCTGCTCGGTTCGCCGTCTTCGACGGTGTTCTTGTCGCTGGAGCAGGCGGCCAGGAGCGTCAGGCACATGGCAGCCACCAGCAGCAGAGCCAGAAGCTTTTTGATGTTCATGCTAGATTCCCTCCATATTATTTTGTCTGGGCTTGGGTAAAGAACCATCTTGATCCAAACCACTGGAGGGAGTATAGCATAAAACGAGTTAAAATGCAAATTTGATTTTTGCGTAAATCGATTCAAAAAACGCGGAGAAAGTTGAAATAACACAGATTGTTATGAAAAATTGGCTGGTTTTCAATACAAAAAATTGAAAAAACGGGGGAAACGGCATTTTTAACAAAATCTTCATGCTTTTTTATTACACTTGCATAAGAAAAAAGAACGGAACCGCGAATGCGGTTCCGTTCCGAAAAGGGGAATGCTTACTTGTTGTTCATCCACTCGGTGAGCTGCTCTTGATAGGTAGCGATGTACTCCTTCGCACCAGCAGCTTCCATCTTGTCGGTCATCTCTTTCAGCAGGCTCTCGGTGTAGTAACCGCCGGTGATGGTGCCGTAGTACTCGTTGTCAACGCCCGTGATGGCAGCGATCTGGTTGGACATCTCGGTCAGGTCAACTGCGAAGCCCAGATACGGGGAGTTGACAGCGGCCTGGTTTGCAGCCAGAGAGACGTCACGGAAGTCAGCACCCTGGCCAGCAGCCGGCAGCTTCAGGAACTGGTTGCCGTGGATCCAGTCGCCGGAGAAGTAGCCGCCCTCAATGGAGGTCGCCTCGCCGTCGGTGACGGTGTAGTCGACGCCCTCAACACCCCAGGTGATCAGGTTGTTCAGATCTGCGTCGGTGTACAGCGCGGAGATGAAGCGCAGTGCAGCCTCGGGATCGGAGCAGCTGTTGGACAGGCCGATGCCCCAGGTGGTCAGGTCGGAGGTCTTGATCATCGCGCCGGAAACCGGAGCACAGACAACCTCGTAGCCGGTAGCGGTCTGCTTGGCAGACTCGATGCCAACCTCGGAAGACTGGAAGTCGGAGAAGATGATGCCCTGCTTCATGACCGTGTCGCCATGGTCGTCGGAGTAGGCGCCGTCCGGATACAGCCAGCCCTTGTCGTACCACTCCTTGGCCTTCTCGCAGGCGTCGATGTAGTACTCGTTCTCATACAGAGCAATGACGTTGCCGTCGTTGTCTGCGCAGAACCAGTGCAGGGTGTCGCCGAGCTTATCGGTGAGGATGTGGTCGGAGAACGCGCCGCCCTCATCGATGGAAGTCCACTGGACGTCGACGTTCGCGAAGCACTCACGGCCGGAGCCCTTGCCGACGGGGTAGAGGGTCTCGCCCTGATATGCGTCAGCAACAGCGGCCAGGATCTCTTCATACTGTGCCCAGGTCTCGAGGTTCTGCGCCTGCTCGACCATGCCGATGCTGTCAAGGATGTCCTTGCGCATGATGATGTACTTCGAGGTGACGTAGATGCGGTGGGTCGGGATGCCCCAGACGCCGCCGGCGAACTTGAAGCCGTCCATGTACTGGCCGACAACGCTCATGAAGCCCGCAGCATCCTCAGTTTCCAGATACGGGGTCAGGTCGCTCAGGTAGCCGTTGGTCTGCATGCTGGTAATGTTGACCATCGGGAAGCCACCGATGACGTCGGGCAGGTCGCCGGAAGAGGCGGCCAGAGAGAGCTGGGTGGAGTAGTCCGCAATGGACCACCAGGTAATGTCAACGTGAACGTTGTACTTTTCCTCGGTGATCTCATTGATGGCTTCGAGGACGTGATTGGCCTTGTCGCCGTTGCTGTTGACATCGAAATAGCACATGGTAATTTCGGCCATTTCCTCGTCTTCGTCGTCCTCATCACCGTTTGCCGGTGTGTTTGCGTCGCCGTTTTCGACGTTATTCTTGTCGTCGGAACCGGCGGGCTCGTTGCTGGAGCAGGCAGCCAGGAGCGTCAGGCACATGGCAGCCACCAGCAGCAGAGCCAGAAGCTTTTTGATGTTCATGCTAGATTCCCTCCATTTTTATTTCGCAGCAGAGTCTCGTGGCCTGCTGCGCGAGGAATTATAGCATAAGATGCATATAACCGCAAGAAGGGTTTTGAAAAGCGATTTTCCTTAAATGAAAAAACAGCGAAAAAAGATTTGCCGTTTCCGGGGAAAACCGGGAAACAATCGATTAAATCAAAGGAAAAAATTTGCATGTGTGCAATTTTCACAAAAGTTTTTCACTATTGATTTGTAAAAAATCGGCAAATTGAACGCCTTTTTCCGTAGAAAGCAGCCCGGCAGGGAGGCCTGCCGGGCTGCCTGTTATCTTTTCTTCTTTTTTGCGGGCGCTGCGGGCAGCGTTTCCTGCTTCTGCGCAGGCGCCAGCCGCAGGGCGACGGCGGTGCGGGAGGGAAGGTAGATCCGCAGCTGATGGGACTTGTCCGGCTGTGTCATGGCCGGATAGCGCATATGCGCGATGCGTCCCTCGCCGCCGAATTCCTTATCATCCGTGGAGAGCACCACTTCCCAGTCGCCGCACGCGGGCATGGAGATCGAAAGGTCTGCATACGAGTCTGTCGGATGGAAGTTGAAAATGAAGACCGTCCAGTTGCGCTCAAAGGCGATGATCTTTTTCTCCTCGTTGATATCGCGGAAGGTGGGCGGCGCGGCCATCAGATTGACGTTCTTCGCCATGTGGATCATGGCGGCGTCGAAGTTGTTGAGCCATTCATATTTTAAGAAGCCGTTGTCCACAAGGTTCCACTGGCGGCGGCAATAGTGGAAGCTCCAACCGTTGCCCTCGCGCGGGAAGTCGATCCACTCCGGGTGGCCGAACTCGTTGCCCATGAAGTTCAGGTAGCCCTCGCCCGCACTCGCAATTGTGAACAGGCGGATCATCTTGTGCAGCGCGATGCCGCGGTCAATGACCGGTGTGTGGTCAATCTTGTCCATTGAGGTGTACATCTCGGCGTCGCACAGGCGGAAGATCATGGTCTTGTCGCCGACGAGCGCCTGATCGTGGGATTCGACATAACCAATCGCTTTTTCGCCGGGACGGCGAGAGATCAGGCTGCCCCAGATGTCTCCGAGGTGCCAGTCCTCGTCTTTTTTCTCTTTGACGGTCTTGATCCACAGATCCGGCGCGCCCATCGCGAGACGATAGTCAAAGCCGACACCGCCCCATGCAACCGGCAGGCACATGCCGGGCAGACCGGACATGTCCTCCGCGATAATCAGCGCGTCCGGCTTGACCTGATGGATCAGCTCCGTCGCAAGCTGGAGATAGGTGACGGACTCCGTGTCCGTGTTCATGGAGAAGTATTTGTCGTAGGAATCAAAGCCGGTGCCGAGGCCGTGATCCTGATAGAGCATCGACGTCACGCCGTCGAAACGGAAGCCGTCGAAGTGGTATTCCGTCAGCCAGAACTTGAGGTTCGAGAGCAGGAAGTGCAGCACCTCGTTTTTGCCGTAGTTAAAGAGCTTCGTGCCCCACGCGGAATGCTCGCCCTTGCCGCCCTCGTGGAAGAACTGGTAGGTTGTGCCGTCAAACTCGTTGATGCCC
>CAZYZQ010000096.1:6582-7735 GCA_964652075.1 uncultured Oscillospiraceae bacterium
GGACGAGATCGAGCAGCACGCGCAGGCCCTTCTCGTGCGCCTTGTTAACAAGGTACTTGAGGTCATCCGGCGTGCCGAACCACGACGAGCAGGCGAAGAAGTTCGAGACCTGATAGCCGAATGAGCCGTAGTAGGGGTGCTGCATAATGGCCATGAGCTGGATCGTGTTGTAGCCGAGCTTCACGATGCGGTCAAGAATATTGTCCGCGAACTCGCGATAGGTGCCAATGCCGAGCTTGTCCTGCGCCATACCGACGTGCGCCTCGTAGATATACGGCGCTTCCTTGCAGGAGAAGCCCGCGTCCGTCCAGGGATACTGCGACGAGGAGTCCCAGACCTGCGCGCAGAACTGGTTTGTGTGCTTGTCCTGCACGACATAGCGCGCGTAGAGGGGGATGCGCTCGAGGAGCTGCCCGTTGTGCTCGACGAGCACCTTGACGTTGCAGCCGTTCCAGAGCGCCTTGGGGTCGTCGAAGTGGATTTCAAAGTTACCGTTGCCGAGCGCCTTCATCTCGTGTGAGGTGCGGTTCCAGCCATTAAAATCGCCGGTGAAGAACAGCCGCTGCGCCGCGGGCGCCCACTCGCGGTACACCCAGCCGCCTTCTTCACGGTGAATGCCGAAATAGGCGATGCCGTTGGCGAAGTCATTGAGCGTCCCGCCGTTCGGCGTCAGCTCGGCGAGCTTGCGGTGGTAGTTGTCCATACGAAGGTCAATATCGAATGTATACGGCTTCAAGCCGGGATCCAGTTCCAAGATACGATACATGGGCGTAGCCTCCTGTCAACAGGCGTCGCGCCTGCGTTTTGATCATTATCGCATAAAAGCGGGGGAAATACAAGGGGCAGTTTTGGCAGTTTGCTCAAAACCGGTCGACAATTAAAACAGTTGCGCCCGTCGCACGCGCGGCGCGGATGCCGGTGTCGGAGTCTTCAAAGATCACGGTGTCCGCCGCCTCCGCGCCGAAGTGGCGCATGGCCATCAGAAAACCCGCCGGGTCAGGCTTCGGGACGGGAATATCCTCCTGCGTGAGCGTCAGTTCAAACAGCTCCGCGCGGCCGAAGCACGCGAGCACGCTGTCAACGCAGGCGCGCGACGCAGTGGAGACGATCGCCAGATGAAACTGCGGCCGCATAGCCTCGATCATGTCGAACA
>CAZYZQ010000097.1:0-7663 GCA_964652075.1 uncultured Oscillospiraceae bacterium
GGTGCCTGCTTCTTACGCCCAGTTTGGGGTGGGTGCTGGAGGTTAAGGATACAGGGCGGCCGCAACGGCATGCGGTAACCGACCCTCTATCCGTGGAGACCCATTCTTGTGCGACAGCCGTCTATCCTGGTGGGACTGCGTACGAAGTGGGGTGAAACCTGTATTGCGGTGCATAACTGTGTACAGTGTAGCCTGCCTTGCGTGGGCGTGCAGGGATCGGGGAACACCCAGACCTCCCGTGGCCATGGGATGTCTGCTATTGCCCCGTGAAATCACGGCTGCAAAAAAGGATAAGAAGTTCGGAACGCTGCCATGGAAAACATCTAGACTGTCATAACTGGACAGACACCGGATTGCAGTACGGACTCAGTGGCAGTCGGGTCCCGGCGCTGGCGACACGCCGGCGGCGGCTTGAAAGGGAAACCACCCTTCCGGCAACGGGGGGCAGCCGCCGGGGAAATCCTACCCGTACCTAAGCCGTAAGATTTACGCTGTCTGTTGCCGCCTTTTTATTTGACTTATCTATTGGGGGAATACAGCTTTGAAAAGCGACGACGCAAATCCAAAACGACGAAAGGCCAAAAAGCAGGCGAAGCACGGCGACTGGAGATGGATCGCGATTGTATTTGTTTCCACGCTGATTATTTCAGCGACCTTCTCGTTCCTGTCCAACCAGATTCTGAATGCTGTTGCAATCTGGGCCGCGTTTTTCGTGCTTTTGGCCATTGTCGCGTTGGGAATCGTGTTTGATATTATCGGTGTGGCCGTAACGGCGGCGGATATCAAGCCGTTTCACGGTATGGCGTCCCGGAAGGTAAAGGGCGCGTCAGAAGCGATTCTGCTGCTGCGCAACGCCAGCCGTGTCTCCTCGTTCTGCAACGATGTGATCGGCGATATCTGCGGCGTCATCTCAGGTTCCGCGGCGGCGGTGATCTCCGCGGAAGCTGTTCTGCATCTTGGCAGCGGCTGGAAAGCCGTTCTGCCACTGCTGCTGTCTGCGGTTGTTGCGGCGGCGACAGTCGGAGGCAAGGCCATCGGTAAGTCATTTGCAATGCGGGAGTCTACCCAGATCGTATTTCTTGCAGCAAAGGTGATCCGTTTTTTTCGGGACATCCCCAAGCTGCTTTCCGCCCTGTTTCAGAAAAAGAAAACACAAAGGTTGTGACCGGGTTGGCAATCCTGGAACAGATTTCCTCGCGCGAAGACCTGCTTCGCCTGACTGACCAGCAGCAGGTGCAGCTGTGCGGGGAGATTCGCACATTTTTAATTAAACATGTTTCAAAAACCGGCGGTCATCTGGCATCAAACCTCGGTGTGGTGGAGCTGACACTCGCGCTGCATCGCGTCTTTGATCTGTCCTATGACCGGCTTGTTTTTGATGTCGGGCATCAGGCCTATGTACATAAGATCCTCTCCGGCCGCTGGAGGCAGTTCGATACGCTTCGGCAGATCGACGGGCTTTCCGGCTTTCCAAAGCCGTATGAGAGCATTCAGGACGCGTTTATTGCGGGGCACGCATCCAACTCTGTCTCTGTTGCGCTTGGTATGGCGCGCGCGGCCGAGCTCCAGCATGCGCATTATGAGTCTATCGCGCTGATCGGCGACGGTGCGCTCACGGGCGGTATGGCCTATGAGGGCCTGGATGACGCCGGCAGGAGCGGAAACCATCTGATTGTTGTGCTGAACGACAATGAGATGTCCATCTCGCCGAGCGTGGGCGCGGTTGCGGCGCATTTGCAGCGCCTGCGCCTCAAGCCACAGTATTTTCGCATCAAAAAGCTCTATCGGGAGCTGACGCAGCATATTCCGGGCGGGCGGCAGCTGTACCGCTTTACCCACTATCTGAAATTGAAGCTGAAGCATGCGCTGATCGGCACGACACTGTTTGAAGAGATGGGCTTTACCTATCTGGGGCCGGTCGATGGGCATGATCTGAAAAAAGTGACCTACAACCTGATGCGTGCGAAGGAGGAGCGCGGCCCTGTGCTCGTCCATGTGCTGACGCAGAAGGGGAAAGGCTATGCGGCAGCTGAGCATGATCCGGATATCTTCCACGGCGTTGGGACGTTTGATCCGGCAAAGGACTTTTTGCCCGCGCAGAAAAACGGCGCGAGCTTTTCCTCTGCATTTGGCGCGAAACTCGTCGAGCTGGCGCGGCATGATGACCGCGTCTGCGCCATTACGGCCGCCATGCCGCAGGGCACGGGCCTGAGCGTGTTTGCGGAGGCATTCCCGCGCCGGTTTTTTGATGTCGGGATTGCGGAGGGGCACGCCGTTGCCATGGCGGCCGGCATGGCCAAGCAGGGGCTTATCCCGGTCGTGGCCGTGTATTCGACCTTTTTGCAGCGCGCGTATGACCAGCTCCTGCATGATATCGCGCTGCTGAATCTGCATGTTGTCTTTGGCGTGGATCGCGCCGGGTTGGTCGGGCAGGACGGCGAGACGCACAACGGTGTCTTTGACGTCGGTTTTTTGCGGCAGGTGCCGGGCATGACAGTGCTCTGCCCCGCGAGCCAGGCGGAGCTTGCCAGAATGCTGTACCGCGCGGTGGAGGAGCTGGACGGGCCGGTTGCGGTTCGTTATCCGCGCGGCGGGGACGGCGATTACGAGGGCGTCAGCACACAGCCTGTCTTCCGGGAGGGAGCGGATCTCACGCTCGTTGTCTACGGGCCGTCCATCAATCAGGCGATTGCCGCGGCGGAGCAGCTGCAAAAGCGGGCGGTGTCTGTTGAAATTATCAAGCTGGACTGTATCAAACCATTGGATATGACCGCGATTACAGCCTCTGCCCGGAAAACCGGACACGTTGTGGTGCAGGAGTCCTGCGTTGCAGCCGGATGCGTGGGGCAGGAGATTGCCGCGCGCCTGACCGGGGAGCCTTGCCGCGTTGTCCTGCGAAATTTGGGCGACCATTTCACGCCGCAGGGCCGGGTCGGCCAACTGCTGCGGCGCGAGGGATTGGATGCCGACTCCCTTGCTGCGGCCATTTTGGAGGAACTGAAATGAAGGAACGATTGGATGCGCTGCTGGTTGCCCGGAACCTCTCGGAGAGCCGGGAGAAGGCAAAAGCAACCATCATGAGCGGCCTTGTCTATGTAAACGGACAGAAGGTGGACAAGGCGGGCGCCATGCTTTCACCTGAGGTTGAGATTGAAGTTCGTGGCAGCGCCTGTCCGTACGTCAGCCGCGGCGGCCTGAAATGTGAAAAGGCGCTGCGGGAGTTTGGCGTCGACCCGACCGGCTGCGTTTGCAGCGATTCCGGCGCGTCAACCGGTGGGTTTACCGACTGCCTGCTCCAGCACGGCGCAAAAAAGGTCTATGCAATCGACGTTGGCTATGGGCAGCTGGCATGGAAGATCCGGAACGACCCGCGCGTTGTTTGCATGGAGCGGACGAATATCCGCTATGTGACGCCGGAGGATATCGGTGAGCCGTTGGATCTGTCGCTCGTCGATGTCAGCTTTATTTCGACGAAGCTCGTACTGCCGGTGCTGCGGACGCTTTTGCGCCCGGGCGGACAGGTTGTCAGCCTGATTAAGCCGCAGTTTGAAGCAGGTAAGGAGAAGGTCGGCAAAAAGGGCGTCGTGCGCGACCCTGCAGTTCACTGCGAGGTGCTGCACAGCTTTGTCGACACGGCGCGGCAGCTGGGCTTTTCCGTGCAGGCGCTGACATTTTCCCCGGTCAAGGGGCCGGAGGGCAATATAGAGTTTCTGGGGCATCTGGTGCTGGGCGATGTGCAGGATCGGTGCCCGGATATCGAAGCGCTCGTGGCCGAGGCCCATACGGCGCTGAAGGGGTGAGCTATGAAAAAAATCATTCTGACGCCGAACCCCTATCGGGATAAATCGTTTCAGACCGTGCAGGAGACACAGCGCATCCTGCATGAGATGGGGATGGAGACACGCATCTGCCTGCCGTTCGCGGTCGACCGGGGTGTTGCGCTGCCGCAGGATGTGCGGTTTTATAATCTGCGCGACGAGCTTCGCAGTGCGGATCTGCTGATCTGCTTTGGCGGGGACGGAACGATTTTACATGCTTCCAAGGCGGCCGCGCGGCATCGGGTGCCGATTCTCGGTGTAAACAACGGCACCATGGGCTTTATGGCGGAATTGGAGAGCAGCGAGCTGGAACTGCTGCGCAGACTGAAAACGGGAGACTATCGGATTGACCCGCGGATGATGCTGCATGTCGATGTGCAACACGACAGCCGTGTGGTCTTTGAGGATGTCGCGCTGAACGACGCGGTCGTGACAAAGGGCGCGGTTGCGCGTGTGATCCAGCTTGCCGTCTTTATTGACGGCGTCGAGGCCATGGAGGTGGACGGCGACGGCGCGATTGTCTGTACGCCGACCGGCTCAACCGCCTACTCGCTTTCCGCGGGCGGGCCGGTTGTGGAGGCGGTCGGGCAGAACATCATTATCACGCCGATCTGCGCGCATGCGCTGCATGCGCACTCCACCGTTACGACACGCGACCGGAAAATTTCGATCCGTGTCGGAAAGATTGGGAAAAAAAGTGCGTTTTTGTCGGTGGACGGCGGAAAAGCGTTTCGGCTCGGCGCGGATGATGTGGTCAATATCCAGCGCTCCCAGCTCGAGACAAAGCTGCTGCGGCTGAAAAATCGAAACTTTTTTGAGATTGTCCGTACAAAATTTGAAAGCAGGTAACGCAATGAAATCACAGCGCCAGGAAAAAATACTCGAAATTATCGCATCCCGGGAGATTGAGACGCAGGAGCAGCTGCTCGATGCACTGCGCGTTTACGGCTACAACAGCACGCAGGCGACAATTTCCCGGGATATCAAGGAGCTGCGCCTCGTCAAGGCGCTCTCGTCGAACGGCGCGTATTACTATGCCGCGACGAACCGCGATTTGCAGCAAACCTTCTCCGGACGGCTGAACGCCATCTTCCAGGAGTGCGTGACAGCCTGCGATGCCGCGCAGAATCTTGTGGTGCTCAAGACGATGCCCGGGCTGGCGTCAGCGGCGTGCTCCGCCGTGGATTCAATGGTTTCACCGTCCATTGTGGGCACACTTGCGGGCGACGATACGGCGCTTGTTATTTTGCGCGACAGCGTTTCCGCACAGGAATTTTACATGGAAATTCAGAAGCTGATCGGCTGATACAGGAGGCGCGCGATGCTTTCCGTCCTTCATATTGAGAATATCGCCGTGATAGAACTGGCCGAGATCGTCTTCGATCGCGGCTTTCAGGTGCTGACCGGCGAGACAGGCACCGGCAAATCGATTATCATAGACGCCATCTCCGCGATCATCGGCGAACGGGCCTACCGCGATATGATCCGCACCGGCTGCAACAAGGCGTTTGTGAGCGCGGTCTTTACACAGGTACCGGAGCTGCCTTGGTTTTCCGGGCACGGCGTACCCTATGACCCGGAGGAGCTGCTGGTGCAGCGCGAGGTTTTTGCGGACGGGAAAAACGTGTGCCGCGTCAACGGAACGCCGGTCACGGTGACAATCCTGCGGCAGCTTGGGATGCAGCTGATTAATATCCACGGGCAGCACGACTCCCAGCAGCTCTTTGACGAGACCAGCCATCTGCGGTTTCTGGATTCCTTCGCGGGCAATGACGCGCTGCTGGAGACGTACCACGCGGCGTACGAAACGGTGCAGCAGCTGCGGCATGAGATTGCGCGGCTGTCGATGGATGAGACCGAGAAGGCGCGCCGCGTGGAGATGCTGCGCTATCAGGTTGCGGAGATCGAACGCGCTGACCTGCAGCCCGGCGAGGATGAACAGCTCGATGCGCGGCGAAAGGTGCTGCAAAACGCGGAAAAGCTCGCAGCCGGTGTGAATGAGGCGGAGCTGCTGCTCAGCGGTGACGAGGATTCGGACGGCGCGTGCGCCATGCTGACGCGCGCGGCGCGCGCCGTCGCGGGGATTGCCCGCTATACGGACGAGCTGGAATCGCTGCATGGGCAACTGAATGATGCAATGTATACCGTGCAGGATCTGGCGGATCAACTGCGCGATCTGCGTGACCATTTTGCCTTCTCAGGCGACGAGCTGGAACAGATTGAGGAGCGGCTGCACACGATCTCCATGCTGCGCCGGAAATATGGCGCGGATGTGGGAGAGATCCTGTCCTATCTGGAGCAGGCGCGGGCGGAGCTGGACGAGATTACGTTTGCCGGCGACCGCATCGAGCAGCTTCAGGTAAAGCTCAAAAAGCAGGAACAGCTTGCCACGGACGCAGCAATGGCGCTGCGCAGTGCGCGGCAGAAGGCGGCAAAGGCGCTGGAAGGGCGCATCGCGCAGGAGCTGGCAGAGCTTGCCATGCCCAAGGTGCGCTTCCAGTGCGAATTTGAAGAGGCCTCGCTCTCGCCGGACGGCATGGACGTGGTGCGGTTTTTGATGTCCGCAAACCTTGGAGAAGCGCTGAAGCCGCTGAGTAAGGTTGCCTCTGGCGGCGAGCTGGCGCGCATCATGCTGGCAATGAAAAACGTTCTGGCAGAACGCGACGCGGTCGCGACGCTGATTTTCGACGAGGTCGATACCGGCGTTTCCGGCCGGGCGGCACAGAAGGTCGGCGAGAAGCTGCGCGCTGTTGCACAGGGTAAGCAGGTGCTGTGCGTGACGCACCTGCCGCAGATCGCGGCGCTGGCACAGACGCACTTCCTGATTTCAAAGGCCGAAAAAGACGGCAGAACCTATACCTCCGTCGAGCGTCTTGCGTTCGAGGGACGGCGCGCAGAGCTGGCGCGCATGATTGGCGGGGCAACAATCACGGAGACCACGCTGCGCAGCGCCGAAGAAATGCTGAACGCTTGACAAACCGATACGAATCTGCTAAGATTGGCAAAGAAAAGCGAGGAAGCGTGTTGTAGCGCGGCGCAGGCTTGTACAGAGAACCTCTGGCTGGTGAAAAGGGGAGAAGCTGCCGCGTGAAGTTACCGCGTGGAGCTGTCCGCCTGAGCCGGAGACGGTAGGGCGGAACGGGTGCGCCCGTTACGGCGCAGGCGTGTGAAAGCACGCCGCGAGGCCCGGCTTGTGAAGGCCCGGCGAAGCAGAGGTGGTACCGCGTAAGATTTACGCCCTCTGTCCGGATGGACAGGGGCGTTTTTTCGTCGTAAAATACTGGAAAAGGGGAAAAACCATGACAATCTATGACGAACTGAAAGCCCGCGGCCTGATTGCACAGGTCACGGACGAGGAAGAGATCAAAAATGTGATCAACAACGGCAAGGCCACGTTCTACATCGGCTTTGACTGCACGGCCGACAGCCTGACGGCGGGGCATTTTGTGACGCTGACGCTCATGAAGCGCCTGCAGATGGCGGGTAACCGCCCGATCGCCCTGATCGGCGGCGGCACGACGATGATCGGCGACCCGTCCGGGCGCACCGATATGCGCAAAATGCTCACACGTGAGGATATTGACCACAATGCACAGTGCTTCAAAAAGCAGGTGGAGCGCTTCATCGAGTTCGGCGAAGGCCCCGGTCAGGCGCGGATGCTCAATAACGCCGACTGGCTTTTGAACCTGAACTACGTCGAACTGCTGCGTGAGGTTGGCCCGTGCTTCTCGGTCAACAATATGCTGCGCGCGGAGTGCTACAAGCAGCGCATGGAGAAGGGGCTTTCCTTCCTGGAATTCAATTATATGATCATGCAGTCCTATGATTTCTACCACATGTTCCAG
>CAZYZQ010000098.1:0-7201 GCA_964652075.1 uncultured Oscillospiraceae bacterium
GCATGACGCCGCCTTCGCGGGTTTTGAAAGGCTTGCCGTCCTTGCCATTCGTCGTACCGAAGCCGAGGAACTGCAGCGCCGTCGAATCCGGGACGATGCCGGCCTTGCGCGCGGTGCGGAAGACCTGCTCGAAGTGCAGGCTCTGGCGCTTGTCCACGACGTAGAGCACCTTCGTGGGCCTGTAGTCCTGCATCCGCTGTACGAGTGTGGCAAGATCCGTCGTGGCGTAGATGGCCGCGCCGTCGGACTTGACGAGGATGCAGGGCGGGATCTCCTTGGTGTCGCCCTCCTGCGCCACGTCCACGACAAGCGCGCCCTCGCTCTCGCGGGTCAGGCCCTGTGCCTTGATGTTTTCCACCATCGGCGCAATGTACGGGTCGGCGTCGCTTTCGCCCTTCCAGACGTCGAAGGAGACATTCAGGTTGTCATAATTCTTCTTCAGATCGGCCACGGAGACGTTCATGATGTGCCGCCACATGGCAAGATAGCCCCGGTCGCCGTGCTGGAGACGGTAGGTGGCGGTGTGCGCCTTTTCGGCAAAGTCCGCGTCAACCTTGCTCTTGGCGCTCGCGGCGGGGTAGATCTCCTCCAGCTCCGCAATCGTGAAGGGCGGCTCTGCTGGATAGTCACCGGTGAAGTCCGGGTCGAAGTAGGGCAGCTCCGGCTGGCGCTCGCGCACCTCGGCAATAATCAGGCCCATCTGCAGGCCCCAGTCGCCCATGTGGATATCACCGATGACCGTGTTGCCGAAGTAGCGGTACAGGCGCTTGACGCTCTCGCCGATGATCGCAGAGCGCAGGTGGCCGATGTGCAGCGGCTTGGCCACGTTCGGCCCGCCGTAGTCGATGACGACCGTGCCGGGGTTCGGATCCGGTTCAAGGCCGAATTTGTCGGACGCGCGCATATCGGCCAGATACTGCGCGAGGAACGCGGGCGTCACCTTCAGATTGAGAAAGCCCGGCGCGACCGCGTCGACTGCGCAGAAGCAGGGGGTGTCCGCCAGCTGCTGCGCGACGGCCTGCGCGATCTGGATGGGCGCCTTATGATATTGCTTCGCGGCGGGCATCGCCCCGTTGCACTGGAACTCACACAGATCCGGGCGGTTTGAAACGGTCACGCCGCCGTATGTTTCATCATAGCCCGCAGCGGCAAACGCCGCGCGCACCTGCGCCGAGAGCAGCGCAGTCAGTTTTTCCATGATAGATTCCTTCCTTTGTGGCATTTTCCAAACTATTTTAGCAGAGTTTCGGCGAGATGTAAAGGTATAATCAGAACAGGCGGACAAAAAGCGCGGCGCAGAAGAATCCCGCCAGATCGGCGCAGAGTGCGGCCGGGATGGCGTAGCGCGTTTTCCGGATCCCGGCCGCGCCGAAGTAGACGGAGATCGTATAAAATGTCGTCTCCGTGGAGCCGAGCATGACGGCGGCCGTGCGCCCAACCGTGGAGCCGACACCGAACGTGCGCATCAGATCCGCGCCGACGGCCAGCGCGGCGCTGCCGCTGAACGGGCGCACGAGCATCAGCGGGGCAAGCTCCGGGGGAATCCCCACGGCCCGGAGCACCGGGGCGCACAGGCGCGCGATTGCGTCCATCGCGCCGGACGCGCGCAGCATGGCGATGCCCGCCAGCAGGATCACCAGAAGCGGGCAAAGATGCAAAAGCGTTTTCAGCCCCTCCGCCGCGCCCTCGCAGAGCAGCGAATAGACGTCGCACCGCCGGCGCAGCGCCAGACACGCGCTCAGGCAGATCAGCGCGGGAAGAATATAACCGCTCAGCGCCACAGCTTTGCACATCCCCACGCGGCCAGCAGTCCCACGGCCACGGAACATACAGACGCGCACCAGACGGCGGGCAAAATGTCAAACGGCGCGGCGCATCCGAGCGAGGCGCGCATCGCCGCGACCGTTGCGGGTAGCAGCTGGATGGAGGCCGTGTTCAGCACGACGAAGCGGCACAGCTCGTCGCTGGCCGTTGTGCGCCCCTGCGCCATGGCGCGCGCGGCCGCGATGCCGAACGGCGTGGCGGCGTTGCCGAGCCCAAGCAGATTTGCCGTCAGGTTGCAGCAGAGAGGCCGCGCCGCGGCGGGGCTTTGCATCGCGTGGGGGAACAGGCGGCGCAGCAGCGGGCGCAGCACGCGCGCGAGCGTCTGCGTCAGTCCTGCGGCCTCCATGAGCTTGCCCAGCCCCGTCCAGAGGCACAGCGCGCCGCCCAGCGAAATGGTCAGCGCAATTCCCTCCTGCGCGCCCGACAGCGCCGCCGCCGCGACGTCCGCACCCGACCCGCAGAAAACCGAAAACAGGAAGGCCAGCACGGCCATCCCCGTCCAGAGCAGCGAAAGCGCCATGGACAACAGCTCCTTTCGTCACAATATCTATGCGCCGGCGCGGGGTGGACATACCGAAAGAGAAGAAAACTCCAAAATCGGCGCCTTATTTTTGTAGAAAATGACATTTCCATGTCGTTGACAATACACAAATGCCTAAGTATAATATATTTAGATTTTGTCGAATGAAGTGGAAAGCGGCCGCTGTGACGCGGTAACGTTGAAAAAGAGAGGTTCACGGAATGAAAGCAACGGGAATTGTGCGGAAGGTGGATGAGCTGGGCCGGATAGTGCTTCCGGTCGAGCTGCGGCGAACATTGGATATTGCGGAGAAGGACTCGCTGGAGATCTTTGTGGACGGTTCAAATATCGTGCTCAAAAAATATCAGCCAGCCTGTGTGTTTTGCGGCGAGACGAAGGAGATCCGGCAGTTTCGCGGCAAGAGCGTCTGCGCAAATTGCCTGCGTGAGCTGACACGCGCCTGAACGCGAAAAACCGTGCTGTGGAGTTATTCCACAGCACGGTTTTTTTGACGTTCCAGCGCATCGTAGAGCGCGTTGCGTGCAAAGCCGGTCTCCTGTGCCGTTCGCCGCAGCGCCTCCTTTTTTGGCATTCCCGCCGCCATGTAAGCCTGCACGCGGCCGGCGGCCTCCTCCAGCGTCAGCGACGGCGCAGCGGCGGGCGGCGCGCCGTCGAGCACGAGGACATATTCGCCGCGCGGCTCCTCGCCCTGATAGCGCGCAACGGCACCGCCGACCGTGGTGCGGATGGCCTCCTCATGGAGCTTCGTCAGCTCCCGGCAGAGAACGAGCCGCCGGTCGGCGCCGAAATAGACGGAAAAATCGTCCAGTGTGGCGCGCAGCTTGTGCGGCGCCTCGTAGAAGACCATCGTGCGCGTCTCCTGCCGCAGGCTTTCGAGATGGGTCAGCCGGTTTTTCCGGTTCATGGACAGAAAGCCCTCAAAGGTGAACCGGCCGGTCGGCAGGCCGGCCATGCCGAGCGCCGTGATAATCGCGCACGGGCCGGGGATGGCGGAGACGGTGATCCCGTTCTGCGCGCAGAGCGCGACGAGATCCTCACCCGGGTCGGAGATGGCCGGGCTGCCCGCGTCGGAGACGAGCGCACAGGTTTCGCCGCCCAGAATCCGTTCGACAATGCGCGTGCCGCACACCTGCTTGTTGTGCTCGTGGTAGCTCACGAGCGCCTTTTTCAGGCCCAGATGGTTGAGCAGGCGCAGGGTGACGCGGGTGTCCTCGGCGGCGATGAAGTCCGCCGTGGCCAGCGTTTCGCGGCAGCGGTCGGAGATGTCGCCCAGATTGCCGATGGGCGTCGGGACAAGATAGAGCATACCGGGCATATCAAGGTTCCTCCTGTGTTGTTGAAAAAAGGGAGCGGTACGGCGCAGTTTCGCGCCCATTCGCGTCGTGCAGCAGCAGATCCGGTAAGAATGCCAGCCCCGGCCTGCCGCCGCGCCGGGCCTCAAGCAGCAGAAGACTGACGGGTGCGCCCGCATGGTGGCGCACCAGCTGTAGCCGCTTTGGCTCCAGCCCATGTGCGCGCAGGGCGCAGCACAGATCGGCCAGACGTTCAGGGCGGTGGACGAGCGCAAAGTCGCCGCCCCAGCGCAAAAGCCATGCCGCCGCACGGCACAGCTCGTCCAGCGAACAGGAGTCCTCGCGCCGGGCGCGTGCCCGCGCCGGATCGGGAGAGGCCGGGCCGGCAGGAAAGTAGGGCGGATTGGAGATCACACTGTCAAACTGCCCCGCCGGGAGCAGCGCGGAGATGGCGCGGATATCGCCCTCGAGCACGCGGAAACGGCCATCCAGCCGGTTGCGCCGGACGGTTTCGCGCGCCAACGCGCAGTCCTCGGGCGAGAGCTCCACGCCGGTCACGATGCAGTCCGGCTGCGCGCACAGGGCAAGCAGCCCCAGTACGCCGCTGCCGCAGCCGAGGTCACAGACGCGCCCGCGCGGACGGATGCGCAGGAAGGTTCCCAGCGACAGGGAATCCGTGCCGATCCGCGTGCGGCCGGTGTCCTGCAGCAGCGTAAAGCGGCCAAGCGTTTCTTCGTAAATCATAATCCCCCAGAGAAACACCGAACCTGTGCTGGCATGCAGCACAGGCTCAGTCAGTAAGTATGCAATTACTCCTGCTCAATTGCGCCCATGGGGCAGGTGCCAGCGCAAGTGCCGCAATCAACGCACTGAGAAGCGTCGATCTCGTAATGCTCCGCGCCCTGCGAGATGATGCCGAGCGGGCAGGCGTCCGCGCAGGAACCGCAGCTGACGCAAGCGTCGGTGATCTTGTATGCCATGAAACACACCTCCATTTCAAGTTGCTTTCATTCTAGCACATTTTCCCGAAAATGCAAGTGTTTCTTCCTGCCAAATTCATGCCGGGGGAAAACAACGTATAAAACAGACTTTATGTGGAAATACTTGGAAGAAAACGGAGGCGAGAGGTATGCGGGATCTGCCGGTACAGTCACAGGCGCTGCTGGTCGCGGCGCGGCGCGCCGCGATGGGGCTGGGACACGGGTATGTCGGAAGCGAGCATCTGCTGCTGGCCATGACCGGCCACCCGCAGACGGCGCGGTTTTTGCCCGAGGTGCGGTGCGAGATGGTCTACGCCCGCGTGGAAGCGGCCTGCGGCGTCGGCTGCCGCGGCCTGCCGCCCGCGCAGGGGCTGAGCGGGCATATGCGCCGGATTTTGGCGGCCGCTGGCGGCCGGAAGCCGGCCAATGTGACACCGGAACGGTTACTGCTGGCTCTTTTGCGGGAGACGGACTGCACGGCGGTGGCACTGCTGGGCCGGGACACGGCGTGGCGCGCGGCGCAGCGCCTTGCACCGTCGGAGGAGAAGAGGAGGAGGACGAGCACAACGAAACTGCTGGAACAGTTCTGTACAGACCTTGTGGAGCGCGCGGGGAGCCTTGACCCGGTGATCGGGCGGGAGCGCGAGCTGGCGCAGGTGATTGAGATCCTGTGCCGCCGGACAAAGAACAACCCCGCGCTTGTCGGCGAGCCGGGCGTCGGGAAGACGGCCATCGCCGAGGCGCTGGCGCAGCGGATTGCCGCCGGAACAGTTCCGGCGCAGCTGCAGGGAAAGCGCCTTCTGGCGCTGCACATGGGCGCGCTGATCGCCGGGACAAAGTACCGCGGCGAATTTGAGGAGCGGCTTCAGGCCATTCTGGAGGAGATCCGCCGCGCGGGCAACGTGATCCTTTTTGTGGACGAGATGCACACGGTGGTCGGCGCGGGGAGCGCGGAGGGCGCGATCGATGCGGCCAATATCCTCAAGCCGGCCCTTGGGCGGGGCGAGGTGCAGCTGCTCGGCGCGACGACGCTGGAGGAGTACCGGAAGTATATTGAGAAGGACGCCGCGCTGGAGCGCCGCTTCCGGCAGGTGCGCGTGGAGGAGCCGACGCCCGCGCAGACGGAGGAGATCCTGCGCGGCCTGCGCCCGGGGCTGGAACGGCACCACGGTGTGCAGATTCCCGACGAGACAATCGCGGCGGCGGTCGAGCTGTCCTGCCGCTATCTGACGGGCCGCTTCCTGCCGGACAAGGCCATTGACCTGCTGGACGAGGGTGCGTCACGCACGCGGATGGCGGCGGGCGGACAGGCGGCGCAGTCGTTGGGCCGTGAGCTGCATGAGGCCGTCTCCGGCGGGCAGTATGTGCTGGCGGCGCAGCTACAGGGGCGCATCCGCCAGCTGGGGCACGGGCGGCAGGCCGTGGTCACGCCGGAGGAGATTGCGGCGACGGTTTCCGCATGTACAGGCATTCCGGCCGGCAACCTGTGTATGCAGGAGCGGGACCGGCTGCGCGACCTCGAGGCCGTGCTCTCCCGCCGCGTGCTCGGCCAACAGGCGGCGGTACACGCCGTCGCACAGGCCGTGCGGCGCGGCCGGACAGGGATTGCCGCCGAGACGCGGCCTGTGGCATCCATGCTGCTGACCGGCCCGACCGGCGTGGGAAAGACGGAGCTGTGCCGCGCGCTGGCGGAGACGGTCTTCGGCAGCCGGGAGGCCATGGTGCGGCTTGATATGACGGAGTTCATGGAAAAGCACACAGTTTCGCGCCTGATCGGCGCGCCGCCGGGCTATCTCGGCCACGATGAGGGCGGCGAGCTGACCGAGAAGGTCCGCAGGCGTCCGTACTGCCTTGTGCTGCTCGACGAGCTGGAAAAGGCGCATCCGGATGTATGTGGGATCCTGTTACAGGTGATGGAGGACGGCGTATTGACGGACTCGATGGGCCGCCGGGCGGACTTCCGGAACGCGATCCTGATTATGACCTGCAACACCGGCCCTGTGCATGCCAACGTGGGCTTTGAACAGGCGCGCGGCGGCACGGCGTTGGAGGAGCTGTTCCGGCCGGAGTTTCTGGGGCGGCTGGACTGCATTGCGCAGTTTGCGCCGCTGGATGCCGGGACACTTGCCGCCATTGCCGATCAGCAGCTCGGGGACACGGCGCGCCGCGCGCAGAGAGCCGGGCTGACGCTGCGTATTGCCGACAACGTGGCCGCCGCCGTTGTCCAGGCGGCGCGCGTGAAGGCCGGGGCGCGCGGACTGCGGCACGCGATTGTACAGCTTGTGGAAAATCCGCTGGCCGAGCTGCTGCTCGGCCGCACGGTGCCAAAGGCCGCCGCTGTCTGTGTGGAACAGGGGCGGATTGCGGTTCACCCGGTATAACGGGCGCGCGATGCAGAAAGCATCGCGCGCTTTTTTTGACAGTGCCGGTTGACTGATGGTTATATTCAAACAAATGAGAAAGAATACCGACTTTTGGGCGTGAATTCCGGAAAAAAACAGCCCCAGATAAAGGAAAAAAACGAAATTCCCATTGCAATTTGCACTCCAATCGGCTATACTGAG
>CAZYZQ010000099.1:0-7187 GCA_964652075.1 uncultured Oscillospiraceae bacterium
CGCGGCGGCTGGGGCAACCGCCACTTCGCCACGCCGACGCGGCAGGTGCCGCGCTTTGCCAAGGCCGGCCTGCCGGGCGAGAGCCACGAGGTCATTTTGGAGCTGAAGCTGCTGGCGGACGTCGGTCTGGTCGGCTTCCCGAATGTGGGTAAGTCGACGCTGCTGTCCGTCACGTCGAACGCACATCCGAAGATTGCAAATTATCACTTTACGACGCTGTTCCCGAATCTCGGCGTGATCTACGTCGACGAGGGCACGTCCTTCGTCATGGCGGACATTCCGGGCATCATCGAGGGCGCGGCGGAGGGCGCGGGGCTTGGACACGACTTCCTGCGCCACATCGACCGCTGCCGGTTGATGGTGCATATCGTGGACGTCTCCGGTTCAGAGGGGCGCGACCCGGTCGAGGACTTTGACAAGATTCAGGACGAGCTGCGCCGCTACAGCCCGGAGCTGGCCGCGCGGCCGATGCTGGTCGCCGCCAATAAGTGCGACCTGCTGCCGCCGGACGCGGACAACCTTGCGCGCCTGCGCGCACATGTTGAAAAGGCGGGGCTGGAGCTTCTGGAGATCTCCGCCGCAACGCACGCGGGTACGCGCGAGCTGGTCGGACGCATCGCCGCACGGCTGCGCGAGCTGCCGCCCGTCACGGTCTATGAGCCGGAGTACGTCAAGCCGCTGGCCAAGGCCGGAAAGCTCGACGAGCTGACAATCGAGCACTACGACGACGTGTGGACGATCGACGGCCCGTGGCTCCAGCGCCTGTGCATGGAGGTCAACTTCAAGGAGTACGAGCAGCGCGTCTACTTTGACCAGCAGCTTCGGCGTGCCGGCCTGTTCGACCGGCTCGAGGAGCTGGGTATTCAGGAGGGAGACACCGTCAGCCTGTACGATCAGGAATTCACCTACGAGAAGTAAAAACAAGCCCGGCGCGCTGACCCGCGCGCCGGGCATCTGTACAGCGTACGCAACAAGGCCGCGCACGGGGGAGTGCGCGGCCTTGTCACATAAAAAAGAAAAGAGAGAGAAAGAGAGAAAAATGAAAAAGAGAGGAGTGTAGCGAAGCGGCGGCCGTTGGCCATTTGCAGCTTCTGCCGCAACATCGGCCGTCCTCTTTTCTACGATTTAAGCTTACCAGACGCATATGAACAGACAGTGAACGGACTCTGAAGAAAATAAAAAGTTTTGCAATCCGCCAGGAAATCTGCTACGATACCGCTTAGACCCGGCACAGAGCCGGAATTTTCAGAAAAGGAGCAAACACAGAATGAAATTTGAATGCGCATTTCTCTACGTCGCGGACGGCTGCCATGCCGAGACCGACCACGCCCGCATCGAGGGCGGCATCAATATGAACGTTGTCGGCGTATCGACCTACACAGAGGCGGAGGAGGCGGCGAAAAAGCTCGTCGCGCAGGGCTGCACGGCTATCGAGCTGTGCGCGGGCTTCGGCAACGAGGGCATCGCCCGCATCCAGCGCGCGGTTGGCCCGGACATCGCGGTCGGCGCGGTCAAGTTCAGCTTCCATCCGGCCTTCGGCTTCAAGACCGGCGATGAGCTGTTCGGTAACTGAGCTTTTTCTCAGTTTTTGCGTATTTTTGAAAAGAAGCGCTGCAAGTTGCGCCCCTGCCGACCGTCACGCGAGCCGTGCGGTCGGCTTTTTTGTCATGAAACGCCCAAAAAGAAAAACGCAGTTTTTTTCCAGCATGTTTTGAAAAAAACCGGGAAAAATGAGATTATCCGCGATTTTTTCAATCTTTCTGCTGCAATTTCATAATTTCGGCCTGCAAAAGCCGCGGCTTTTTCAAAATCCACACTGCATGAAAACCGATCAAACGGGTTCAACTTGAAACAGAATAACCAGAAAATTGCGGAAAAGCACTCTAAAAAATGGGAATTTCACGGATTGCAAACGGGCGCGATTTGTGGTATATGTTATATTGCGTTGGGATTGGTTCCACCGATCCGCGCAAAAAATACAATAAGGAGAGAAAACCCAATGAATTCCGTCATCATCCTCATTGCAATGTTCGTTGCTGTGCTCGGTCTGGCGTATGCGGCGTTCAACTTCTTCGGCGTGAAGAAGCTGGACGAGGGTACGGAACGCATGTCGAAAATTGCCGGCGCGATCCGGGTCGGCGCAAATGCGTTCATCGACTACGAGTACAAAATGCTGGCGATTGTCGTGGTCATCGTCGCGATTGTCTTCGCGCTTCTGGTGTCCTGGCAGACCGCCGTGTGCTTCCTGCTCGGCGCGGTGATGAGCGCTTCCGCCGGCTTTGTCGGCATGAAGATCGCCACCTACGCCAATGTCCGCGTGGCCAACACAGCCCGTACCACCAAGAACATCGGTTCTACGCTGAAGGTTGCCTTCAAGGGCGGCTCCGTCATGGGCATCTGCGTCGGCTGCTGCGGCATGGTTGGCCTGTGCCTTGTGTACCTGATCTTCGGTCTCGGCCTCGGCATGATGGAGTCCTCCGCCGACGGTGCGGTCACCTCCGGCCTGCTGAAGATTTCCATCATCCCGTTCACGATGTGCCTGTCCGGCTATGCGCTCGGCTGCTCCATTGTGGCCATGTTCAACCGTGTCGGCGGCGGTATCTACACCAAGGCTGCCGATATGGGTGCTGACCTCGTCGGCAAGACCGAGGCCAACATCCCCGAAGACGACCCCCGCAACCCCGCTACCATCGCCGATAACGTCGGCGACAACGTCGGTGACGTCGCGGGCCTCGGCTCCGACCTGCTCGAGTCCTACATCGGCGCCATCACTGCGACGATGATGCTCGGCGTCCATGTGTTCCTCTCCTCCAACGCAAACGGTCTCGGCATCGGCACGGAGATGCTCTCCCGCCTGATGCTCTTCCCGATGCTCTTCGCCGCCGGCGGCATCCTGAGCTGCCTGATCGGCATTGCGTCCCTGCTGATGAAAAAGGACTGCAAGGACCCGCACAAGTCCCTGAACTTCGCGACCTACGTCTCCGCAATCCTGACCATGGTCATCGGCCTCGGCGTGACGTTCTTCATGTTCAGAGGCCAGACCGCTGATATCCTGAAGAACGCGGGCTTCAAGGTCGGCATTGTCTCTCCGTGGATCGGCGCGGCCATCGGTATCATCGCCGGTATCATCATCGGCGCGATTGCCGAGTTCTACACCAGCTATGACTACAACCCCACCAAGAAGATCTCCAACTCCGCCAAGGAGGGCTCCGCGCTGGTGATCACCGAGGGCATGGCCGTCGGTATGATCTCCTGCATGGCGCCGGTTATCGTGCTCGGCCTGAGCCTTGTCATCGCCTACTACACCGCCGGTATCTACGGCGTTGCCATGGCGGGCGTCGGTATGCTGAGCTTCGTCTGCGTCACGGTTTCCGTCGACACCTACGGCCCGATCTCCGACAACTCCGGCGGTATCGCCGAGATGTCCTTCCTGGAGCCGGAGGTTCGTGAGATTACCGACCAGCTCGACGCTGTCGGCAACACCACCGCCGCAATCGGCAAGGGCTTTGCCATTGGCTCCGCGACGTTCGCCGCGCTGTCCATGATCATCTCCTACCTGTACACCTTCAACGACATCGGCGCGGACGTTGTCTTCAACATGGTCAACCCGCTCTGCCTGGCCGGCGTTATCATCGGCGCGGCGCTGCCGTTCCTGTTCTCCGGCATGCTGATCGAGGCCGTTGCGAAGGCCGCCCGTAAGATGGTTGACGAGGTTCGCCGCCAGTTCAAGGCTGACCCGGGCATCCTCGAGGGTACCTCCGATCCGGACTACAAGACCTGCATCACGATCTCCTCGCAGGGCGCTCTGAAGGAAATGAAGGTTCCCTGCATTCTCGCCATCGTCTTCCCGCTGCTGACCGGCTTCATCTTCGGGCCGAACTTCACCGGCGGCATCCTGCTCGGCGCGACCCTGTCCGCCATCATGCTGGCGATCTTCACCGGCAACGCAGGCGGCGCATGGGACAACGCCAAGAAGTTCATCGAGATTGGCGGCGTTGAGGGCGCTTCCAAGGGTACCGAGGCCCATGCGGCTGCGGTTGTCGGCGATACCGTCGGCGACCCGCTGAAGGACACCGTCGGCCCGTCCCTCGACATCCTCATCAAGATCATGTCCACGGTCTCTCTCGTTGCAGTCGGCATCTTTGCCAAGTACAACGTCTTTGACTGGATCATCGGTCTGATCAAGTAAAAACGCGACACACAACACGGCGCAGCCAAATCGGCTGTGCCGTGTTTTTTTTGGGACAATTTTGGTTATCATGGATTGACATGAATTGGATGACAGATGTATAAAGATATTACAAGAGTTTTCCAAAAACGGGGAGGGGAGAATATGAAACACGTTTTGCGTATCGTCGAACTGACCGCCCTGCTTCTCTATGCGCTTACCGCCTGCGCGAAGCCACTGCCGACAGAGGAGATATTCGGGGACGACGGTGTCACACTCTCTGACTATGCCGTCATGACATTGGTTAGTTTTGAGGGTGTCCTGCCGTCTTTGGAAGAGACGTATCAAAGAGAGTTTCTTTTGGACTTCACGTCAGTGGTTTGTGACGATGAGCGGTTTTTCCGGAATACAACCGGGAAAAGAAAGAATCTTGTCCTCGCGCCCGACACAAAGTACGAGATTACCTTCGAGTTCTACAGCGAAGCCTTCTCCGAAACGGTCGGCCCGCGGCTGCTGGGGACGCAGACGTTGCATGTCCGCACGTGCTCGCAGGCGGAGCTGGACGCGGCAATGGAGGAGGCGGAGAAGAAGACAGCAGGGTAAAAACAAGCGCGGCGGTATGCGATCTCGCATACCGCCGTAGTCGTAGTTTAGTTTCTGCTCTGCCGGGCACAGTAGATGCGGATTGCTGCCGACATCAGTGCTGCGGTGCCGGGATGACCGGCATCGATATTTTTTGTGAAGCGGGCGTCGCCGGTGTACATCTCGCCGAGCGAGGCAAGCATTTCACTTGTGCAGGGGTAGTACCAGTGTGTGATATGCGCCTGCCAGTCCGCGATCAGTGCTTGTACAGCAGGGCAGGCGGGATTTTCCCCGATGTGCGAGGCAAACTGATTTAGAAGGTGTTCATATTCAGACTGTATGGCAAGACGCTCGTCTGCCGTGCGCGCTGCGTCACGTCGTTGGCTTTCCTGATAGGCAGCCGTCTCGCCCCAGCGCGATTTCGCTTCCTGCGCATAGGCCTCCCGGGCCTGTACCAGCGCGTCATTCCGGAATGTTTCCAAATGCATTTTTTCATCTCCTTTCAGAAGGTGGTCGACTAAGGCGATGATCCCTTCCAGCCGCTGGCACTTCTGCTCCAAAAGGGCACGCTGGCGGCGCAGCGCCTGTGTGCGGTCCGGCACGTCGAGCAGCGCGGCGATCTCCCGGAGCGGAAATTCCAGCTCGCGCAGCAGCAGAATCTCCTGCAACCGGCGCAACTCCGCATCACCGTAAAGACGGTATCCGGAGGCTGTGACCTCAGCCGGATGCAGCAGGCCGAGTTTGTCGTAATAACGCAGTGTTTTCGGTGTCACGCCCGCCAGCGCAGCGGCCTCATGGATGGTTATTTTCATGGAATTCATCTCCTTACATACGTACCTTACACCATGCCCTGCGGGCAAAGTCAAGCCCCAAAAGCAAATAAACCGCCCGGATGGGCGGCTTTTTGAGATGTCTTACTTGTAATCCACCACATCAAAGCGGCGGTCCTTGTAGTAGAAATCCCGGTCGGCCTCCGTGATCTTGCGGAGCACGCGGCACGGGTTGCCGGCGGCAATCACATTGTCCGGAAGATCGTGCGTCACGACGCTGCCCGCGCCGATGACGACATTGTTGCCAATTGTAATGCCCGGCAGGATGACGCTGTTGCCGCCGATCCAGACGTTGTCGCCGATCGTGATCGCGATGCCGTACTCATAGCCGGAATTTCGGCTGTCCGGATGCACCGGGTGCCCCGCCGTAAAGATCGAAACATTCGGCGCAATCTGCGCGTTTTTGCCGATGGTCACGACGCCCGGATCGAGAATGGTCAGGTTGAAATTGGCGTAGAAGTGCTCGCCGACGTGGATGTTGCTGCCGTAGTCGCAGTGGAACGGCGGCTCGATAAAAATCTGCTCGCCTGTGGAGCCGAGCAGCTGCTTGTACAGCGCGGGCAGCTCCTCGCGCCGCGTGGCAGGGAGGGTATTGATGGCCTGTTGCAGCTCGCGTGAGCGGTTGCTCTCCTCCAGCAGCCCATCCTGCGAAGCACGATAGGGCAGTCCCGCTATCATGAGCTCCTTTTGATTCATAAAAATGCTCACTCCGTTTCCTGAATATCAACGCGCTCTACGGCAAGACAGCGTCCGGTTTTTCCGTCGAGCGTGAAGCAGACGGCGTTCAGGCCGCAGGGGCCGGGCGCTGCTTCATAGTGCGAGGTCAGATCGCCCCGGAAGCGCGCAATGGACAGCTCCGGTTTGATCCCGATGACCGAGTGCAGCGGCCCGGTCATGCCGAGGTCTGTGACGTATCCCGTGCCGTGCGGCAGCAGCTTGCAGTCGGCGGTCGGGACGTGCGTGTGCGTACCCCAGAGTGCGGAGATCTTGCCGCTGAGGTGATAGCCCATCGCCAGCTTCTCAGACGTCGCCTCCGCGTGGAAGTCGACAAGGATGCAGGGCGTGTCGATTTTCGGCAGAATCCGCTCGACCTCAAGGAAGGGGTTCTGCGGCGTGTAGTCCATGCCACAGCGGCCAATCAGATTGATAACAGCGATTTGCGTGGTTTTGCAGTCGAAAACGCCGAAGCCGCGTCCCGGCAGCTGCGGCGAGAAATTCGCCGGGCGCAGGATAAAGGCGCAGTCGTCGAGGTACGGCACAATTTCGCGTCGCCCCCACGTGTGGTTCCCGAGCGTGATGACGTCGGCGCCTGCGGTGAAGATCTCCTCGGCCTGGTCACGCGTCAGGCCGAGATTTGAGGCGTTTTCCCCATTGACGACGCAGAAGTCGATGCCGTGCAGCTTCCGCAGCGGCCGCAGATGGCGCGACAGAAATTTCAGCCCGGCAGGGGAGACAACGTCTCCGACCGCCAGAACACGTATTTCCATATGGCATTCCTCCAAGTATAGAAAAATCCTGCCAAACAGGGGAATTCGGCAGGATTTTCTGATTTATTATTTTGCGTAGTCGACAGCCTTCGTCTCGCGGATGATATTGACCTTGATCTG
>CAZYZQ010000100.1:0-7088 GCA_964652075.1 uncultured Oscillospiraceae bacterium
GCAACAAAAAACTCCCATGCTGACGCATGGGAGTTTTTTCATGAGATCTGCGGTGGGCATTTTATTCGGCGCA
Source organism: uncultured Oscillospiraceae bacterium (assembly GCA_964652075.1). GTDB lineage: Bacteria > Bacillota > Clostridia > Oscillospirales > Oscillospiraceae > CAZYZQ01. The sequence continues at coordinate 74 of CAZYZQ010000100.1, forward strand.
GGCATATTGGAAAAGCAGGAGCAGCCCTCTGGCTGGCTCCTGCCTTTTTTATCCCGCGAAGGCGGTCGCGGCGGGGCAGATCGTATAGTCGACGAACAGCTTCTGCCCCTTCTGGGCCTTGTTTTGAATCAGGCGGTCGAGCAGCCGTACACTCTCGTAGCCAAACAGGGAAAAGTCCTGCTTCACATAGTCGGCGCCGCAGAGCGTGCCGCCCGGGATCAGATCGAGATCGAAGCCGGCTATGCGCATATCCTCCGGCACTCGCACGCCCCTTGCGGCAAGCGCCAGCCGGAACGCGACGACATCCTCCGCATGGGTGAAAAGCAGCAGATCCGGCGCAGCCGGCCTGTCCAGCAGCGCGTCCACGCACGCCACGACCTGCCCCGGGTCCGTGCTGAGAACCTGCATACAGTCCAACACCGGCACACCGGCCTGTGCGCAGGCGTATTGGAAGCCCTCGATCCGGTTATTTTGCAGACTGGCTCTGGGGTCGTCGATCCGCTTTGTAATCACAACCGGACGCCGGCAGCCGGCATCGAGCTGCCGCCGGGCGAGCGCAATCGCCGCCTGAAAATTGTCTGTGGAGACGGAAAAGGCGCCGTTGATCTTGAAGTACTGCCCGCACAGCACAACCGGCATCCGCGCGAAGAGCGCCCGGTAATCCTCCTCCGGCACATTGGTGTTCAGGATCAGTCCAACCACATCCAGCCGCTTCTTCATCTGGTTGGAGAGGAGCTTCTCAATGGTGCTGAACGGGTGCAGCAGCTCGTGCTTTGGAATATAGTAGGTGATCGGCACATAGCCGAGCTCGCGGGAACAGTAGGCAATTCCGTCGAAGATAGCGCTCCAATATCCGGTATTCGCGGTCACGGTTAAAATGGTGCGCTCCCCTGTGGGCTTTGACGCCCGCTCGGACGGGTGGTATTGGAATTTGTCCGCCGCCTGCATCACGCGCTGGCGCACCTCGGCAGATGCATAGGCCGAGTCATTCAGCACACGGGATACCGTGGCCGTTGAAACGCCGGCCTCCTTTGCAATATCTCGAATCGTCGCCATAAGGTTCTCCTCATCCTTCCTGCCCTGACAGTGCATATCCTGTTTTTATTTTATACCATCGCGGCGCGGATTGCAAGTTTTTGTTTCACCTTTTTGTTACATGCCATATGAGGGCGCCATGCTGCTCTTTCTCTCAAAGCTTGCCTTATCTGTTCTTATTCAGTTGTGCAAAATGCAAATTATTCCAGCCTGTTCTCGTCTTTATTTTTATATTTTCACGAAAAATCGTGGGAATTTTGCTTGACAGCCTGTTTCGGTGGTGTTATACTTGATGTAAGATTTCAGGAAAATTTCCGTTGAATTTCAGGAGTTGTTACATGAAACAAAAGGCGGTTAAAATGCAGCTGACGCAGGGGCCTGTCGCAAAAACATTGCTTCTTTTCGCCCTGCCCTTCATGTTATCGTCTCTGTTGCAGACGCTTTACAGCACGGTCGATACCATTGTTGTCGGCCAATTTGTCGGCTCGGCGGGGCTTTCCGCCGTCTCTGTTTCCGCGAATCTGGTCAATCTGAGCATCACGCTGTGCATGGGCTTTTCCACGGCAGGGCAGATCCTGATCGCGCAGTGTGTCGGCGCGACGCAAACGCAGCGGATCAAGGACATCATCGTTTCTCTGGCGGCCGCCGTCTGTGTCGTTTCTGTTGTCATCGGCGCCGTCCTGCTCGTTTTTCTCAACCCGATCCTGCGGCTGCTGAGCACCCCGCCCGAGGCGTTTCAGATGGCGCGGCAATACATGATCGTATGCGCCTGCGGGATCCTGTTCACCGGCCTGTATAATCTGGCCTCCGCCATTTTCCGCGGGCTGGGCGACAGCCGCCGCCCCTTCCTCTTTATTGCGATTTCCTCCCTGTGCAATCTGGTGCTGGATCTGCTGTTTGTGGGGCTGTTCCATCTGTCCACATTCGGCGCGGCGCTGGCAACCGTTCTGAGCCAGCTGATCTCCGTTGTGTTCAGCGCGGTCTTCCTGATCCGCAACCGGGCGCAGTATTATCTCGCCTTCCCGCTCCGGCAGCTGCGCGTCTCCGCCCGCGAGCTGAAAATGCTCATCCGGCTCGGCGTTCCGCTGATGCTCTCGAGCAGCGCGGTGTCCGTCTCCAGCCTGTTTGTATCGCGCTTTGTGAACCAGCTGGGCGTCACCGTCTCGGCCGCGTTCGGCGTCGGGCAGAAGCTATCGCAGATCCCGAACATCCTGACACAGGCCGTCGGACAGGGCGCGACCGCCATGATCGGGCAGAATCTGGGCGCGAGGAAGTTTGAGCGCGTACGCGCAACCGTCCGCTGGGCCCTGATTGTAAATCTGATTTGCAGCTGCGGGTTTGCCGCCGTCTGCCTGTGCTTCCCGCGGCTCTCGTTCCGCCTGTTCACACAGGACGCAAGCGTGTTGGACTATGCGCTGACCTGGAATATCGCGATGGCAATCGGCGCGCCCGCAATGGCGATGCTGTTCCCGTTCAACGGCCTGATTCAGGCCGTGGGCGACACGAAAATCACAATGGCGATCGGGATTTCGGACGCGTTTGTCGGCAGAGTGCTGCTGACGCTTCTGCTCGGGATCACCTTCCATCTGGGCGCGGTCGGCTTCTTTGTCGGCTTTACCCTCGCCACCTATATCTCCGTCATCCCGGCGGTCTGTTACTATCTGTTTGTTCCCTGGGAGCGGCGCGGCATCCACGGCGCGCAGCCGCAGACCCAGGAATAAAAAACGCAATGCGGAAAGGAGTCTTTATCTTTTATGATCGAGTACAGGAAGTATTTACTCTGCGATGATCCGGTGCGGAACGTGACAGAGGGCGGCAAAACCATCGGGTTCTGCCTGAAGCTCAACCACGAGTCCTACAAGGGCATCCGCCTGTCCTACCTCACGGACATTGTGGTGATTCTGGACGGCGCGGAGTACCGTCTGCGCGACGCGTCCGTGACGTTTACAATCGGAAGCGGCAGTTTCACCGCCGCCGAAATGACGACCATGGCATGGCACCGCTGGAACTTCTGCGAGAAAGCCGAGCTGTTCGTCCCGCTGGAGGGCGGTATCACCCCCGGCAGGCACCACATCGCGGCGGCGTACAGCTGCCGGGATATGCACGGCGGTCAGGGGAAGTATCTGGGCGGCCAGCGCGATATCGTAATGGGCGAATGTGAGGAGGCGGCGGTATGTTGAATTTAGGTGTAACCCTGTACAGCTTCCAGGACGATTACAGGCTCGGAAGAATGACGTTGGAGCAGAGCTTGGCCTTTCTGTCCTCCATTGGGGCCAAGGGCGTGGAGATCGTACCGGAGCAGACCATGACGGACGTCCAGTACGAGACGATCGACGACAACTTCGTCGCGCAGTGGAAGGACTGGATGCAGCAATACGGACTGGTCCCCACCAACTGCAACCTCTACGACGACTATGACATGTTCGCAAACCGCTACCTGACGGAGGACGAACGCTTCGACGAGTTCAAGCACGGCATGCTGGTGGCCGAGGCGCTCGGCTTCAAGTCGGTGCGCGGCTGCCCGGATATGCCGAACTCGCTGCTTGAGCGCTGCATCCGGGTCGCGGAGGATCACGGCATCGTCATCTCCGTCGAGGTGCACGCCCCCTTCTCCCTGAAGTCGACGTGGATGCAGAACTGGTTTGACATCATCGAGAAAACCGGCACGAAATACGCGGGCATCCACCCCGACGCGGCCATCTTTACCCACGCGCCGCAGGAGCGCGAGATCCGCAACGCGCTGGCGGCCGGCGCCAAGCCGGAGATCATCGCCTACATCCGCGAGGCCTACGCCAAGAACGCGGAAAAGCGCGCAAGGGAAAAAGAGATGCTTGTCTTCGGCCGCTACTTCGACACCAAGGGCTACTGCGCGGACGAGATGGCCGAAACCATCCGCAGCATGGGCGGCTCCGAGATCGAGCTGTCCTTCGCGGGCCGCCTGACCTGCGACGATCCCGCATGGATCGTGGAGTACGGCAAGTACATCAAGCACTTCCACGGCAAGTTCTACAGCATGGAGCCGGACGGCAATGGTGGCTTCTACGACCCGTCCATCGACAACCGGGGCATCGTCAAAGCGCTGCTCGAGATCGGCTATACCGGCTACATCTCCACGGAATTCGAGGGCCAGCACCCCTATCATGACTGCGCCGTGAAGGAGGACTGCCCGGCCGGCACCGAGATGGTGAAGCAGCACCACGCGCTCTACCGCAGGCTGGAAGAGGAGCTCCGCAATGGGCAGCTCTGACCGCCGCAGCTTTCCCTTATCGCGTCATTGTTCCACAATTTACAAATAGGAGGTCACAAAAATGAAACAGTTTCTTGCCCTGCTCCTGGTCGCGGCGATGTGTCTGGCGGTTCTCGCCGCCTGCGCATCCAAGCAGGCCACGGAGGATCCCGAAACGGAGCCGCCGCAAACGGATGCCCCTGAAGCCCCCGACGACAGCGGTGAAGACACCCAGCCGCCCGCAGAGGCCGAGGAGCCTGAGGCCGACGAAGGCGACGCGGACGAAGAGGACGAAGAGATGAAAGAAATCTCCATGGCTTACTTCGACGTCATGGGCTGCAACAGCAACTCGAACAACACCGACCGCATCAACAGCGCCATCAACGCAATCACCGAATCCGAGTACAACCTGCACATCGACATCCTCTGGTGGGATCCCGGTATCTATCTGACGCAGCTGTCTCTGGGCGCCTCCACCGGCGACCTGCCCGACATCGTCTGCGGCTTCCCGATGTACTCCGCCGCCAATATGCAGGCCAGCGGTGAGCTTCTGGACATCAGCCCGTATCTGAGCCTTGACTGTGCGCAGGGCCTCTTGTCCGAGGTTGGCCAGTATCTGGGCGCCTTCACCATCAACGGCGGCATCTACGGCGTCCCCGCCTCCCGCATCTACACCTCCCAGTTCTATATCATCATGCGTAAGGATATGCTGGATGAGATGGGCCTGACGGAGAAAGCGCAGAATATGACGACCTGGACAGAATACGAGGAGATTCTGGCCGCCGTCAAGGCAAATTACGACTCGATCTGGCCGATCTCCAAGAGCGGCGACAAGAGCGTTTTCGCAAACAACTCCGTCCGTTGGACAAGCCTGCCCGAGCGCGGCGCGTTCAGCGACCACTACCTGACGGACAATCTGAGCGACCTGTCCGGCTTTCTGGAGTCCGACGACGCGGGCAACGTTCTGCTCTGCTATGAGAACGAGTACTGGCTCGACGCCTGCAAGGTCGCGGCGGAATGGAACAACAACGGCTGGCTGTATCCGGACGGCGCTTACTCGATGGAGCACGCCGACTCCCTGATGAAGCAGGGCGTCCAGTTCTCCGACATTCAGGCCTCCGAGGTCGGCATCGAATCCTCCAAGGCCAACGCAACCGGCTTTGAGGTTGTCTGCACACAGATCAGCTCCGGCATGGTCAAGACCGCCTCTCTGAACTCGTGGGGCTGCGCGCTGAGCAGCAACTGCGAGGAGCCGGAAGCGGCCCTGCGCTTCGTCTCCGCCATGTTCACGGACTCCCGATTATGAACCTGCTCGCGTGGGGCGAGGAGGGCACCGACTATGTGGTCAACGAAAACGGCGAGGCCAGCTACGGCGATCTGGATCACAACAATGTCTATCACAGCTGTGACTGGCCGGTCGGCAGCCAGTTCCTGATCCTCCCGTGGGAGGGCCAGGGCGGCGACTTCCGCGTGACCTCCAAGGCGCTCAACGACGGCGCGGAGAACTCCCCGTATCTGGGCTTTGCCGCCGACGCCAGCGGCCTTGACCAGATCTTCGCCTCCATCTCCTCTGTCTCGGAGGAATATACCGGCATCATGACCGGCGGCTACTATACCGATCAGATCCTGAGTGATATGACGGCCAAGATGGAAGCCGCGGGCATCCGGGACTATGTTGCGGCCTTCCAGAGCCAGCTCGACGCGTGGCTTGCCGCTCAATAGCGCTCCTTTTCTCATTTTTCCCCCCCTTCTTGGGCCCGCCGCGGATGTATCCCGCGGCGGGCTCGACGTTTGCGCCGGAAGGCGTGTTTTTCGTCCCATGCGCCGCCGGAAAGTGCTTGACAGTGCTACGACGCCGCGATAAAATGACATTGTCAGGCAGCAAACAAACAATTTTGGCGAACAGGCGGCCCTTATGCGCGCCGTGCGGCCGCCGTTGCCCGGGCTGCCGGTTGACCACAGAGAAAAAGGGGGGGCGCGCGCGTATGAAAAAAGCTGGCAGGGGCCGGTTCTTCTGGAGCACGAGCGGATGAAATACAATTTCTTCGCCGAGATGTCGGAGGAGATCCAGTTTGAGTACACCCGCTTACCCGATATGCTGGTGCTGTCCGGCTGGGGCGCCAGGAAGATGGGGCTGGACGAGGTGATTATGAACCCGCAGCAGAATGAAAACCTGCTTGGCATCCTCACGCCGGAGCTGTGGAACGAGTTGTCCTCCACCCTGCGGGCAACCGCCCCGGCGCATCCGGTGATCAATCACGACTGCCTGCTCTACTGCGGCGGCAGACCCCGCTGGCACCGGGCCATTGCCCGCGCCATGTGGTCCACGGACGATCCTCCGGTCTATATGGGCTCGATCGGGAAGCTCGTGGATATCCACGACTCCCGCACCAAGCTGGAGGAACTGGAAAAGCGCGCCTCGCACGATACGCTGACGGGGCTTCTGAACCACGGCAGCGCCAAGGCGCTGATCCAGAACAAAATCAAAACCAATCCGGCCGGCAACTATCTGCTGGCAATTCTGGATCTGGACAAGTTCAAGAACGCCAACGACAGCTACGGGCATATGTTCGGCGATCAGGTGCTGAAGCATCTGGCGGAGCTGCTGCGCCAGAACACCCGGAAGGGAGATATCATCGCCCGGATCGGCGGTGACGAATTCCTGCTCTTCCTCGAGTACAAGACGGAGGCCGAACAGGTCATCCGCCGGATCCTCGGCGCAATCTCTGGCAGCTGCTATCAGGACTTCCCGAT
>CAZYZQ010000101.1:0-7075 GCA_964652075.1 uncultured Oscillospiraceae bacterium
GGCGGGATGCAGTAGGTGAAGCCCTTGCCGATCATGAAGTCGCGCGCGTAGGCCAGCACCGCCTCGTGCAGCCGTGCAATGTCGCCGAGCAGGTAGTAGAAGCCGTTGCCCGCGACGCGGCCGGCCGCGTCCATGTCGATGCCGTCGAACCGCTCCATGATCTCGGTGTGGTACGGGATCTCAAAGTCCGGCACCACCGGCTCGCCGAAGCGCGCGGCCTCGACGTTGCAGCTGTCGTCCGGCCCGATCGGCACGGACGGGTCGATCATCTGCGGGATGACCATCATGATCTCGCGGATCTTGCCCTCCAGCTCGGACTCCTGCGCCTCGAGCGCGGCAAGGCGCGCGTCATTGCCCTTAACGGCCTCCATGTTGGCGTCGATCTGCGCCTGAATTGCGGCCTTCTCGTCGCCCTCGGCCTTTTTGAGCTTGCCGAAGAGCGGGCCGTTAGCCTTGGAGAGCCGGTTGCGCTCGGCGCGCAGGGCACTCGCGTCGTTGATGGCCGCGCGGAACTTCGCGTCCAGCTCGATCACCTCATCGACCAGCGGCAGCTTTGCGTCCTGAAATTTTTTCTTGATGTTTTCCTTGACTGCGTCCGGGTTTTCCCGGACAAATTTGATATCCAACATCGTATGATCTCCTTATCGGTAGATTATTGAATCAGATTTTCCGGCGCGTACTCCGTCCCGGCGAGCGCCGTCTCGATATACGCGGCGAGAGCTGCCTCGGCGTCGGTGAGCGCCATCTGCGCATCAGGCCCGTTCGCGCGGAAGCTGTATGCCTGCGCGTAGCCCTGCTGCGCGCGTTCCAGATCGCCGGTCGAAAGCGCCTGCCACGCCGCGATCAAGGCCTGCGCAACATCCTTGTGCTGCCTGGCTTTTGCCGCGTCGTCCGTGGCCGTCGCAAGCTGCTCCGCCTGTGTGGACACGGTCGCTTCCAGCTCTCGCGCGGCGTTTTCGGCCTCCTCGCGTGAGGCGTCCGCGCCCTCCGCTTTCGTCTCGGCCTCCGCCTGCGCGGCCTGCGCAGCTTCGAGCTGCGTCTGCAGGTCGGCAAGCTGCGCGTGCAGCGCGGCGTTCTCATCCTCGAGCGCATCGTTGGCGTCCTGTAGTTCGGTGTTCGCGTTTTGCAGCGCCAGCGCGTTGGTCATGGCGTTGTTGGAGCTGGTCGTCAGCTCGTTGATCGTCAGCCGGTTGTTGCGCATCTGGATCAAAAACGAGAACAGCACCAACAGAAAGGCCGCCGCAAAAAGAACGGCCATATACCGCAAAAGCGCCTGCCGCGGCCGGGAGGCCAGCGGCTTCTTGTCTTCCTCTGCCGGTTTTTCGACGGTTTCCGGCTCCTGTTCCTGAACTTGCTTATTTTCCTCCATGGTTTGCCTCCATCGGATCGATTGTATTCAGCGCGTCCACGAGCCGGATCAGATCGTCCTGTCCATAGTATTCCAGCTCAATTTTCCCCTTGTTCCGGCCGCTTGCAATGTGGATCCCGCGGCCCAGTCGGCGGCTGAGGTCGTGCTCGCACTCGGCCACATAGTCCACCTGCAGCGGGTCGGGCGCCTTTTTTGGGCGCGGCGTCGCGGCGAGCCGCTTGCACAGCGCCTCGGCCTGCCGGACGGACAGCCCAGCTTCGACGATTTTCGCGGCGGCCTGCTTTTGCAGCTTCTCGCCTGTCAGCCGCAGTACGGCGCGGGCATGGCCCGGCGTCAGCGCACCGGACTGCACCAGCTCCAAAATCGCCGGCGGCAGCGCCAGCAGGCGCAGGCTGTTGGCGACGGCGGGGCGCGATTTCCCCACCTGCTCCGCGGCCTCCTGCTGTGTCAGACCGTATTCGTCCATCAGGCGCTGGTAGCCCTGCGCCTCCTCGACCGGGTTTAAGTCCTCGCGCTGCAAATTTTCAATCAGCGCCAGCTCCGTCGCCTTTTTGTCGTCCGCTTCGATGATGTTGACCGGCACTTCGGTCAGCCCGGCCAGCCGCGCGGCGCGCCAGCGGCGCTCGCCCGCGATGATCTGGTAGTACCCGCCCGGCACGGCGCGCACCGTCAGCGGCTGAATCAGCCCGTGCGCGCGGATGGACTCGGCCAGCTCTGAGAGCGCCTGTTCGTCAAATACGCGGCGCGGCTGGTTCGGGTTCGGCTCGACCCGGTGCAGCGGCAGCGTATGCGCGCGCTCCTGCCCGGCGGCCGGTTCCGCCTGTACCGGCTGCGTCTGCTCAAACAGCGCGTCCAGCCCCCGGCCCAGGCCTTTTCCTTTTGCCATAGTGATGCTCCTTCATTCCGCGCCCTGCGCGGCGTCTTTGCCGATGAATGCGAGTGATTTCGCTTGTTTTCTCCCAGACCGCCTGCACGCGGTGCGAATTCGCCGGGAACCAATTCGTTGCGCCACATTCCCCCGCGCGGGCGCACACACAGGTGCGCCCCTACGCCTAGATTCGAGATTGTGCATAATACGCACACCCCGCATATTCCCGCGGGGCGTGCCGAGGCCATTTCCTTTGGGCCGAGGTAGCCCCGCCCTACGGGTGATGCAGCATCGAGCGTCTTCGGCACCACCGTGCCCTCTACCGCTTCCAGTTCCAGATCTCCTCCGCGAGACGGTCATAGGCCTCCGCGCCCCGGCTGAAGCGGTCGTAGGCCTGCACGGGAAGCCCGTGGCTCGGCGCCTCGCTCAGACGCACGTTGCGCGGGATCGTGGTGGCAAAGACCTTTCCCGGGAAATGCCGCCGGACCTCCTCGGCCACCTGCATCGAAAGATTGGTGCGCCCGTCGAACATCGTCAGAAGCACGCCGAAAATGTCCAGCGTCGGGTTCATCGCCTTTTTGACCGCGCGCAGCGTCCCCATCAGGTCGCTCAGACCCTCGAGCGCGTAGTATTCGCACTGCACCGGGATAATCAGCCGGTCGGCGGCGACGAGCGCGTTCAGCGTGAGCAGCTCCAGAGACGGCGGCGAGTCGATCAGGATAAAGTCATACTGGCTTTTAAGCGGCAGGAGCGCCTCGCGCAGCCGCCGTTCGCGGCCGGGCAGCGCCACCAGCTCAATTCCCGCCCCGGCCAGCGCGCCGGACGACGGCAAAAGATCGCCGAAGTCCGTGTGGCGCACAGCCTGCGCGGCGGGCAGCTCCTCAATGACGACCTCATAGATGGACGGCCCGTCCTCGGGTTTCTCCTCCCCAAAGCCGGAGGTCGCGTTGGCCTGCGGGTCGAAATCACACAGCAAGACCTTCGCGCCGCGCTTTTTCAGGCCGTAGGCGAGGTTCACGGCGGTCGTGCTCTTGCCGACGCCGCCCTTCTGGTTGACAATTGAAACAATTTCGCCCATTCCGTCCCTCGCCCCTTCCCTGCGCTGTAGTCCGTACCATTATAGCATATTCTGCGCACAATTCAAGAATAAAACCGATTTTCCGCCACGGAACTTTTTCATCCGCAGAAATGTTTCACGTGAAACACGCAAAGAGGTCTTGCACATTCGTTCGTTTCGGTGTATACTGATAGAAAAAGGATGTGAACGCATGAACGACTACGCCGCCTGCCGTCTCTGCCCCCGCGCCTGCGGGGTGGATCGCGCCGCCGGCGCGCGCGGCGTATGCGGAATGGACGGCCGGCTGCGCATCGCGCGTGCCGCGCCGCACTTCGGCGAGGAGCCGCCGATCTCCGGTACGCGCGGCTCGGGCGCTGTGTTCTTCTCCGGGTGCAGCCTTGGCTGCTGCTTCTGCCAGAACGAGCCGATCTCGCACGGCGGCTTTGGCGCGCCGGTTACGTCGGATCGCCTGCGCGGGATCTTCGCGGAGCTCGCCGCGCAGGGCGTCCACAACCTGAACCTCGTGACCGCGACGCACTTTCTGCCGGATGTGCTGGAAGCCCTGACGCCGCAGCCGGCGCTTCCCGTCGTCTGGAACAGCGGCGGCTATGAGACGCCCGAGACGCTTGCGCGCCTGTCCGGGAAAGTGCAGATCTACCTGCCGGATCTCAAGTACGCGGACGCCGCCCTCGCGCGGCGGCTGAGCGCCGCGCCGGACTACTTCCCGGTTGCGACGCGGGCAATTCTGGAGATGTACCGCCAGACCGGCCCCGTCCGTTTCGACGATGCCGGGATGCTCGTCTCCGGCGTGCTGATCCGCCACCTGATCCTGCCCGGCCAGATCGAAAACAGCCTGCGCGTGCTCGACTGGATCGGGGAGCACTTCATGCCCGGCACGGTGCTTGTCTCTCTCATGAGCCAATACACGCCGATGCCCGGCGTCCCGGCGGCGCTTTCGCGCCCGATTACGCGCGAGGAGTACGACGCGGTGCTCGCGTGGATGGAGCTGAACGGGCTGGACGGCTTTACACAGGAATTCTCGTCTCAGACGCCGGACTATATTCCGGATTTTTCACTACAGGGCGTGCGCGCTCCGGCGCCGCCCCAGCCTATTATATAAAGGAGTGTCGGATATGCCAAGAAAAAGTGACAAGCAGCAGCTGATTTTACAGTACGTAAAGGACTTTCTGGCCGAGAACGGCTACACCCCCTCCGTGCGCGAGATCGGCGCGGCCGTAGGGCTGCAATCCACCGCGTCTGTCCACTACCACCTCACCCAGCTCAGCCGCGCCGGCCTGATCGGCCTGGACGCAAAGAAGAAGCGCGCCATCTCCATCACCCCCGAGCAGCGCGGCATCCCGATCCTCGGCGTGGTAACCGCCGGTATGCCGATCCTCGCGGTGGAGAATATCGAGGGCTTTATCCCATGGGAGGGCGACACCGACTGCTTCGCCCTGCGCATCCGGGGCGACAGCATGATCGGCGCCGGGATCATGGACGGCGACTACGTCGTTGTCCGCCAGCAGCCCACCGCCGACTCCGGCCAGATTGTCATCGCCCTGCTCGGCGACGAGGCCACCTGCAAGCGGCTCCTGCTTGAAGCGGGGCATGTCTGGCTCAAGCCGGAGAACCCGCAGTATCCGCTTATCGACGGCACCGAGGCCTCCATCATTGGACTGGTCAAGGCCGTCATCCGGACTTATTAGGGTGCGCCGCCTGCTTCCGGCGCTGCTCGCGCTCTGCCTGCTCTGCGCCTGCGCCGCCGAACCGGCTCCCCCGGAACAGGATACAGTGCCCGTCGCGGCCGTCTCCGGTGCGTCTGTCGCGCTGACGGGACTGGTCGAGGTCAGCAGTCTGGAGGCGTCGAGCGCCCCCGCTGAAACGGGTCCCACCTATCAAATTGCGGTGCCCCAGCTGCGCTACCGCGGCAAGCTCCTGCCCGCTGCGGATGCCGCGGTGCAGATCAATACCTATTATGCCGATCTGGCGGAGCTGCTGTTGTCCTATGTCACGGAGGAGCTGGCCACCCAGCCGCCGGCGGATGGGCAGCAGCCATACCTGATCGCAACGTTTTCCGTTGCCTATCTCAAAGAGGGCGCGCGCGCCATCTCCATTGTGCGCTATCTCGAATCGGACACCGGCTCCGTGGCCTATGGCGAGACGTTCTCACTCGAGACGGGCGGCCTGCTGATCCTCGACGACTTCTTCACCGAGGACGAGGACGCCTATCTGCCTGTTGTTTTGGACGCGCTTGCCGCCGCGTTGGACGCCGGGACGTTTTCCTACGACGCCGCCACGCTTGCGGCCTCCTTTGACCGGAACGCCTTCTATGTGACAGAGGATCAGCTGGTCTTCCTCTACCCCGAGGCCACGCTGCGCGACGCGCCGACTGAAATTGCCGTGGACTTTTCGGCATTGGGCGACAGCTTTGCCCTGCCGGATTGTTTCACGTGAAACACGAGGTTTTTATGAACGTACACGAAATCTATGAGAGCACCATCACCGGCGCGACCTCCGAGGGGCTGGGCGTAGCCCGGCTGGACGGCCGCGCCGTCTTTATTGCCGGGGCAATCCCGGGTGAGACGGTACGCTTTGAGCTGACGAAGGTCGGCCACAACGTCGTGCTCGGAAGACTTTTGGAAGTCCTCTCCCCCGCCCCGGGCCGCACCGCGCCCGCCTGCCCGTATTTTGGCGACTGCGGCGGCTGCGCCTTCTGGCACATGGACTATGAAACCGAGCTGGAGCTGAAGCGCCGCCGCGTGTCGGACGCGCTGCTGCGCATCGGCGGCGTATCGCTGGAGGTTCCGATCACCGGCGCGCCCGCTGCCACCGGCTACCGCAACAAGGCACAGTACCCCGTGGCCATGCGGGACGGCCGCCCCGTCGCGGGCTTTTTCCGTGCGCACACCCACGAGGTCATCCCCGTCGCGCGCTGCCTGATCCAGACGCACGAGGCCGATGCCTGCCGCGATGCGGTGCTGGCGTGGATGCGGGAATTTCAAATTCCCGCCTATGACGAGCGGACGCAGACGGGACTTGTGCGCCATATCTACGTCAGAAACGGCGTAAAAACGGCGCAGATTCTGCTGTGTATTGTCGCAAACGGGAATCAATTGCCGCACGCCGACGCGCTGATCGCGCGCGTGCGTGCAGCGGTGCCGGAGGTCGCGAGCATCGTCCTCGCGGTCAACCGCCGCCCGGGCAACGCGATTCTGGGCCGCGAGTTTCTGCCGCTCTACGGCCCCGGTTGGATTGAAGATCTCCTGTGCGGCCTGCGTTTTCGCCTCTCGCCGCGCTCATTTTATCAGGTCAACCACGACCAGGCCGAAGCGCTCTACAGCGAGGCCCTGCGTCTTGCTTCTCTCGGCCCCGATGACACGGTTCTCGACCTCTACTGCGGCACCGGCACGATCACGCTTCTTTTGGCGCGCGCCGCCGGTCAGGCCATCGGCGTGGAGGTCGTCGAGGAGGCCGTCGCCGACGCGCAGGAGAACGCGCGCCGCAACGGCATCGGGAACGCCCGCTTTTTCTGCGCCGACGCCGGCCAGGCCGCGCAGCGCCTCGCCGAGGAGGGCACGCGCCCGACGGTCATCGTCGTCGACCCGCCGCGCAAGGGCCTGGCACCGGACGTAATTGACGCGATGGTGCGCATGTCCCCCGACCGGATCGTCTACATCTCCTGCGACCCCGCCACCCTCTCCCGTGACCTCGCCCTCCTCCGCCAAACCCCCTACATCCCCCACTCCGCCCACGCCCTCGACCTCTTCCCAAGATGCGCGCA
>CAZYZQ010000102.1:0-2464 GCA_964652075.1 uncultured Oscillospiraceae bacterium
CATTTTACAGGACAACAACCGGCTTGATGAGATCGCGCGGCTTGTCCTTCATCAGCATCAACGCTTTCTCCATGTGCTCGAAGCCGTGGAAACGGTGGGTAATCAGCCGGGAGGTGTCGAGACGGCCCGTCTGGAGCAGGGCGGCGAGCTTCTGCATACGCAGCCGGCCGCCGGGCATCAGGCCGCCGGCGATAATCTTGTGGCCCATGCCGCAGCCCCACTCGACGCGCGGGATCAGCACATTGTCGCCGCTGCCGAGGTAGTTGACGTTGCCGATGCGCCCGCCTGGCTTGAGAATTGTGACGGCCTGCGCAAAGGTCTCTTCCGAGGTGCCGCCTGCGATTACAACACGGTCGACGCCTTTGCCGCCGGTTTTGTCCATAATCTGCTCCACAATATCGCCTTCGCGGTAGTTGATGATGTCGGTTGCACCGTAGAATCTTGCGGCGTCCGCGCAGACCGGACGGGAGCCGACGGCGTACAGGTTGGCCGCGCCACGGAGTGCTGCGCCGGCAACTGACATCAGGCCGACCGGGCCAATGCCAATGACGCAGACATCGTCGCCGAACTGCACGTCGGCCAGCTCCACGCCATGGAAGCCGGTTGGCACCATGTCGGCAAGCATGACCGCGTCGACCGGATCGACGTTTGCAGGAAGCGGGGCCATATTGGCGTCGGCCTCATTCACATGGAAGAATTCAGCGAAGACGCCGTCCTTAAAGTTGGAGAACTTCCAGCCGGCGAGCATGCCGCCGGAGTGCATGGAGTAGCCTGCCTGCGACGCAAGTGCGCCCCAATCCGGGGTAATGGCTGGGATAATCACCTGATCGCCAACACGGAAGTCGCGAACCAGGCTGCCGACTTCGACCACTTCGCCAACCGCCTCGTGCCCGAGGATCATATCATGGCGGTCGCCGATCGCGCCCTCCCAGACGGTGTGGACGTCGGAAGTACAGGGAGAAACGACAATCGGGCGGACGATGGCGTCCAGCGGGCCGCACTGCGGACGGTCTTTTTCAATCCAACCGGTCTTGCCGATCCCCAGCATTGCAAATCCTTTCATAGTTAGCCTCCTTTATTTTGTGTAGTTTGTATCGATACATTTGTATCTATACCTGAGCGTAACATGGAATGGAGCAACTGTCAAGAAGGTATCTGCATTTTGTGCGTTTTGACCTGTTTTGGATAAACTCCGGCCAGTAAAATGCCCACTGGTGCGCGGGCGAGCTTGTTCAGCGTGCACAGCGGGCCTTTGACCGACGGGACGTTTGGCAAGGAGAGAGCAAAATATTTACCAGCCTGCCCGGCGCAGGTGTGCAGGATTCACCATATTTTTCGTTTGAATCACCATGCGCAAAATATTTTCGCCAGATATAATACAAGCAGAATCTGGGCAAAGCCCAAATATAACACAGGAGGAAATCCAAATGAAAAAACTTCTTGCACTGCTTCTGGTCGCAGCCATGTGCCTGCTGCTTCTGGCTGCCTGCAGCTCCGGCACGCCCTCTGCGGATGAAGGAGAGAACACGCCGGCAGAGAACGACACGCCGGCGGAAGACAACACACCGGCCGGCACCACCGATCCGGGCGACGATACCGCCGAAGCACCGGAGCCCGACGAGGATGAGGAGCCAGAGTTTGAAGACGAAGAGATCAGCGTGTACCTGATGTTCACCAACTCCTTGGAGGACATTGAGAATGTCGAGGCTGCGATCAACGAGATCTCTTCGGAGCGCTACGGTATTTCTGTTGACCTGCATGGTTTCAACATGGGCGAATATGCCACCCAGCTGTCTCTTGCAATCACCAGCGGTGAGCAGGTCGATCTTGCCTGTATGAGCCCGATCCCCGGCTCCACCTTCGCTTCCGTCACCTCGTCCGGTCAGGCCATGGACATCTCCGGTCTGATTGACACCTATTGCCCGGATGTGAAAGCGGTAATGGGTGATTATATCAAAGCATTTCAGATCGGCGATGCGATCTATGGCCTGCCGGTTGCCCGCCAGAAGGCGTCCAATATCTACTACCGCTACCGTTCTGACATTGCAGAGGAGCTCGGCCTTGTGGATATGATCGAGAACGCGCCCAACTTTGATGCAATGGACGAAGTCTTTGCCAAGGTGAAAAGTGAGACCGACATCAATCCGATGGGCGGCAGCCGCACTCTGAACGGCCATGCAAGCTGCTTCTGGAGCATGGACTCGTTCACCACCACGCCGTTCGACACGGTTGGCGACAACCTTTACCTGCTCTATGGCGATACAGATGGCAAGGTGAAGTGCCTGTACGAAAACGAAAACTACCTCTATATGGTTCAGAAGTTCGCGCAGTGGAACAAAGCCGGCTATGTCTGGGGCGACACCGCAACCAACACCGACCAGACTGCGACCCAGTTGATTGATTCAGGTCTTCTGTTCGGCGAGTTTGTTGCAACCGAGTACGGCAACGATATCGACGGCTATTC
>CAZYZQ010000102.1:2564-7045 GCA_964652075.1 uncultured Oscillospiraceae bacterium
CGAGTTCATGACGAAGCTCGAGTCCGCCGGCCTGCGCGACTATATGGCAAGCATTCAGGCGCAGCTCGACGCATGGGCTGAGTAAGATGGTTTCGACAAAGTATGGGAAACTCTCCGGTGTGGATCTGGGCGGTTACACGGAGTATCGCTGCGTCCCCTACGCAAAGCCGCCGGTGGGCGAGCTTCGCTGGCGGGAGCCGCAGCCGCCCGAGGCCTGGAACGGCGTCTATGAGGCGACGGAATATGCGAGCCGCTGTATGGTCCCGCATTGGGACGATTCTCTGCCCTACAGCAGGGATTTCCGGGACAACCCCGCTTTTGATCGGCCGCAGTCGGAGGACTGTCTGTATCTGAATATCTGGGTCCCAAACAGCGGCGAGAAGCTGCCTGTGGCATTCTGGATTCACGGCGGCGCATTTATGGCAGGCTTTGCAACCGAAAAGGAATTTGACGGCAAGGCATACTGTGACCGCGGTGTGATTCTGGTATCAGTGGAATACCGCTGCAATATCTTCGGCTTTTTCGCGCATCCGTGGCTGACGGCAGAAAATCCGGCGCACATCTCGGGAAACTACGGCATGTTTGACCAGCTCGCGGCGCTCAAATGGGTCTATGAGAATATTGCCGCCTTCGGCGGCGACCCGGAGAACATCACGATCTTCGGGCAGTCCGCCGGCGCGATGAGCGTCCAGACGCTGGTATCGAGCGAACTGACCGGCAACATGGCGGCAAAGGCGATCATGCAGTCCGGCGGCTCCTACGGCAGCGGCCTGCACAGCGATTCTACGCTTGCACAGCAGGAAGAGTTTGGCGAGCTGTTTGTGGAGCTCTCCGGCGCAAAATCGCTGGAGGAGCTGCGCGCAATGTCTGCGGAAGACATCACTGCCGCGTTTGAGAAGCAGCGCGATATCCTGATGCCGAAGTTTGGCCCGTTTTTTGCGCCGACCATTGACGGCAAGCTCCTGACGGATGGGTACTACAGGCTGATGGACGCGGGTAAGATCCTTGATATTCCATACATGCTCGGCTCGACCAAGGACGACATTATGGTAACGCCGGAGATGGTGAAAAACGGCGAGTTTTCGCCGCTGTACCACGGCATCAACGCCTTCAGCCGCAAGCTGGAGGAACTGGGAAGAAATCCGGCCTACGTCTACTATTTCACCCGCGACCTGCCCGGCGACGACTTTGGCGCGTGGCACTCCAGCGAGCTGCAATACATGTTCGGCACGCTGAGGCGTGGCTGGCGTCCGTGGGAGGAGCGCGACTGGGCGCTTTCAGAGCGGATGCTCGATTACTGGATAAACTTCATGAAGACCGGCGACCCCAACGGCCCGGGCCTGCCGACATGGCAGCCGCATTCTGAAAAGAACCCCGTCGTCCTGGAGCTTTGCTGAAAGCAGTCCCGATTGTCATATGCTGTTCCAAGTACAAGAAACTCGGAGACACCTGTGTGTCTCCGAGTCATCTGCTATATGCCCGGCGGAGCGGGGACGGACTTCATGTAACGCTGCGGTGTGGTGCCATATTCGCGCTTAAAGAGCTTCAGAAAGTTGGAGTAGTCGCCAAAACCGCATTCAAGACAGGCGGTGGTGACGGGAATATGCATTTCCAGCATACCGCACACGCGGGACAGGCGTTTTTTGATGATGTACTGGTAGGGGCTCATGCCCACAAAGCGGTGAAACTGGCGGCTCAGGAAGGACTTGCTGACAAAGAACGTGCCCGCGAGTGAATCCAGCGTCAGGTCGGCGGTCAGATTCTCGTTGATGTAGGAGAGCATCTGATTGATCAGCGGATTCTCCGTGACGTCCCGGTAGCTGCTGTCCGTCATGGCATAGTAGCTGCGGTTCAAATAGACCAGCAGTGTCAAAAGCGCCGAATACCGGCTGGTTCCGACCGGATCACGGCCGCATGATCTGGGGCGAGGTCGGCTCTGACGCAAAGCCGGGCTACGGCCTGTACGACCGTGCACTGGGCAGCGCCTACCTCAACGGCCTGATCGAAGCCAACGGCGGAAGCATCGAAAAATAAGGAGGAGTTTTCATGAATTTACCGCTTTCTCACAACTTTCAGGATAAAGTCGTAGTCATCACCGGCGCAGGCGGCGTCCTGTGTGGCGATATGGCGCGCGCCTTTGCCCGCGCCGGCGCAAAAGTTGCGGCGCTTGATCTCAACGCCGAGGCGCTGGAAAAGCTGGAGGCAGAATGCAGGGCAGAGGGGCTCTGCCTGCGCGGCTATGCAGCCAACGTGCTGGATGCCGAAGCGCTCGAAGCTGTCCACCAGCAGGTTCTGGCCGATCTTGGCAAGTGTGACATTCTCATCAACGGCGCGGGCGGAAATAACCCCCGCGCGACCACCGACAATGAATATCAGCACGAGGCGAAGGAGGGGCAGAAAACCTTCTTCGATCTGGACGCGGACGGCATCGATTTCGTGTTCAAGTTGAATTTTCAGGGCACGCTGCTGCCGACGCAGGTCTTTGCAAAGGACATGGTCGCCGCAAAATCCGGCTGCATCCTGAACATCTCCTCCATGAACGCGTTCACGCCGCTGACAAAGATCCCGGCGTATTCCGCGGCCAAGGCAGGCGTCAGCAACTTCACCCAGTGGCTGGCAACCCACTTTGCAGGCACCGGCATCCGCTGCAACGCCATTGCGCCGGGCTTTCTGGTCTCCAAGCAGAACTATGCCCTGCTCTTTGACGCAGCGGGCAATCCAACCCCGCGCAGCGAGAAAATTCTGCGCAACACCCCGCTAAACCGCTTTGTGGATTCCGCAGAGCTGCTGGGCGGCGTGCTCTTCCTCTGCGACGATGAGGCCGCCAGCGCCATCACCGGCGTTGTGCTGCCCATCGACGGCGGCTTTGCGGCCTACAGCGGCGTCTGAGCATATGAGAGCGTTTATGGACGAAGATTTCCTGCTCTCCACCGATACGGCAAAGACGCTGTACCACGACTATGCGGAGAAAATGCCGATTGTGGACTACCACTGCCATCTCGACCCGCAGGAGATCTACGAAGACAGGCAGTTTGATAACATCGCCCAGCTTTGGCTGGGCGTGGGCGGGAGCCATGCCGGCGACCACTACAAGTGGCGCTTCATGCGCTCCTGCGGCGTCGAAGAGCGCTTCATCACCGGCACGGAGCCGGACGCGCTGCGTTTTCAGAAGTGGGCGGAATGTCTTGGCAGAGCCGTCGGCAACCCGCTTTTCCACTGGAGCCACCTCGAGCTGCGCCGCTACTTCGGCTACGAGGGCGTGTTGAACGGGAAGACGTGGGAAACCGTCTGGAAGCTCTGCAATGAGAAGCTGCGCCAGCCCGAAATGCGCGTGCGCGGCCTGATCCGGCAGTCAAATGTGCGGCTGATCTGCACAACGGACGATCCGGTGGACAGCCTTAAATGGCACGAAAAGCTCGCCTGCGATAAGACCTTTGCGGTCAAAGTCCTGCCAGCGTGGCGGCCGGACAAGGCCATGAAGCTTGAAAGGCCGGATTACCTCGACTACCTCATACAGCTGGAAGAAACTGTCGGAAGAGCGGTCAATACCTTTGCCGATCTGAAGGCCGCGCTCCGTGACCGCATGGACTACTTTGCCGCCCATGGCTGCGTGGTCTCCGACCATGGCCTTTCCTATGTGGAATACGCGCCGGCAGCGGAGGACAAGGTAGAGTTCATTTTCCGCCAGCGCAGGGCAGGCATCCTGCCCACTTCGCAGCAGCCGCAGCATTCCGCACGGCACTTCTGACCTTCCTTGCAGGCGAATACCAAAGGCGTGGCTGGGTCATGCAGCTGCACTACGGCGTCAAACGCGACAACAACACGCCGCAGCTACATGCCCTTGGCCCGGACACCGGCTTCGACTGCATCAGCAACTACACCCCCACCGATCAGCTGGCGGACTTCCTGAACCATGTGGAATGCAACTCCGGTCTTCCCAAGACGATCCTCTACTCTCTGAACCCCGTCGACAACGCCGCCATCGGCACGATCCTCGGCTGCTTTCAGAACAGCGATGCCATTGCCAAGCTCCAGCACGGCAGCGCATGGTGGTTCAACGATCACAAAACCGGTATGCGGGATCAGCTGACCTCCCTCGCCTGCCTCGGCAATCTCTCAGGCTTTGTGGGTATGCTGACCGACTCCCGCTCTTTCCTGAGCTACACCCGCCACGAATACTTCCGCCGCATTCTCTGCGGCCTGCTGGGCGAGTGGGTGGAGGGCGGCGAGTACCCGGCAGATTACGAGATGCTGGGCGGCATTGTCAAGGACATCAGCTACAACAATGACGTCCGTTATTTTGGTTTCCCACTTGAATCAGAATAAGGAGTGATATAGGATGACCGAGATACAGAAGGAGATCCACGAGATCGGCATTGTGCCGGTTGTGGTTTTGAACGACGCAAAGGACGCTTTGCCGCTGGCGAAGGCCATGTGCGAGGGCGGTCTGCCGTGCGCAGAGGTGACGTTCCGCACCGCGG
>CAZYZQ010000103.1:0-6848 GCA_964652075.1 uncultured Oscillospiraceae bacterium
CACAGCTCAAAAGTGCCAGCTGCCAGCAGTAAACCAGCATGACGGCCACGGTGCCGAGGATGGTCAGCACGCCGGAGAACAGGGACGGCAGCGACTGGGAGACGGTAGTGGAGATATTTTCAATGTCGTTTGTCATCCGGCTCATCACGTCGCCGTGGGAGTGCGTATCCAGATAGCGGATCGGCAGGCTCACAAGCTTCCCGAACAGCTCCTCCCGCATCCGACGGACAATCCGCTGGCTGAGTCTGGCGCTGATCAGCCCCTGCAACAGCTGTCCGCCGCTGTAGAGCAGATAAGCTGCCAGCATCAGAAGCAGCGTTGCCGAAAGCAGCCCCTGCCGCGTTCCCGCGATAATATCCACCGCTTTGCTCTGCAGGCTGGGCGCATAGACGCCGCACAGCGTCCCCGCGACGACGACCGCCAGCATCGCGGCCACCATCCAGCGCTCCTTGGCAAAATAGGACACAATCCGCTTCAGCGTGGCGCCGACATTCGCTGCGTGCTCCGCCTCTGCAAAGCGCGCGCCACGGGCCATCATTCCCGGAATATTCCGTTCTTCCAGCTTCTTATCGGCCATTTTCCTCACCGTCCTCCCCCATCTGGGAATCATAGATATCCCGGTAAGTCCTGCAGGTCGCCAGCAGCGCGTCATGGGTGCCGCAGGCCGCGATACCGCCGTTTTCCAACACGACGATGCGGTCCGCGCGGCGCACAGACGCAATTCGCTGCGCGACAATGATCTTTGTGCTGTCCGGGCTTGCCTGCCGCAGCGCCGCGTACAGATCCGCCTCGGTTTTCAGGTCAAGCGCACTGGTGGAATCGTCGAAGATCAGAATCTCCGCGTTCTTCACAACGGCGCGCGCAATGGAAACGCGCTGCTTCTGCCCGCCGGACAGGCTGGTTCCGCGTTCCGCCACAACGGTGTCGTAGCCGTCGGGCATGGCGGAAATAAAGCTGTCGGCCTGCGCGGTCTGCGCGGCGCCCCGGATGGCCGCCGGCGCCGCCCCGGCGTCGCCCCACGCGATATTCTCGCCGATGGAGGCGCTGAACAGCTCGCTTTTCTGGAGCACGAACGCGATTTTCTCGCGGAGGGCGTGCTGGTTATACTCCCTGACATCCACGCCGTCCACCAGAACCGTTCCCTCCGTCGCGTCATAGAACCGGGGAATCAGATTGACAAGTGAGGATTTGCCGCACCCGGTCGCGCCCATCACAGCCACTGTCTCCCCCGGGCGAATGGTCAGGTTGATATCCTTCAGCACCGTCTGCGCGTTGCCCGGATATGCGAACGACACGCCGCGCAGCTCGATCTGCCCGCGCGGGCCTGCCGCGCCGTCGAAGCCGCCGTCCCGCAGCTCCGGCCTGCTGTCCAGTATTTCCCGCAGCCGCTTCCACGACGCAAGGCCGCGGGAGATGTTCTGGAAGAGCATAATCAGCCCCAGAATTCCGTTGAGCAGTTGGGTCGTGTAGGTAATGGCCGCCATGACACTGCCCGGCGTTGTGGCGCCGGCGCCGACCTCGTAGGATCCCGCCAGCAGAATGACCGCCACCACCAGATACATCAGTGCGTTGACCACCGGGTTCATAAAGGCAAAGATCGTCAGCACCTGAAGCTGCGTCTTGATCAGCGCGTCGTTGGCCTTGCCGAAGCGGACTTTTTCGTACAGCTCCCGGACACAGGCCTTGACGATGCGGATGCCCGAAACATCCTCCTGCATAATGGCGTTAATTCTGTCCAGCTGGGCCTGCAATTTGCCGAATAAGGGGTTGGCCCTGCTCAGGCATATGGCCAGACAGCCCACAACAAACGGGAACGCACACAGCACGATCAGGCCGAAGCGCGCGTTCAGGCGGAACATGAAGTACATACTGCCGAACATCAGCATCGAGGTGCGAATCATGCCCCGGACGAACGCGGAGATCAGGTTCTGGATCTGCGTGACGTCATTGGTGACACGGGTGACCAGAGAGCCTGTGCCGTACCGGTCGATCTGCGGGAAAGAGAATGTCATAATCCTGCGGAACGCGTCCTTTCGAACCTCGTTGCCGATATTCTGCGCGCTGATATGGGAGAACACATTGTTCATCGACCCGCAAAAGCCGCCGAAAAGCACCAGCAGGATCATCCGCAGGCCCAGAGACCAGATCAGCTGCATATTGCCCACGCCGCCGCTGTTAAGCCCAAGAACGCCGTCATCCACGATCCGGCTCATCAGCTCCGGCTGAAGCAGATCCATCAGAACCTCGCCCACCATAAACAGGCCCGCCAGAATGGCGAAGGGCAGGTACCGCTTTACATAATTCCACATATATTCTTCCTCACATCATGCCCGGTGCCCATGCCTACGGCCCTTTCCGCCGGGCTCGGGCGCGGGGCGGGAATGGCCACCCCGGTACTGACGCTCCCATGCGCCGTTGAGCGTCTCCAGAAGCCCGAGGAGCGTCTGCTTTTCCTCCTCCGAAAAGCAGGCGAACATCTCCCGGTGGCGCTGCTCCCGCCTTTCGTACGCCTCTCCGGCTGCCGTTTCACCCGCCGGCGTCAGGCAGATATCCGCCGTCCTGCGATCTTCGCGGCTCGGCGCTCGCGTAATCAGGCCGGCGCTCTCCAGCTTCCCGAGCACCTCGCTGGCCGAGCCGGGCTGAATCCCCAACTTCTCCGTCAGTTCCCGCTGCGTCATGCCGCCGTTTTCCTTCAGCAGCATCAAAATGCGCTTTTGGCTGCCCTTCCCTTCGGAGATATAGCGCATGGTGTGGTTGATATCCCAAAAATTGCGAATCAGCCTGTTGTTTGAATCCAGCTGTTCCGTTTTCTTCTGCATTGTACTGCTCCTTTCTTTAGGTACCTTGTCATTATGATAGCACGCCCGTCTGGAATTGTCAAGGCACCTTGTCTTTTTACGCAAAATCCCCCCGGCGGGAATTCTCCCACCGGCGGGGGCGGTGCAACTATTCATACAGAAACAGGTTATACTGCTGTGTGCCCGGCTCCGTTTTGACAGTGACGCGCAAAGCCCTCACGATTCGTTCTCCACCGTTCCGGCTTCTTCCACCTGCTGCGGCAATTTCTTGGCTTTCTCTCGGCGGTCCCATCTGCGGGTGAACCACAACAGCGCGGCCGAAAGGGCGATGCCAACTGCGCTCAGGATGCTGCCCTCGAGCAGATACGGGTAGCGCAGCCGGATCACCGTCGTCCCCTTATTCACGCAGAGCATATGGTTCTGCTCGGAGATTTCCTGCTCTGTGTCGAAAATATCGTGCATGGCCAACGTCGTATTCACATTGTCCGCATCCGATTCAATCGTGATGACGTTATCCCGGTAGTCGACAGACAGCGGCACAATCGTGCGCTGGGGCAGCTCGTCCGAGCGAATGGTGATGGCGTGGGAGAGCAGCGCCCCCACCCCGTCGTCCAGCGTCAGGGAATAGTAGTACGTCAGCCCAAGGCCGATCACAATGATGTTATCATTTTTCACCGTGCCGTAAAAATCCACAGGATATTCAAAATTGGAAATCGTGCCCCAGACCTCGTCCAAACCGTTGACATATACGGTTTTCCAATCCGTATGGCCGCTCTGGAACAGGTCGCAGTACAGCGTACCGTCGATCGTGTCCAGCTCCGGGTAGCCCTGCTTAAAATTCACCGTGTTGCAGGTCAGGCCGAGAAAATCCTTTTGCGTCGTATGTTCCTCGTCCGGGATGCCGTCCGCCATGATAATCACGCGGACGCCCGCCTCACTCAGATCCAGTACCAGCTGCTCCGCCGATTTCTTATCGTTATAGGTGAAGCCCGCCAGATACACCACCTCGTACTGGGACAGCTGTTCAAAGGTGTAGTCGTTCAGGTTGGTGGAAGTTGTCTCCTCCACGGTGGGGAACATGAGGGAGATGACCGGGGAGTCCGTGCCGATGCCGATAGCCCGGTATTTGCTGATGACGCCGAAGGTGTCCGGCGTGTCGATGTGATACAGGCGGTAATCCTCATTGGAGGCCACCAGCTGGTATCCCACCCGATTGGCCGCTGTGTCCAAATCCACTATCTGTTGCGGATCAACTTCTTCTCCGGGATTCAATTCACATACAGGGAACAGCACTGTGTCATTTCCCATTTCCAGCAGCCTGTCGAACATATAAAGATGCCATCCGTCCTCTGCAGCTTGGTTAACTTGCACAATGTTAGAATAGGTCACAGCTGCTTGTACACCTTGCCCCAAACTCGAGGAAACTGCATCTTCTCCATAACCAGCAATTAAGTAAATGCCGTATCTTATTAAAGAATTATTCGGTTCCACGGGCGACATTCGCTGAGTTGTGATTGATTTTCCTACATCAATTAAGGTTTCTTCTTCGATTTTGACATATCTTTCATCAGGCGTTATTCCGCTCGCTTTTCCAATCACCAGCGGTAGCGCGCAGGCACATTCCAGCAACAAAAGGGCAGCAAAGCACGCTTGCCATTTGGGTTTCAGCGTATTCCACTGGAACAAGCCCACCAGCAAAAAAGTGAGCGCAATGGAAATAAACCGGCACATCCACAAAAACTGTCCCCCTGGTAGTTTGGAAAGCAGCGGGTAGGCCGCTGTAGTGGTCAGCAAACAGACCGTCAGGGCTGTGGCAAATGCAGGCCATGCTTTTCTGCGGCTGAATAGTACCCCGAAAATGGCCAATATAAAAGCGGCAAAGCCAAAATATGGTGCCCAGTTGGCATAATTCCAACGGTTCCAAACGCCATCTTTCCATCCGATAAACGCATTGACGCTGGTATTTAGGGACTGGAAGAACGTTTCCATAATCGAAGAACTGTCTTTGGTAGTGATGCCGCCCTGTAACGAAGCATAGAGCCACACCCCGGTGACTACATAGCCCAGTACCACCGCCAGCAGCACCAGCAGCATATTGCCCCGGTACTCCTTTTCTCCGAAAATCAGGTAAAACAGGAAGAAAATCAGCAGGGTGATGGCCAGCATCCCGGACCAGCCGGAGTGGCACATGGTGATGGCTGCAAAGGACAGAATGAGTTTGGGCAGACTGCTCCACTTTCTGTCCAGCAGATAGTCATAAACATAAAACACAAACAGAGGCAGCAAGGGCATGCTCATGCTCCGGGCAAGCACCCCTTCAATAAACAGCATAAACAGGTTGTTGGGAATAAAAAACCAGAGCAATCCCAGAAAACCGCCCATGAGATGGCGGTTATGGATCCAGCCAATCCGCAGCCAGACTAGCGCGTTGGCCACATACAGCAACCCAACAAAGACCAGATAGCCGTCAAAGGAATTCCCACCCGCCAACGCCTGGCACCCGGCCAGAATGTAGGCGGACAAGGGCGACCAGTAGCGCCATGTCTGTACCCCGTTGTACCACTGCATGTCGATCAGCGGGAACCAGTTGCCTTCTTCCGTGATGGAGCGGTACAGGAAATCCCCCCGGTATACATAAAACATGGTATCAGCGCCAGCGGGATATGTGCCGCTCTGAGATGCCCAGTAGGCCACCAGCACGCCCACCGCCGCGTACAGCAGCAGGAAGGCCGGGAGAAGCAGCCAGCGGGTGCGTTTTTGGCTCATGGCTGTTCTCCCGCGCCGTCCAGCATCCGGTCGAGGATGTCGGAGACAACCTTTTCGGAGCTTCGGCGGACGCCCTCCAGATAGTCCGACGCCGCCGCGTACGAGATGACATAGCTTCGTGTCGGCGTCTCGCTGCCCTCGATCTGTTCCAGCTCGCCGCCCACGTCGCGCAGCAGCTTGCGCAGCTCCTGCCCGAAATACTCCACCATGCTCTCCAGCGTGGGGATCATCAGGTCAAACGGCTTCACCTCGTTCAGCGTGTGGTTCTGATAGCGGGCAAAAAACGCCTCCACCGTCTTTTCATACACGCTGAACTGCACAAATTGGCTGTTCTGCATGACAACATGCAGGATAATCTCCCACGTATGCGGGTGTACGTCGCCCATTTTTCCGTTGATCATGATGCTGTGGCTGCCGTTCAGGTAGAACTTAAACACATACTTCCTCAGCAGTTTCTCTTCCATACGCCTGACTCCCCCGTATAAACTCCTGATAGCTTTGCTCCAGCGACCCCCTCGGGCTGTTCTGTCAGATGGAGCGCCCCGAGCAACGCCGCGTCCTCCGTCCCCACGAGGGGATGCGCCGGCGTCTCGCCGCCGAGCTGGAACAGCACCAGCGTGTGCGCATCCTCCAGCACACACAGCCGCCGTATTCCCGTCAGATCCGCAGTTTGAAGCGTCTCCCGCGCCGGCCGGGCGGTGTGGTAACGGTAAATGGAGAGCGGCCACGCCCGGCGCGCCTCCAGCTTTTTCAGGATGATCGGGACCGCGCCGGGTTTGAACGCGGTGCAGCCCGGATCGTACAAATCGCCCCACTTGACCTGCTCGTCCAGCGCCTCGATCTTTTTGCGCAGGACGACGTTGTCGTCCATCTCGCGCCAGAGCTGCTTCCGGTAGCGCTCCCCAATCAGGGCCAGCGCGATCAGCGCAATCACCACGATGCCCAGCAGCACCAGCGCCAGCACAACGAGATTTATCTTCGCATTGAGATACGAATTGTAGTCAAGCACCGTTTCCGCGTTTGTCAGCAGGCAGATCTTGTAGTCCTCCCCGCCGTAAGAAAACGCCACGCCGGACGCCACATAGGGCGTCTCCTCAATCTGGATGGTGTCATGGAGCACGCGGTTCGGCCCGAGCCTGCGCAAGAACTCCCGCGCGCTGTCCGAATGGAAGTACGTCGCTTCCGTAAAGCCCTTGTAGCGGCTCGTCTCCAGCACGTCGCGCACAAAAATCAGCGAATCGTGCTGGGAAAACGTCCAGTAGCGGTTGTTGGACGCGTCCAGCG
>CAZYZQ010000104.1:0-6832 GCA_964652075.1 uncultured Oscillospiraceae bacterium
CAAGCAGGTTCAGCGTGCCCTTGAGGTCGGCCATGGTGACGCCCTTGTCGATCACCATACCCTCGACCTGATGGAACATGGGCGAGTGCGTGGCGTCAATCTCGTCCTTGCGGTACACGCGGCCGGGCGCGATGATGCGGATCGGCAGCTCCATGCTGTCCATCGCGCGCACCTGCATGGGGCTGGTCTGGGAGCGGAGCATCACGCGCTCGTCGCGGTCAAAGTAGAAGGTATCGGACCAGTCGCGGGAGGGATGGCCCTCGCCGGCGTTCAGGCGGTCGAAGTTCAGCTCCGAAAATTCAATTTCCGGGCCGTCGAGCACCGTAAAGCCCATGCCGATGAAGATGTTTTTGATCTCATCGAGCGCGATATACATCGGATGGCGATGGCCGATCTCGTGCGATTCACCGGGGATAGTGACGTCGATGGCCTCAGACTTCAGCTTTGCCTCAAGCGCCAGCGCATGCAGCGCCGATTTCCGCTCCTCAAGCTTCTCCTCGATGGCGGCGCGGATGTTGTTGGCAACCTGACCGATCACGGGGCGCTCCTCAGCCGAGAGCTTTCCCATCTGCTTCAGTACGGCGGTCAGCTCGCCCTTCTTGCCGAGCAGGTTGACGCGCAGCGACTCGAGCTGCTGCGCGTCCTTCGCCGCGTCAAGCGCCGCAAGCGCCCGGGCGCGGATCGATTCGAGTTGTTCCTTCATATGATTGTTCTTCCTTTCAAAGAGATTCAGACATAAAAAGAGACTCCCATCCCGAAGAGGGGACGAAAGTCATGCTTCCGCGGTACCACCCGCAATTCGCCGAACGGCGCACTCAGGACGGATAACGGCGTCAACCGGCGAGCCCTACTCAAAGTTCAGGCGCGCAGCTCGCGGGGGAAGGCCCTTCGCCATGGCCCGGATGGATCACAGCCTCCCATCCTCTCTTTGGAGCCATTTGCGGCGTCAGACAACCCGGTCATTGCAGATTTTCTGATTACATGGATTCTATCACATCTTTTTTCCGGTTGCAACAAAAATTTGACTTCTCTTTGGACTTCCACTATAATATGCATGAGTTTTTTCCGGGGAGGATGCCTTATGCAGAAGGAATTTTATGTGGAACAGCTTGTCAAGCGGAAGAAGACCGCAAAAAACTATCTGATCCGGGTGCTGGCGATTGCAGTCGCGGTGGCGCTGGCGGCAACATCCTGGCTGATTTCTCCGCAATACTGCTATATTATCACGGCGGTTGCGGTGGTGGCGGCCTATTTTCTCTACAAGGCGCAGAATGTGGAGTATGAATACACGTTCTTCAACGGCGATTTTGTCGTCTATCGGATTATCGACCAGCGCAAGCGCACAAAGCTGCTTTCGACGAATATGGCGAAGGTGCAGGTCATGGCGCCGTGTATGCCGGCCTATGACCACATTCGGGAGCGGTTCTCCTTTGTCCGCACGGTGGACTATTCGGAGTCCGCATCGGCTTCTTGCCGCTGGTTCGTGGTGTTCTCCGGTTCTGACACGGGCAAGACCGTCTGCGCGATTTTACAGCCCTCCGACCGGATGTACGAGGCGTTTTCCGCCTACCTGAAGGACAAGATCCGCACGGAGCACGGCACGACGCAGGTGTCCCAGTCATGAGGATCTCGACGGCGGCGGCTATGAAGGCCATGGATGCGTACGCCATTGAGAAGCTGGGTGTGCCGTCCGATGTGCTCATGGAGAACGCGGCGCGCCATGTGGCCGCAGAGGCCCGGCGCCATCTGTCCGCGGGCGGCACGGCCTGTATATTCTGCGGCAGCGGGAATAACGGCGGCGACGGCGTGGCCAGCGCGCGGTTTCTGCTTGAGCAGGGCTATACGGTTTCGTGCTTTCTTGTCGGACGGCGCGAAAAAATGACGCCGGATACGGCGCTTATGGAACGGCGCTTACAAGCCGCGGGCGGCGAGATTTTGCCGTTTTCCGAGGACACGGCGCGGCAGGCGCTGCAAGCGGCGGACGTGGCGATCGACGCTATGTTCGGCATTGGTCTAAACGGCGCGCTGCGCGGTGATTCCGCTGTTGCGGCGGCGCTTATCAATGAGAGCGGCGCGTATGTCATTGCGTGTGATATTGCAAGCGGAATCCTGAGTGACACGGGGGAAGCGCCGGGGGTGGCAGTCCGCGCGGATTGCACGGTGACCTTCAGCCAGGGTAAGCCCGGGCTGTACGTTGCGCCGGGGCTGGAATACGCGGGAGAAGTGTTTGCCGTGGACATCGGCGTGCCGCTGGCGGCGCAGGATACACAGCCGTATGTCGCAGAGCTGACGGATGCGGCGCTGGTACGATCGCTTCTGCCAAAGCGCCCGCGCGAAGCGCATAAAGGGATGTTCGGCAAGCTGCTGCTGCTTTGCGGCAGTCGGGGCTTTACAGGCGCCGCTGCGCTCTGCGCGCGCGCGGCGCTGCGCACCGGCGCGGGGCTGGTGTTCCTCGGCGTCCCGGCGGGCGTCTATCCGATTCTCGCGGCGAAGCTGGATGAGGCGGTTGTGTTTCCGCTGCCGGAGACGGCGGACGGGACGCTTGCCATGGCGGCGCTGCCGGAGATATCCCGCCGCCTTGCGCAGTGTGACGCCTGCGTGCTGGGGCCGGGCCTTGGCCGCAGTGCGGAGACGGACGCGCTTGTCTGTGAGGTGCTGCGACAGAGCAAAATTCCGGTTCTGCTTGATGCAGACGGCATAACGGCGCTGGCCGGGCATATAGATACAGTGCGGGCATGTCCGCTGGTTGTAACGCCCCACGACGGCGAGTTCGCGCGGCTCGGCGGCGGAGAGGGGCCGGACCGGATCGGGCAGTCAAAGCTGCTCGCCCGTCGGCTGCACTGCACGGTGCTCCGGAAGGGGCACCGGACGGTTGTGACCGACGGAGGAGCCTGTTATCTCAACACCACTGGCAACCCCGGCATGGCTGTGGGCGGCAGCGGGGATGTGCTTTCGGGCGTTATCGCTGCGCTGCTCGGGCAGGGCGCGCCGCCCGTATTGGCGGCGGCTGCGGGGGCGTGGCTGCACGGGGCCGCGGGCGATCAATGCGCCCGGACGCTCGGTGAAATCAGCCTGTTGCCCTCCGATCTGATTGCCGCGCTGCCTGCGGTGTTGCAGGCACTGTAAGGAGGAGTTTCGGTTGCAGCGGCGAAAAACTGCTGTACCAATGCTGCTGCTGCTCCTGTTTCTGACGGGATGCAGCGGGAAGAACAACGAGAACGTGCAGGCGGGGCTGACGCTGCGAACCGGCGTCCTGGAGGCCGGAGGGTGCAGCTTCTCGGCTGAGACGACGGCGGACGACGGCGAAGCCGTCTTCTCCGCGTCGATGGATTGCGTTTATAACGGGGAAGATGTGACATTTTCAGTGACAGCGCCCGACACCATCTCGGGCATTACCGGGACGGTGCGCGGCAGCGACCTTGAGGTCAGCTATGACGGGGTGTCGCTGGTGCTCCCGCTCCGGGAGGACGCGGCGCCTGCGGCACTCGCACCTGCGCTGCTCTGTCAGGCAATTTCCGGCGGCTACATCGATTCCGCTGGAAAAGACGGCGACAGGACGCTTGTGACCTATACGCTCGAGGCGGGGACTGCAATCTATACCGTCCAGCTCTGGCTGGAGGACGGCGTGCCGGTTCACGGCGAAATCTCACAGGATGGCCGGGTTGTGCTGACGCTGGAACTGACGGATTTTCAACTGCAAAAATAGGAAGGGATACCATGCAAGCGTTGCGAAGGACATGGGCCGAGATCTCGCTGGATCATCTGACCCACAATTATCAGATACTGCGCAGCCGGCTTCCGGCCGGCTGCCGCTTTCTCGGCGTCGTCAAGGCGGATGCCTACGGCCACGGCGCGGTGCCGGTTGCCCGCCATCTGGAAAAGCTCGGCGCGGACTATCTGGCAGTCTCCAATCTGGAGGAGGCCATGCAGCTGCGGAACGCGAAGATTTCGCTGCCTGTGCTGATTCTGGGCTACACACCCTGCAAGTTTGCGGGGATTATGGCGGAAAACGGCATTGCGCAGGAGGTCGGCTCTTTGGAGTATGCGCGCCAGCTGGAACACGAGCTGGCGGGTGGAAAGGCGCGTCTGACTGTACATCTCAAGCTCGACACAGGCATGACACGTCTCGGCTTTTTTGCTTATGACCGTCCGCAGACGCTTCCAGAGCTTTTGGAGGTTGCAAAGCAGCCGCATCTGGACGTGGAAGGCGCGTTCACACACTTTGCAGTGGCGGACAGCCGCGCAGAGGAGGATGTGGCGTTTACCAGACTTCAGTATGCGCGCTTTACCACACTCCTGCAACAGCTGGCAGACAACGGCGTTCAGCTCCGCATCCGCCACTGTGCAAACAGTGGCGCAACGCTGCTCTATCCGGAATACGCAATGGATATGGTTCGCCCCGGCATTGCGACCTATGGATTGGCACCGTCGGAGGAGCTGGCTGGGATGCTGGACCTGAAACCGCTCATGAGCCTGCGCACCAGCGTGTCGCAGATCCGGCAGGTTCCGGCAAAGACAACAATCAGCTATGGTCGGATCTACGAGACGCCCATGGAGCGGACGATTGCCGTCCTGCCCATCGGTTATGCCGACGGGCTGCTGCGCAGCCTCTCGGGCCGCGTCCGCTTCCTGTGGGAGGGCAGGCAGGTCCCGCAGGTCGGCCGGATCTGCATGGATATGTGCATGGTTGATATTACAGACCTGCCCGGCGTGCAGATCGGTGACCAGCTGACGCTGGTCGGTGTGGACGGCGGTGCGGAAAACACCTGGGACGATATGGCGCGGCTTGGCGGAACCATCAGCTATGAGCTGCTCTGCTCGATCAGCAAGCGCGTGCCGCGCATCTATTGGGAGGACGGCCGGAAGGTAGAATATCTTGATCAGCTCGGCGTGTACGACGGCGGCAGCTTTGCATAGAATGGCGTGGGAGCTTTTCCGCTGTATAAATTCGGCAGCTGCGTGGGAAACTATTCTCGTCAGGGAAAGAGGACGCTTTCCCGGCGAATTTTCCACGGAGAGTGAAGCCTGAATGGATACAAACGTCAAACGGGGAGACATCTACTATGCCGACCTCAGCCCGGTGGTCGGGTCGGAGCAGGGCGGAACCAGACCGGTTCTGATCGTGCAGAACGACACCGGAAACCGCTATTCACCGACGGTCATCGCGGCCGCTATCACAAGTCAGACCGGCAAGAACCGCCTGCCGACCCATATTGCGCTGGCGGGGCATGATGTGGGGCTGACGAAGGACTCGGTCGTCCTGCTCGAACAGATCCGTACGATCGACAAGCGGCGCCTGCGGGAGCATATGGGACACATCGACGCGGATCTCATGAACCGTGTTGACTCGGCTATCGCAGTCAGTTTTGGCTTGCATAATGGCCGGGGATAGGGTATAATCAAATCAGAATCGTACACACCTGCATTCCGGAAAGGAACCAGACCTATGAGAAAGAAACGCTGGATCATTTTAGCAACTGTCGTGCTGGCCGTCGCGCTGCTCTGCGGGCTGGCCGTCATGACACAGGGCGCGCCCGCGGAGGATCCGATGGTGACGCTGAGTTATCTCAATCAGAATTTTAAGACGGAAATCATGACTGCCGCTGAGCAATATGGACAGACGGCGGGTACCAGTCTGGAGAACACGCTGAAGGGGCATATCTCCGCCTTTACCGCCAAGCTGACGGCGCCGACCATTCCGAACGCGGCAGTCTCTGCGTATGAGACGGTGAATCTCGCAAGCGGGCAGACCTATGCCGTTCCCGCCAACGCGCAGATTCTGATGGTTTCCGGCACTGCCATGATCAGTGCAGCGGCAGTGTCAGACACAACGGCGGGAACCGCAGTCGCAAAGGGCGGCACGCTTCAGGCGAACCATCTGTATATTGCCACCGCGGACTTTGAACTGACGGCAACGGCGGATGCGGTGCTTTTAATCAAATAATCCCGCAGCGGCATTCTGGACTCCAGAAACCGGGCATCGTATGGAAGCGATGTCCGGTTTATTTTTGTTCCGTTGGAGGAGAGGGCAAGCGACTATATTTCGTTGACTTTCGCTCCTGAATATGTTATATTTTACAAAAGAACACAAAAACGTACAGGCGGTGGGTAAAAATGGAATCGATGAATCTGAAAATTGGCGAAAGACTGAAAACGCTCCGCAAAGCACGCGCATTGTCTTTGGACGATGTTTCGGCCATGACCGGGGTCAGCAAGCCCATGTTGGGCCAGATTGAGCGTGGCCAGTCCATTCCGACTGTTACGACGCTCTGGAAAATCGCTACCGGGCTGAAAACGCCGCTGTCCTTCTTCCTGGAGGGCCAGCGGGCGGAATACACCATCGTCGGCCCGGATCAGGCCAATGTGATCTTGGGGGACGGCGGCAAAATGCGGGCCTATCCGCTGTTCACCTATGACCCGGTGCGGAGCGTGGAAACCTTCTACATCGAGTTTGACCCAGGGTGCCGTCATTCATCAAGCAAGCACAACGACGGTGTGGAGGAACATATTTTTGTCCTGCGTGGGACGCTGCGGCTTGCCATGGGTGACAAAACGGTTGATGTAGGCGAGCGGCAGGCCGTCCGTTTCCGGGCCGATATGTCCCATGCTTATCAGAATTTGTCCGAGAGCGAGTGCGCGGTCTATAACACGATCTTCTATACAAGTCACTAAAGGGGGACTATCATCATGTATGAACTGATTCAAGTTTCGGAGCGGAGCTACTACATCCAAAGTCCAGCCAAGATTGGGCTGGTAAAACTGAATGAGCAGGACGTTTGCCTGATCGACAGCGGCAATGACAAAGACGCCGGGAGAAAAGTCCGGCAGCTTC
>CAZYZQ010000105.1:0-6590 GCA_964652075.1 uncultured Oscillospiraceae bacterium
CTGCTGATACCGGATGTTGAAGCCGTGGGCGAAGGCGATGGCCTTGCCTGCAGACAGGTTCGGGCCGATGGACTCCTTATAGATATCGGCGGCACGCTCGTCGTTGACGAGGATCATGATGATGTCGGCCTTCTGGGTGGCCTCGGCGACGGAGTAGACCTCGAAGCCGTCTTTCACAGCCTTGTCCCAGGACTTGCCGTGGCGCAGGCCGACGATGACGTCGCAGCCGGAGTCACGCAGGTTCTGCGCATGGGCATGGCCCTGCGAGCCGTAGCCGATGATGGCGATCTTCTTGCCGTTCAGGACGTTGATGTCACAGTCCTTCTCGTAGTACATGACGGCGTTCATTTCATAGCTCATGGATGATAACCTCCTGAAGTGATCCTTTATCACAGTAGTGTGCTTGGGTTTGTTTTCTTATTGTAGCGCGCAGCGCGGCAAAATGCAACAACAATCCTCCACAAATTGCAGAAAACTCTTGGGAAAAATCAATTCCTTTTGCCCAAATTCTGCGAAAAAACAGGCTGCCGCGCGTGCAGCAGCCTGTTTGCCGTCGGATTTACGCCGCGCTCTCCCGGTCGGGCCAGAGCAGCTGGACGCTCGCCTGCAAGTGGAACAGGAACAGTCCGCCAAGCAGCACGACGTCGGCCGCCGCCGCGCCCGGCATCGCCAGCGGGCAGAAATAGACCGCCAGCAGGTTCCAGCACACCGCCATGCGCCGCTTGCCCGCGCCGAAGCAGAAGCCCGCCAGATGCAAAAGCGCGATCATCGAGCAGATCGCCGCGAACAGGCTGTAGCAGTAGTCCGCAATCACCGGGTCCTGGCTCCAGCCCCGGAAGCGCGAGATGAGCAGCAGCAGCACGAACAGCGTCGGGAGCACATGCAGCGCCCCGAACGGCTGCTTTTTCTGCATCCACGCCACGCCGATCACAGCCAGACACAGCCCCGCGGCCACGCCGAACACATAGAGGGCCAGATACAGCGTCCGCCCCTGATACGCGGGGATCTGCATTGCGCAGCCCACCGCCACGAGCGCGCCCGCAATCACGGCCGGCACCCCGCCGCCGCGGCCGAAATTCTCCGCATAGCCGGGGCGCGGCGTTTGCAGCACCGCCTTGAGCACGGCCAGCACGACGGCCAGCACGCCGATGACAATCAGCGCCCAGCGCCCTGCGTACGGCACCGCCAGCCCCGCCGCGTCGAAGCCCTCGGCTATCTCGCGCTGCCGGGTGAACATACCGCCCAACGCGGCCAGCGCCAGGATAAACGGCGTCGTCATCGCCACCAGGATTTTTTTCATAGTTGCCTCCAGGCCGCCGAGTGGGCGGCTCCCTTCAAAGTTTCCACCATTATAGCACCATTTCCGCCGTTTTGGAAGGGGGAAGCTCGCGCATTTCGCCGCTGCCGGCAGCTGGTGTTTTTCCAATTTGTAACTTTTTGTAACTTTTTGTCATTTTTCACTGGACATGGCAGAAAAAACATGCTATACTGTCCTCGTTGACATAAATCCCCCGGAGGTGTTCCCATGAAGCGCATTTTTCTCCTGTTTTTGACAGTCGCCGTCCTCGCGGCGCTGTGTTGCTTTGCCGGCGCCGCGACGGTGCAGATCCCCGTCAGCGGCCCGGGCGGCAGCTATACGACGCAGAGCGCCACGCGCGTGACGCTCTCGTGCGACGGCGTGCCGCTCCAGACGGACGTTCCGGCCTTCCTCGCGAACAACTGCACCATGGTGCCCATCCGCGTCATCAGCGAAAAGCTCGGCGCGACCGTCGGCTGGGAGCAGGAGACGCAGACCGTCACCATCTCGCTCGACGGCCATGAGCTCCTGCTGCCCATCGGCAGCGAGACGGCAACCGTGGACGGCCAGACGGCGCGTCTGCCGGGCGGCGTCCCGGCCATCCTGATCCGCTATGAGGGCGTGAGCCGGACGATGGTGCCGGTGCGCTTCGTGACCGAGCAGCTCGGCCGCGCCGTCTCCTGGGACGCCGCAACATATAATGTGGACATCCAGACCGCGCGCCCGGACGCCGCGCAGATCGCGGAGCCCGTCCTGACGGACGGCGCGCTCGTGTTCTCCTGCGGCGAAACGGCCCCGGTGCAGTTCTCACTGCCGGGGCGGCTGGTGTTCGACCTGCCCGGCGCCGTGATCCCGACCGGCGGCGGCATGCTCCCCGTGGACGGCGCGCAGATTGCGCGCGTGCGCTACAGCCAGTACGACACCGGCGACTACGGCTACGCGCGCGTGGTGCGCGTCGTGCTCGACCTGTGCGACGGCGTCGCGCCGGAGGAGCTGACCGTGACGCAGGAAGACGGCGTGGTCTATATCCCGGTCGAACCGCTGGCGGCGCAGCCGCCGATCGAGGAGGAGCCGCAAGCCCCCGATATCCAGACAGACCCGCCTGCCGAAGAGGAGCCGCCGGTGGACGAGCCGCCCATCGATCCGCCAACGCCGGACGATCCCGGAACGGCGCCGGAAGGCAGCGGCTTTGTTCCGCTCGGCCCGTGGCTCTCGACGCCGATCGAGGTGCCGGACGATATCTACGCCATCAACCTGCTCGACCGCAGCTTTGTGGACGACGGGCAGACGATCATCTGCCTTGACGCCGGCCACGGCGGCCGCGACCCGGGCACGCTCTACCAGAACATTCAGGAAAAGGACATCACGCTCGCCGTGACGCTGCGCCTTGGGCAGATGCTCGAGGCCGACGGCTACACCGTCGTCTACACGCGCACGGACGACCGCTACGTCTCGCTGTCCGACCGCGTGCGCTTTGCAAATCTTTCGTGGGCGGACGTGTTCCTGAGCATCCACGTCAACAGCTGTGACACGCCGTCCGTCTCCGGCATCGAGACTTACCACTGGTCGCGCTCCGACGCCGAGAGCCGCGCGCTGGCGCAGAGCGTGCAGGGCTACCTCGTCGCCCACACCGGCGCCGAGAGCCGGGGCGTCAAGACGGCGGACTACACCGTCATCCACCACACGATCATGCCCGCCGCGCTGGCGGAGATCGGCTTTTTGTCCAACGTTGTCGAGTGTGCGCGGATGACGACGGACGAATACCAGACCCAGATCGCCACCGGCCTCTACCGCGGCCTGACGGCGTACATCGAATCCTACGAGCAGGCAAACGGCATGGCCGCGTAAGGCGGCACCGCGCGGAGGAAACCTCTCACACCCCACATCTTCAGGCGGGGGTGTGAAAGGGGATGCGGCAGAGATTTTTGAAACAGAAATTTCTCGGAAAATTCGTAACATCTTTCTCGCGCAAGGTTTTCCCCCCTTCCGTCACGGGCTCTCGCCCGTGCCACCTCCCCCCTCCGGGGAGGTCACGGGGGAGCGTTCTGTGGGAAGCTCGTGCAAAGGCTTGCCGATCTTACCGGACAGCCAGACACATACACCCGAAAAAATATTCTGCTTTTTCCAAAAACTGTGCAAAAGCCCCTTGCATTTTGGGATGCAAAGTGCTATACTTGTCATAGTTTTAGAGTAGGCTTGACTGAGAGTGGGGAATTTCCCCACTCTTTCTTGTTGAATTGGGGGAATTTTTATGAAGATCGCCGACCGTGTGCGGCAGCTTGCCGAACCGGTTGTGGCCGCGCACGGATGCGAGCTGTGGGATGTGGAATACGTCCGCGAGGGCGGGCAGTGGTACCTGCGGCTCTACCTTGATAAGGAGGGCGGCGTGGACATTCTCGACTGCGAGGCCGTCTCACGCGCCATGGACCCCATTCTGGACGAGGCCGACCCCATCCCGGACAGCTACAGCTTTGAGGTCTGCTCGGCCGGTCTGGAACGCGTTTTGAAGCGCCCGTCCGACTTTGCACGTTTTCTCGGCTCCCCCGTGCTTGTGCGGCTCTACCGCCCGCGCGCCGGGCAGAAGGAGCTGGCGGGCACCCTCGCCGGCTACGAGGACGGCCGCGTCACCGTCGAGTGCGGCGGCGAACGGATCACACTGGAAAAAAGCGAGGTCGCACTTGTGCGGCTGCGCGTGGAATTTTAGGGAAGAAGGTTTCAGAAAAAGATGAATGAGATCTACGCTGCACTTGCGCAGCTGGAAAAAGAGCGCGGCATCCCGCAGGACTATATGATTGAAAAGATCTCCAACGCCCTGACCGCCGCCTATAAATCACGCAAGGACAAGCGCGGCTACACCGGCAACGTCTTCGTCCGCATCGACGAGGATGGCATGCACATGTACGCCCAGAAAGAGGTCGTCGACGAGGTCATCTCGCCCGACACCGAGGTCGCCATCGACGTTGCCCGGCAGATCGAGCCGAGCTGCGACTACGGCGACCTGGTCAATGTTCACATCGAGACGCAGGCCTTCGGCCGCGTCGCCGCCCAGACGGCCAAGCAGGTCATCATTCAGGGCATCCGCGAGGCCGAGCGCGGCATGATCTTCGACAGCTTCTCCTCCAAGGAGCACGAGCTTTTAACCGGCACCGTGCTGCGCGTGGAGATGAACGGCGACATGACCATCCGCATCGGCCAGAGCAGCGACGCCACGGAGGCGTGGCTGTCCACGTCCGACCAGATCCACGGCGAGCAGTACAAGGAGGGCGACATGATCCGCGTCTATGTCGCCGAGGTGCGCCGCTCGAGCCGCGGGCCGCAGGTCATCGTCTCCCGGACGCATCCGGGCCTTGTGCGGCGGCTGTTCGAGATGAACGTGCCCGAGATCGCCAGCGGCGCGGTGGAGGTCAAATCCGTCGCCCGTGAGGCAGGCTCCCGCACGAAGATCGCCGTCTGCGCAACCGAGGAGAATGTCGATCCGGTGGGCGCGTGCGTCGGCCCGCACGGCGGCCGCGTCGGCGCGATTGTCGACGAGCTGCACGGCGAGAAGATGGACATCGTCGTCTGGGCCGAGGACCCGGCGAAGTACGTCGCCTCCGCCCTCTCCCCCGCCGACGTTGTGTGCGTCACGCTGCTGCCGGAGGGCAAGTCCTGCCGCGTCATCGTGCCGGACGACCAGCTCTCGCTGGCCATCGGCAAGGAGGGCCAGAACGCCCGCCTCGCCGCCCGCCTGACCGGCTACAAGATCGACATCAAGCCGCTCTCGCAGAAGCAGGCGCTCGAGCAGGCCGACCAGGCCGCCGCCGAGGCGGCGGACGAGCCGGAGACGCTGCTCGAAGAACCGGACGAAGCGCCGGAAGCAGAAGCGCCGGACGAAGCCTGAGCGCGGAAGGAGGCCCCCAATGGCAAAATCCATCCCATTGCGCCAGTGCGTGGGCTGCCGCGCATCGAAGCCGAAGCGGGAGCTGGTGCGCGTCGTGCGCTCGCCCGCGGGCGAGATCTCGCTCGACACAAAGGGCAAGGCCCCGGGGCGCGGCGCGTACGTCTGCCCCGACCCCGCGTGCCTGAAAAAGGCGCGTAAAACGAAGGCGCTTGCGCGCAACCTCGGCGTGGAGATCCCGCCGGAGGTCTACGACGCGCTCGAGCTGGCGATGGAGGGCGCGGCCCATGACGCAGAATAAGGCGCTGGGCTATCTCGCACTCAGCCGGAAGGCCGGGCGCCTCGCCCTCGGCGAGGAGCAGCTGGCTGCCGCCGTCCACGCGGGACGCGCACGGCTTCTGGTGCTCGCATCCGACATTGCCCCGGCTTCCGCCGAACGACTCTCCCGGCTGTCAAGGGACGGCAACCCGCCGATCCTGACGCTCCCCGCCACCCGCGCGGAGCTGGGCGAGGCCGTGGGGCGGCCCGTCTGTGCCGCGGCCGCCATGACCGACGCGGGCCTCGCGCTCGCGCTGGCAAGGGCTGTGGACGCCGACGCCGCCATTCTGGCGGAGCTGGAGCGCCGCGTGCGCCGCGCGGCCAAGAAACGGAAATGACGCAGGGCTTCCCTGCAACCTATAGTTATACGGAGGTGGCTATATGAGTACGCTTGTCAAATATCGCATTCGTGAGGTCGCAAAGGACCTCGACCTGCCGGTCAAGGACGTTATGGCCCTTGTAGAGCAGTACTTTGAAAAGCCGAAGAACAATATGCAGGTGCTCGAGGAGCAGCAGCTCAACGTCCTGTTCGACGTGATCTCGCAGCGCCATCAGGTCGACGACCTCGCCGCCGCGCTCGAGGCGCAGCGCGCGAAGACGCCCGACCGGCCCGAGCAGCTGATCGCGCCCGAGCCTGCCCCCAGGCAGGCCGCCGGCGAGGCCCCCGCTGCCCCGGCCCAGAACCAGAAAAAGCCGCAGCAGGCGCAGGCCCCGCAGCAGCCGTCCCAGCCCCAGCAGCAGGCGCAGCCCAAGCAGCAGAAGCAGCCTGAGCCGCAGCGCAAGCGCGAGCGCCGCGTCGTCGACACGTCGGCGGCCACGGTCAACGCCGCCCGCTTCGACGACCACGTCGACAAGCTCGTCTCCGAGCGCGTGGCCGACACCGTCGGCGGCAAGCAGCGCGTGAAGTCCAACAAGGGCAAGGGCGGCAATCAGAACCGCCGCAAGGGCTTCCAGGGCAGCAAGTCCCGCAACGAGGAGCAGGAGAAGATGCGCCGGCTCCAGCTGGAAATCGCCAAGAAGGCCCCGCTGACCGTCAAAATCCCGGATGAGATCGCCGTCGGCGAGCTGGCCTCCCGGATGAAGAAGACGGGCGCCGAG
>CAZYZQ010000106.1:0-6558 GCA_964652075.1 uncultured Oscillospiraceae bacterium
TGATGATCTTCGCCACCGTGAACACGCGGACGTTCATCTTCCTGCAATCGCTCGGCAAGGCGCTGGCCTCCACCGCCATTTCCTTGGTGCGCGAGGTGGTGTTCGGCGTGGGGTTTGCGCTGCTGCTCCCGCGCTTCTTTGGGCTGGACGGCGTGCTGTATTCCATGCCGGTTTCGGATGTTCTGACCTTCCTGATCGCGGCGGCGGTGATTGCCCGGACGTATCGGGAGCTGTCCCGGGGCGAACAGATGGAAAAGGCGCCGGGACTGCAATAAAACAAGGCCCTTCAGGCGGTTTCGCCTGAAGGGTTTTTGCCCGTGTACGTGGCGGCGGAGGCGCAAATTTTCGTTGACAAACCGCCCTTTGTGGCATACTATAAACGGGAAGACCAAAATGAATTTGCCGGGAAAGGGGGAAGAAGCATGGACGCAGGTGGTACAGCTGTTGGCCGAAGTACGGGAGCGCGCCGGGCGGCCGTGTGCACCGTACCCGGCGCCTCCTAACAGAACAGGAGGAAGATTCATATGACAAATGCACAGGAAACATTGCTGCAAATGGTGATCTCGCTGCTGGACGGCAAGAAATATGTCTCCCTGCGCGATATCCTGACCACCATGAATGCGGCGGACATTGCGACGCTCTTTGAGGATCTGGAGGAGGAGCGGATCCCGCTGCTGTTCCGTCTGCTGCCGAAGGAACTGGCGGCGGATACGTTTGTCGAAATGCCGCCCGAGTCGCAGGAGCTGCTGATTCGGGGGTTTTCGGATAACGAGCTGAAAGAGGTGCTCGGCGAATTATATCTGGACGACGCGGTGGACATCGTAGAGGAGATGCCCGCCAACGTCGTCAGCCGGATTCTGGCGCAGGCAGATCCGGAGATGCGTACGTCGATCAACGAGCTTTTGCGCTACCCGGAGGACTCCGCGGGCAGCATTATGACGACGGAGTACGTCTCCCTGCGCCCGGCGATGCTCGTCTCGGACGCGATCAAGCATATCCGCCGCACGGGCGTGGACAAGGAGACCATCAATATCTGTTACGTGGCGAAGAACCATATCCTTGTCGGCATGGTGTCCATCCGGATGCTGCTGCTCTCAGACGAGGACGCAAAAATTGAGGATATTATGGAGGAGAACGTCATCTCCGTCACGACGCTCATGGACAAGGAAGAGGTCGCGCAGATGTTCTCCAAATACGACTTCGCGGCCATGCCGGTGGTTGATAAGGAAAACCGCATCGTCGGCATCGTCACATTCGATGACGCGATGGACGTCATGGAGGACGAGGCCACGGAGGATATCCAGAAGATGGCCGCTATCCTGCCGAACGACAAGCCGTATCTGCGCACGTCTGTCTTTGAGACATGGAAGTCGCGTATGCCGTGGCTGCTACTTCTGATGATCTCGGCGACGTTCACGGGCATGATCATCTCGTCGTTTGAGACGGCGCTGTCGTCATTCGTGGCGCTGACGGCGTTTATCCCGATGCTCATGGACACGGGCGGCAACTGCGGCTCGCAGGCGTCGGTCACAGTCATCCGCGCGCTGTCGTTGAAAGAAGTCGAGCTGCGCGATGTGTTTCGCGTCGTGTGGAAGGAGTTCCGCGTGGCATTTTTCTGCGCGGTCTCGCTGGCCGTCGTCAACTTTGCAAAGATCATGCTGGTCGACGGGATGCTGTTCCACAACGCGGCAATCACGCCGCTGGTCGCCACCGTTGTCTGCCTGACGCTGGTGTTCACAGTCTGCTGCGCAAAGGTCGTGGGCTGCACGCTGCCGATGCTGGCCAGCCGCATCGGCTTTGATCCGGCGGTCATGGCCTCGCCGTTCATTACGACCATCGTAGATGCGATCTCGCTGCTCATCTATTTTCAGATCGCGAAACTACTGCTGCATATCTGAGGAGAACACAAGATGGAACTGCAATACCGCCAGATGGAGGAACGGGATATCCCAGCGTGTGCATCGCTTTACGTCGCATACTATAACATCTATGAGGGCGGGGCGTGGACGGACAGAACTGCATATCGCCGTATTCATCAGGTCTGGAGCTGCGAGGACGCGCTGTGCTTTCTGGCGGAAGACCACGGGACACTTGTCGGGTTTGTAATGGGATATCTGGAGCAGTATGACGATATCGAGGCGTATGATCTGGTGGAGATTGTGCTCGCAAAGCCCTATCAGGGGCGCGGTCTTGGCAGCGCCTGTATGCAGGAGCTGGAACGCCGGGTGCGTGCGGCCGGTGGTGCCATGATCCAGCTTCAGGCCGTGAACGACGCCATGCACGAACAGTTTTACGGCAAGTTGCACTATGAGGACGCAAACAACCTACGCTTGAAGACAAAGTGGATATAACATGACGCCCCTGCCGCCTCTGCGATCGACGGAGACGGCGGGATTTTTGCATCCGCCTGAAAAATCCTGAACCGGAGTTGTTCTTTTCCTGTAAACGGGCTATAATAAACACAGAAAGTCCCGCCCTGCCGGGAAACCCATCCACCCGAAAGAGAAACACAGGTGATCCCATGAATGAATCCAGAAAAGACCTCTATACCCGCATCGGCCTGCGCGCG
The DNA here is from genome assembly GCA_964652075.1 of uncultured Oscillospiraceae bacterium. GTDB lineage: Bacteria > Bacillota > Clostridia > Oscillospirales > Oscillospiraceae > CAZYZQ01. The sequence goes on from CAZYZQ010000106.1 coordinate 2,570, forward strand.
CTGCTGGTGCTGCTGGTATTGGGGGCTGTGTATCTGACGCGGCATATTTTGTTCTCCGTACTGGTGCCGTTCCTGCTGGCGCTGGCGCTGGCGGCGCTGCTGAACCCGGTGGTGCGGCGGCTGTGCAGGCTCGGCGGCAACCGCCGCTACTGGGCCTATGCCTGCGTGTTGGTTGTGATGCTGGCCGCGGCGGGCGGCCTGACCTTCGCGTGCATGAAGATTGTGGCGGAGGTGCGCGCGCTGGCTGAGAACTGGAGCGCAATCTGCGACAATCTGATCTTCTCGCTCACCACGCTGAGCGGCCGTGTAGAGCAGCTGATCGGCCGAGAGATCCCGTTTGAAAAGGCAGTGACCTGGCTGGCCGGGGCGCTGGAGGGCTGGACGCCGAGCGTCTGGGAGCGCGCAGGCAGTATGGCCACCGGTGTGGTGGACGCGCTGTTTTCGCTGCTGGTTTTTGTGGTTGCATCGTTTTTCATGACGGCGGACTACGCACGCTTCCGCTTTCTGGTGCGCGACCGGCTGCCGTTGGAGCTGCGCGGCGACATGAAAAAGATTGCCCATGCGGCAAGCTCCGCCTTCGGCGGCTACTTCCGCGCGCAGCTGATCCTTTCGGCCATTATTTTCTGCATAATCCTCGTGACGCTGCTGGTCTCCGGCCAGCCGTTTGCCATTCTGGTGGCGCTGATTGCGACGATTTTCGATTTTATCCCGATTTTCGGCAGCGGCGTCATTCTGGTGCCGTGGGGGATCCTGTGCCTTGTCACGGGCAGCCTGCGCCTTGCGCTGACGGCGTTTGCACTGTGCTTCGCCTGCTTTTTGTTCCGCCGGTTTGCGGAGCCGAAGATCGTCGGCGACCAGACCGGCCTGCCGACCCTGCTGTCCATCGGCTGTATCTACGTCGGCATGTGCTACGGCGGGATTGCGGGCATGATCCTCACGCCGGTACTCTGCCTGATGGCGATCGACCTGTATCGGGAGGGGCTGTTCGACGGAACGCTGCGCGACCTCCGGCAGGCCGTGCGCGATGTGCGCAGTCAATTTTTTGTTCCAAATCGTTAAAGATTTCTTCCGTCTATCGTCACAGTTTTGCCACAATTCGAGGCTAAGATGTGTGACGTAGAAACCGAGAAACCAAAGGAGCGATCAAGATGTTTCAACCGGAAGAACAAAATCCGCAGTATAACAGCATTCCCACACAGGCGCCGGACGCACAGCAGCCTGTACAGCAGGCGCCGGTCACGCAGGCGCATATGCAGCCTGAACCCACCGCACCCGTGAGCGCGCAGCCCCCGCTGCCGCCCGTCCCGCCTACGCAGGAAGGCCCGGCGTTTTCCGCACACGAGCCGCCGCAGATGCCGGAAAAGCCGAAAAAGAAGAAAAAATCCGGTGCAGGCAAGCTGGTGGCCGTTGCGCTGGTGTGCGCGCTGATCGGCGGCGCTGGCGGCGCGGCCGGCGTGGGCGGAATTCTCTACCACAACCTGAAGCAGGAGTCCGGCACACAGACGCTGCAAAACGAGCAGCCCTCCGCGCCGCAGTCCCCGTCTGAGACGGAAACCCCGCACGAGGAGCCGGAGAACGTCGAGTTTGTCTCGACGACCATCAGCGTCGATCGCAACGACGGCGCAACCCAGCTCACCCCTGCGGAGATCTATGAGAAATATGTCAATGCCGTCGTCATCATCACGCAGGAGGGCACGACGACGAACATCTTCGGGCAGGTCTCCCCGACGGCCGGCTCCGGATCGGGCTTCATCCTGACGCAGGACGGCTATATTCTGACAAACTATCACGTGGTCGAAGGCGCGACGACGCTGACCGTCACGGCCTACGACAAGAAGGAATACGATGCAACCGTTGTCGGCTACGACGCGGATAACGATGTGGCGCTGATCAAAATTGACGCGCAGGGACTGCCGGTCGTTGCGGTCGGCGACTCCGATGCGCTGGCGGTCGGCGATCAGGTTGTCGCGATCGGCAATCCGCTCGGCGAGCTGACCAACACACTGACCGTGGGCTATATCAGCTCGACGCAGCGTGAGGTCAGCGAGAGCAGCGACTCCGCGCCGATCAATATGCTCCAGACGGACGCGGCCATCAACGGCGGCAACTCCGGCGGCCCGCTGTTTGACCTGTCCGGCAACGTCATCGGCATTACGACGGCCAAGTACACCGGCAGCCAGATCGAGGGCCTCGGCTTTGCCATCCCGATCAACGACGCGATGGCGATTGTGGACGACCTGCTGCAATACGGCTATGTGAAGGATAAGCCGTATATGGGCTTCCTTCCGCAGAACATGTCCTCCAGCGCTGCGGAGACGTACAACCTGCCAATGGGCGTGTACGTCTATTCCGTGGAGGAGGGCACGCCCGCCGAGAAGGCCGGGCTGGTGCGCGGTGATATCATCACACAGCTCGGCGACTACGAGATCACGTCGTATAACGACCTCGTCGCGGCGCTGCGCCACTTCAAGGCGGGGGACACGACGACAATGAAGGTCTTCCACAGCGGCGCGTATCAGGATCTGCGCATCACCTTTACCGAGAAGCCCAGACAGGAGGAGACCACACAGCAACAGGAGCAGCAGGAACAGGTCAATCCCTATTCCGGCTTCTCCGGGTTCGGCTGGTAAAACAACATCGCGGCGGGATGCCCCGCCGCGATTTCTTACCTTATTCTGTGATCCGCTCCGCTGCACGCCGGAGGGTTGCCTCTACCTGCGCCGGATCGAGCGCGGGGAAGGGGACAAGCGGTCCCGGTGTGCCGTCCAGAAGCTGCTTTTCCAGCCAGTCCAGCCCAACCCAGCGGCCGAGCTTGAACCCGCAGCTGCCCATCCGCCATGCGTGGCGGTAGCCAAGCGCCTCGTGAAAGCGCAGGCTGCCCGTATTCTCCGTCGCAACAAGCGAGTAGAGCTTGCAGATGCCCATCTGCACAGCAAGCGCCTCGAGCGCCGCATACAGTGCAGATCCGACGCCATGCCCGCGTGCATCCGGCGCCAGATAGACGGACGGCTCGGCGACCCAGGAAAACGCCGCGCGCTCAAACAGCCTTGCCAGATACGCATATCCTACAACGATGCCGTCGCGTTCGCAGACAAGCCATGGATAGGCGCGCTGCGTCTGTGCCACCCGCTGTGCAAAATCGGCCTCGGACGGCACCTCGTATTCAAACGTCACAGTCGTGCGCCGGATAAACGGCGCATAGATTGCAAGCATCGCGGCGGTGTCGGACGGCCTGGCCGGACGGAGATTCCACATATAAGTCCCCTCCCAATTTCCCTTATTTTATCCCGCCGGACGGCCAAAGGCAAGCCTGTAAGGGAGCATCCGGTAAAGTTTTAGCGATATGTAAGAAAAACCCGGCCGGAAAAGCTGCATTTTATCAAAAATAGATATGGACAACGGCGCAAAAAAGCTATATAATGGTGATAATTCAAGAAATAGGTATGAAACGGCAAAAACTGCCCATCCTACCTATGGCGCGCACGCCGGAAGGCGGCGCAAATATGATTGGAGGAAAACAAAAATGGCAATCAAAGTTGGCATCAATGGTTTCGGCCGTATCGGCAGACTCGTCTTCCGCGCCGGCATCAACAAGGACGACATCGAGTTCGTCGGCCTGAACGACCCGTTCATGACCCCGGACTACATGGCATACATGATGCGCTATGACACCATGCATGGCCTGTTCGACGGCACGATCGAGTATGACGACAACTCTATCACCATCAACGGCAAGAAGGTTCAGGTCTTCGCAGAGATGGACGCGCACAACATTCCGTGGGCTTCCGTCGGCGCTGAGTATATCGTTGAGGCCACCGGCATCAACCTGACCAAGGAGAAGAGCCAGGCGCACATCGACGCCGGCGCCAAGAAGGTTGTTATGTCCGCTCCGTCCAAGGACGACACCCCGATGTTTGTCTGCGGCGTCAACCTCGACAAGTACACCCCCGACATGACCTTCGTCTCCAACGCCTCCTGCACCACCAACT
>CAZYZQ010000107.1:0-6477 GCA_964652075.1 uncultured Oscillospiraceae bacterium
GGCACAACTTTGCGATTGTGGACGAGGTCGACTCGATTCTCGTCGACGAGGCGCGCACGCCGCTGATTATCTCCGGCAAGGGCGAGGAGTCGTCTGATCTGTATCAGAAGGCCGACCAGCTCGTCGCACGCATGTCGAAGCAGGTCTTTGCATCGACGGATGAAAAAGAGGAGACGGACGACTATGACTGTGACTACGTCGTGGACGAGAAGGCCCGCTCCTGCACGCTGACGGCGCGCGGCATCAAAAAGGCGGAGGAGTTCTTCGGGCTTGAAAACCTCGCCGACCCCGAGAACGCGACGATCTCCCACCACGTCAATCAGGCCATGCGCGCGCGCGGCATCATGAAGCGCGATACCGACTACGTCGTCAAGGACGGACAGGTCATCATTGTCGACGAGTTCACGGGCCGCCTGATGTACGGCCGCCGCTACAACGAGGGCCTGCATCAGGCCATCGAGGCCAAGGAGGGCGTACAGGTTGCAAGCGAGTCCAAGACGCTCGCGACCATCACGTTCCAGAACTTCTTCCGCCTGTACACGAAGCTGTCCGGCATGACCGGTACGGCGCTGACGGAGGAGGAGGAGTTCGGCACGATCTACTCGCTCGACGTCGTCGAGGTGCCGACAAACAAGCCCGTCATCCGGCAGGACGACCCGGACGTTGTCTACAAGACCGAGGCCGGCAAGTTCCGCGCCGTCATCCGGCAGATTGAGGAGTGCCACGCAAAGGGCCAGCCGGTGCTAGTCGGCACAATCTCCATTGAAAAATCCGAGCTGCTGTCGAAGATGCTGAAGAAAACCGGCATCGCGCACAACGTTCTGAACGCGAAGTTCCACGAAAAAGAGGCGGAAATCGTCGCGCAGGCCGGCAAGCTCGGCGCGGTGACGATCGCCACGAACATGGCGGGCCGCGGCACGGATATCGTGCTCGGCGGCAACGCGGAGTTCCTGGCCAAAAACGAGCTGCGCAAGAAGGGCATGGACGAGCTGCTGATCGCCGAGTGCACCTCCTACGCCGAGACGGAGGACCCGGCCATCCTCGACGCGCGGGAGCAGTATCAGGCGGCATATGCCCGTTACAAGGCGGTCACCGACGCAGAGGCGGAGAAGGTCCGCGCGGCGGGCGGCCTGTTCATCATCGGCACCGAGCGCCACGAGTCGCGCCGGATCGACAACCAGCTGCGCGGCCGTTCCGGCCGTCAGGGCGACCCCGGCGAGACGCGCTTCTATCTCTCGCTGGAGGACGACGTCATGCGCCTGTTCGGCTCCGAGCGCGTGTCCGGCCTGATGACCTCGCTCGGCATCGACGAGGATACGCCGATCGACCAGAAGATCCTCTCCGGCGCCATTGAGCGCGCGCAGGAGAAGGTCGAGTCCATCAACTTCCAGCGCCGCAAGAACGTGCTCGAATACGACAACGTCATGAACACGCAGCGCACGATCATCTACGACGAGCGCCGCCGCGTGCTCGACGGGGAGGACATGCGCGAGAATATCCAGTCCATGCTGGAATACGTCGTGCAGAGCGAAGTGGCCGCCGTGCTCGGCGAGAACGACTATCTGTCCGAGCCGTCGCAGCTGGACGAGCTGCTGAAGGAATTCGTCCCGGCCTACTTCAAGGCCGAGGAGCTGCCGCCGATCGACGTCAACTCCGCCACGAAGAAGGAACTGACCGAGACCTTCCTGCGCCTTGCGCGCGCGACCTACGACCGCCGCGAGGCCGAGATCACGCCGAAGGTCATGCGCGAGGTCGAGCGCGTCGTGCTGCTGCGCGTGGTCGACGAATACTGGATGGAGCAGATCGACGCCATGGACGACCTCAAGCAGGGCATCGGCCTGCGCGCGATGGGCCAGCACGACCCGGTCGTCGAGTACAAGCGCGAGGGCTACGAGATGTTTGAGCAGATGAACGACGCAATCCGCCGCGAGACGGTGCGCCGGATGTTCGTGGTCCGCGTGCGCAATAACGAGGAGCCGAAGCGCCAGCAGGTCGCCAAGGAGACCGGTGCAAACGCCGGCGGCGACGGCACCGTCAAGCGCCAGCCGATCCGCAAAAAGGTGCAGGTCGGCCGCAACGACCCCTGCCCCTGCGGCTCCGGCAAGAAGTACAAGAACTGCTGCCTCGACAAGGACCTCGCGGCGCAGCAGCAGGCCTACGCCCAGCAGCAGGCCGCGCAGAATAAGAAGCTCCAGCAGCAGCGCCGTGCGGCGGCGCAGAAGAAGTGAGTCTGCATAAAATTCAGCGCGGTGCGCTGGAATATCTGACCGCGGACACGCTCGCGCCCGTGCCGCACGCCTTTACGACACGCTTCGGCGGCGTGAGCGCGGGGCAGCTCGCCGCGCTGAATCTCGGCGTGCGCCGGGGCGACGCGCCGGAAAACGTCTATGAAAACTACCGTATTCTGGGGCAGGCCGTCGGCTTTGCGCCGGAGGACACCGTGTTCGCCGCGCACCAGATCCATTCGACCATCGTCCGCCGCGTGGGGCGGGAAGACCGGGGCTGTGGACTGCTGCGGCCCGGCCTTCCGGACTGCGACGGCTATGTGACCGACGAACCGGGCGTTGCGCTGTGCGCCTTCACGGCGGACTGCTGTCCGGTGCTGCTCTACGATCCCCAAAAGCACGCCGTCGCGGCAGTCCATGCTGGCTGGCGCGGGACGGCGGGCGGCATCGCCGCCGAGGCCGTGCGGATGCTGCGCGCGGAATTCGGCACCGATCCGCGCAACGTGCGCGCCGCAATCGGGCCGTGCATCGGGCCTTGCTGCTTTGAAACGGACGGCGACGTGCCCGAGGCCATGCGCGCCTCGCTCGGTACAAAGGCCGAGCCTGCCATCCGCGCGGCGGGTGAAAAGTTTTTTGTCGATATCAAGGCCATCAACCGCACATGGCTGCTCGAGAGCGGCCTTCTGCCCGCACAGATCGATGTCTCCGACGACTGCACCGCCTGCCAGACGGAACGGTTCTGGTCGCACCGCCGTGTGGGAGATTTGCGCGGGAGCATGGCCGCCGTAATCTGTTTGCCGGAGGGTGCGCGATGAGAATGCGGATACTTCCCCTGCTGCTGGCACTCACGCTGCTGTGCGCCTGCGCCGCACCTGCCCCTGCGCAGACGCCCTCCGCGCCGGCCGATGAAACGTCCCCCGTTACACCGGCCGCGGAGGAAAGCGACGCGCCGCCGGAGGAGGCGGCGCAGCAGCTTGCGCTGGCCTGGACGCCCGCAGAAGGGCTGGACCCCTATGCCTGTGAAAACGGCACGAACCGCGCATTGCTGCCCCTTCTCTACGAGGGGCTTTACACCGTGCGGCAGGACTTCACGGCAAGCCACACGCTCTGCGCCTCCGAAACTGTCTCCGACGACGGGCTTGTCTGGACGCTTCTTCTGCGCGAGGCACAGTTCTCCGACGGCTCCGCCGTCACGGCGGCGGATGTGATCTCCTCGCTGGAAGCCGCGCGTGCGGGGCAGTACGCTGAGCGGCTGTCGTGCATTGTGAACGCCGAGGCCGTGAACACCCGGCAGGTCAAGCTGACGCTGGACGCGCCGCGCGAACAGCTGCCGCTTCTGCTGGATTTTCCGATCACGCAGGGCGGCAAGCTCGGCTCCGGCGCGTATGTGCTCGCCGGGACGAAGCTGGCACGCAACCCGTACTTTTCCGGCGCCTGTGCGCTGACGGCGGCGGAGATCACCCTTGTGCCGCTCTCCAAGGCCACCGAGATCCGCGACGCGTTCGAGCAGGAGCGGCTCAGCGCCGTTGTCACCGATCCGAACGCCGCCTCCGCCGTCTCGTTCCACACGGACTACGAGCTGTGGACCTGGCCGACGGCGACCATGCAGTACATCGGCTTCAACCTGAACTCCGAGCTCTTCTCCGACACGGCGCTGCGCTGCGCCGTCGGGCGCGCCATCGACCGGCAGACCCTCGTCCATGACACGATGGGCGGCTTCGGCACGGCCGCTGTCCTGCCCGCGCCGCCGCAGTCGGGGTTTTACGACGGCGGGCTTGCCGCCGACTATGAGTACAGCGCGCAGGAGGCACGCGATTTTCTGCGCAGAGCCGGGGAACACGAGTCGTTCGCCTGTACGATGATCGTCTCCTCCGCAAATTCCCAGCGCGTGCTGGCGGCGCAGCAGGCGGCGCAGATGCTGAACGCGGTTGGGTTTGAGGTGACCGTCTCGCCCCTGCGGCATGAGGACTTCCTCGCCGCGCTGCGAAACGGCAGCTACGACCTGTGCTACTGTGAGATTGCGCTCTCGGCGGACGCCGATCTGATGCCGCTCTTCTCCGGCTCGCTTCCCGGCCTGCCGCAGAACGAGTCGGTGCAGCTGCTGTGCACGCAGGCACGTGAGAACAGTGGCAACTGCTACACACTGCACAAGGCCATCGCCGATCAGGGGCTTCTGTGCCCGGTCGCCTTCAAGTCCGAAGCCGTCTACGCCGCGCGCGGCGTGCTCGGCCGCCTGACGCCCTCCGTGGGCAGCGCCTTCTGGCAGGAGATAGAAGAAGCGCCGTAAATGCAGACCTGCCCGGACAGGCTCGGCCATACAAAGATTCACAGGACGCGGAAGACCTCTTCCGCGTCCTGTGCGTTTTTCCGGGGTGCATGTTCCCGAACCGGCCCGCATAGTCTTGTCCTGAGAGGGGGCATGTTCATGCTTGCAGCGCTTGCCGGAATCTTCTGGGGCCCGCCGATGGCGGGGGCGTTTTTGGCCGTGGGGCTGATTCTCACCATCCGCACGGGCTTTTTCCAATTTCGTGCCGCGCCGCGCTGGTTCCGCGCGGCAGGGCGGGCGCTGCGCGACGGCAGGCCCGGCGCGGACGGCGTCTCGCCGCGGCAGGCCATGATGACCGCGCTGGCCTCCACCGTCGGCACCGGCAATGTTGCTGGCGTCGCGACGGGGATTGCCCTCGGCGGGCCGGGCGCGGTGGTCTGGATGTGGATCGCGGCGCTTTTGGGCATGGCGACGGGGTTCGCCGAAAACCTGCTCGGCGCGGCATACCGCACAGACACGCTGCACGGGCCGATGGCCTATATGGAGCGCGGCCTCAAAAAGCGCTGGGTCGCGCGGCTCTATGCGGCGGCCTGCCTGCCGGCCGCCATCGGCGTCGGGGCAATGGTGCAGTCGAACTCCGTCGCGGCCGGGCTGGAAGCCGGGTTCCATGTGCCGCCGCTGGTTTCCGGCGTGCTGGTCGCCACGCTGGCGGGCGTCGTCGTTGCGGGCGGGGCGGCGCGGATCGGCGCCGCGACGGAGCGGCTCGTGCCCGCGATGGTCGCGCTGTATCTGCTCGGCGCGGCCGGCGCGATCGCGATGCAGTGGCGCGCGATTCCGGCGGCCTTCTCGGCCATGTTCCGCGGCGCGTTCTCGCTGCGTGCGGCGGCAGGCGGCGGCGCGTTCGCCGCGATCCGCTACGGCGTGAGCCGGGGCGTCTTCTCCAACGAAGCTGGGCTCGGCTCGTCTGTGCTGGCGCACAGCGCCGCGCCGCGGCGCGACCCGGTGGAGACTGGGCTTTGGAGCATCTTTGAGATCTTTCTCGACACAATCGTGGTCTGCACGATGACCGCGCTGGCCATCCTGACCTCGGGCGTCACAACCGGCACCGGCGCGGCGCTGACGGCGCAGGCGTTCTCCGCCAGCTTCGGCGCATGGGGCACGCGGCTCGTCGCGGTCACCCTGATGCTCTTTGCTTTTTCCACCGTGCTCGGCTGGAGCTTTTACGGCGGGCGCGTGGTCACGTATCTCTTCGGCGGCGGGCGGCGGCTGTTCCTGCTGTGCTACATTGCCGCGTGTGCGCTCGGCGCGGTCATCCCCGTTGAGCGCGTGTGGCTTTTATGCGACGTTTGCAACGGGCTGATGGCAATTCCGAATCTCGCCACCATTCTCGCGCTCTCGCCGCGCCTTTCGCACTATTTGCAGACGTAGCGCCCCAGCAGGCACAGAATGACCTCCGCGTGGCGGCGCTCGCTCTCGGCCAGCTTCCGATAGAGCGGCGCGTACCGGCCTCCTGCCTGCTCATACGCCTGCGCCGCGCGCAGCTCCTCGGCAAGGCGCGGCCGCAGTGCCTGCCAGAGATCCGACGTGTCCGGCAAGGGCAGCGGCGCAGGACAGGCGCAGCTGCCCGTTTCAGCGAAGTAAATTGCCCGCAAGCGGCAGGCGTGGGCGCGCTCGTCGGACGCCATGGCCGCAAGCGCCTGCGCCATGCCGCCCTTTGCCGCGTGCGCCAGCTTCGCATAGAGCGCTGCGTCGCGCTCCTCGGCGGCAATCCGGGCCAGAAGCCCCTGCCCCTCGCCGACGTCCGGCGCGCTGTGCCCTGCCGTCACGCGCTGCCAGACCTTGTTTTCATCCATTTTCATTCCTCCTTTCGGCATTCTATGCCGTGGAGGCGGAAATTGCCCCGAAAGGGCAAAAAACGCAGACGAAGGCTGTTGATATGCTCCCCCTATAGGAGACAGTGAAATAAGACACTGCTTCTATAGGGGG
>CAZYZQ010000108.1:0-6295 GCA_964652075.1 uncultured Oscillospiraceae bacterium
CATCACAGGATAGCCCGGCTTGTCAAGCACCACGCCGATCTCCTGCTTGCAGGCGGTAAATTCCGGCGTGGTGTTGTCAACGCCCAGCAGCCGGATCGTCCCCGCGTCGCGCTTCGCCGCGTTCAGCAGCAAACGGAACAGCGTGGACTTGCCCGCGCCGTTTTCACCGACAAGCCCGAGAATATAGCCGGACGGCAGGGCCAGCGACAGATCCTGCATGGAGAACGCGGGATAGCGCTTGCACAGGCCCTCTATTTCAATGGCATTCATTTGTGTTCCTCCTCCGTGAGCAGGTGATACAGCTCCAAAAGCTCTGCGTCCGGGATCTGGGCGGCGGCCGCCAGATGCGCGACCGCGCGCAGATGCGTCTCGATCTCGCGCAGATACTGCTCCCGCAGCAGTTCCTGATTGCGCGGCGCGACAAAGCAGCCCTTGCCGGCCACGGTGTGGATCAGGCCCGCCTGCTCCAATTCGTCATACGCGCGCTTCGTCGTGATGACGCTCACGCGCAGATCCTTTGCCAGCGCCCGGATCGAGGGCAGCGCTTCGCCCTCCGCCGGGTCGCCGGACAGGATCGCATCCCGGATCTGGCAGAAAATCTGCTCATAGATCGGGCGGTTCTCATCGTTGCGAATCAAAATCTGCATCTGTAATTGCTCCCATACTGTTCATGAACGGTATATACAGTATACACAGTCAATACAGCGCTGTCAAGCCCCCTGCGAAAAAAATCCGCCCGGCACAGCCGGGCGGGAAAGATCAATGTTCACGTGGATTTCCCACAACCTGAAAGGAGCGCGCGGCGTATTCCATCAGCTCGATCCGGTTGCCGTCGGGGTCGTGGATCCAGAACTGGCGGGTGTAGTCCGGCCCCTGCGAGATCTCGGTGTCCGGGACAACGCCCGCTGCCAGCAGATCAGATCTGGCCTGCGCCAGATCGGCCACTTGGATAGAAAGATGCTGGTAGCCGTACTGCCCGGCCAAATCGCCCGGTTCTTGGAGCGTGCCGTCCGGGTGGAACAGCTCCAGAAACTGCCCCGGCGCCATCTACAGATACGTAATCAGCGGCACGCCCAGGTGCTGGAGCGCGTGCGTAACGTAAGGGTTGTCGCTTGTCCCATCGGGCGATAGCTCGCCCCGCTCTCTGGCGTAGGCGACCGTGTCGTCGGTCGTCATGGTGAATTTGCGCGCCATGCCGAGCGCGCCGCAGTAAAACCGCAGCGCCGCGTCCATGTCGCGCACCTGAAACGCAATGTGGGAATAGGAGAGAATCTGCATATCTGTACCTCCGGTTTTATCGGAACGGCGCGAACTGCGCGTCCAGCAACGACAGGCGGCGAATTTTGGAGAAATCGGGGCGATCTTCCGGCAGATACCGCTCGATCGCCGCGACGAGCAGCGCCGGATTCAGGGACGGCTCCTGCGCGTGGACCGTGCAGCACAGCGTCAGAACGCCCGACTCGCCATCGCGAACCTCCAGCGCGTGCAGCATGGGGCGGATGTCGATCTCCGCCATCCCTTTTTTTGTCTTCTTCTCCACGAGCACCTGCCCGCCGCGCAGCAGCCCGGCGATGGCTGCCGATGCGCCTTCCGGAACGCCCTGATCGTATTCCAGATCAATTTCGCATTGGAGCCACGCGATCTCCTTCACCGACCGCGCGCTCTCGTATGCGTCCAACACACGAATCCCGACCGGCAGCGTCGCGTTCAAAAGTGCGGGCAGCGCGGCAAGATCCGCGCCCTGCGCGTCAAATTCCAGCAGCTCGCACCGGCTCTCCACGCCGACTGAGAGCGGCAGCGCGATGGAGACATGGTCGCGCGGGCTGTAGCCGCCCGTGCGCCGGATGGCCACGTCCGCGCGCCGGAACGCGCGCTGGAACAGGCGCATCGTGTCCAGATGCGAAATCCAGACGCCGTCGCCCTCTTTGGCAAATAAAATTCTACTCATCGCAGATCCCCCGCTTGTACAGCTGATTGGCCCCGCACCCGGTGCACTGCTTCCGGCAGTCCGGCGATACAACGCCGCGATAGGCCGCTTCGCGCTCTCGCCACAGGAAGTCCTTGCTCACGCCGCAGGAGATGACGTCCCACGGCAGAATTTCATCCTTGCCCCAGCTGCGGCGGGCGTAATAGGCCGGGTCAACGCCGCAGGCGGCAAACGCGTTCTCCCAAATCTCCATGGAGAAGTAGTCGTTCCAGCCGTCCAGCATCGCGCCCTTTTTCGCGGCAGTCTCCAGCACGGGCGCCAGCCGCCGGTCGCCGCGCGCAAGCACGGCTTCGAGCATACTGACGTCGCTTGCGTGCCACTTGTAGTCGAACGCGCGGTTGCGCAGATGCTCCTTCAGCAGCTTTTGCCGCCGGATGTATTCCTCCTGCGTAATCTGCGGCTCCCACTGGAAGGGCGTGTCCGGCTTCGGAACAAAGAACGCCGTCGAAATATGGATCGTCGGGCGGCGCTTGGGGTTGTCCGTGTGCTCACGCCAGCAGCCGAGAATCTTGTAGCACAGCTCCGCAATACCCAGCACATCCTTGTCCGTCTCCGTCGGCAGACCGAGCATGAAGTAGAGCTTCACGCTGCTCCACCCGCCCGCGAACGCCCCGGCGCAGGTGCGCAGAATTTCCTCCTCCGTCACATTTTTGTTGATGACGTCGCGCAGCCGCTGCGTGCCCGCCTCCGGCGCAAAGGTCAGACTGCTCTTGTGCACCTTCTGCACCCGCTGCATGAGCGACGCCGAGAAGTTGTCCGCGCGCAGCGAGGGCAGCGAAAGATTGATGTTGCGTGGCTCGCAGTAGTCAATCAGCGCGTCCGCCAGCTCCGGCAGGCGCTTGTAGTCCGAGGTGGAAAGGCTCGAGAGTGTCAGCTCCGTGCAGCCGGAGGATTCCAGCATCCCGGCGGCCTGCTGCGTCAGCACCTCCGGCGACTTCGGCCGGACAGGCCGATACACAAATCCCGCCTGACAGAACCGGCAGCCCCGGATGCACCCGCGGAACACCTCCAAAACCGACCGGTCGTGGACGATCTCCGTCGAGGGCGTGATGCCGTCCGTGGGGTAATAGGCGCGGTCCATGTCCTGCACGATCCGCTTCGTGACAACGCGCGGCGCGCCATCCTTCGGCGTGACGGACGAGATCGTGCCGTCCTCCCCGTAGGTGATTTCATACAGACTCGGCACATAGACGCCTTCCAGCTGCGCTGCCTTCTTCAGAAATTCCTGTTTGCTCCAGCCCTCACGCTTGGCCTGCTCGTAGAGCGTCAGAATCTCAACCGTCAGCTCCTCGCCCTCGCCGATAGAGAAAAAGTCTACAAACGGCGCAAGCGGCTCCGGGTTGTACGCGCACGTCCCGCCCGCGAAGACGAGGCCGTGCAGCCCCTCACGCTCGCTTGCGTAGAGCGGGATGCCCGCCAGCATCAGCATCTGCAAAATGTTGGTGTAGCTCATCTCATAGCCGACCGAGAAGGCCACCAGATCAAATTCCGTCAGCGGGTCGCGGCTCTCGAGCGCCCAGAGCGGCAGATTGTGCGCCCGCATCTTCTCCACCATGTCGCCCCAGGGCATGAACGACCGCTCACAGCAAACGCGCGGCATGTTGTTCATAATGCCGTAGAGGATCCGCATCCCGATATTCGACATTCCGATCTCATACGTGTCCGGGAAGCAGAACGCGACGCGCACGTCCACATCGCGCTTATCCTTCACAATCTGCCCGTATTCGCCGCCGGTGTAACGCGCGGGCTTCTGCACGGTGGGCAGAATGCGTTCCAAAAGACCTGTCATTTGAATCCCTCAGTATCCAGATTTTCAAGCCTATTTTACCGCGTTGCCGGGCGGTTTGCAACCTGTTTTTCAGCCAGCAGCCGCGCCGTGACAAGAAGCGCCGCCAGCAGCGGCGCAAGCCCCAGCGAGAACCGGAACCCCGCCCAGAGCGCCGCCGCCAGCGCCGCGCCCAGAAACGCGCGCTCCGCCGCGTCGGCGGCGCGCGCCGGGGCGGGGAAGAAGCGCTCCGTCAGCAGAAGCAGTAGCTGCCCGCCGTCCAGCGGCCGGAGCGGCAGCAGATTAAAAACGCCCAGCAGCAAGCTGACGGCGCGGAACACAGCGGGAAGCGGCAGCGCGGCGGCCAGCAGATTGAGGGCAGGCCCCGCCAGCGCGACGAGCGCGGCCCGCCCGGCGGGCAGGGGCGGCAGCACGATCTCCGCCCCGAACACCCCGAGCCGTACGGCGGCCCCACTGCCGCGCACGGCCCGGAGCGCCGTCAGATGCCCCAGCTCATGCAGCGCCGCTGCAAGCAAAAGGGAGCCCAGCAGCGGCAGCGGCAGCAGATACGCGGCCACGCCGAGGAACAGGAAGAATCCCGGCTCAATCGCGCAGCGATTCGAGAAATGTCTCACAGAAGACGGCAATGGCATCCGGCACGCTCTCCTCCTCGTCCAGCGCGCTGACCAGCGAGGAGAAGGCCTGCTCGGCAGGCCCGTCCGACGGCCCGACCAGCAGCCGCTGCATCACATCGACGCTGGCCGGCAGCCGCCAGCGGAGCAGCAGCGCCGCTCCCACCAGCAGCGCGCAGAACGCGGCGCGCCCGGCGAGCCCGCCGCCCGCCATGCTTCCCTGTTTTGGCGCATAAGAATGCATTTCCATCACCCCGTAGAATTGTATGGCGGCACAGGAAAAAAAGACTTGACAAGTTTCGCCCGCTGCGCTATAATATCGGCGTTGTCACGGGGTGTGGCGAAGTTTGGTATCGCGCTTGGTTCGGGACCAAGAGGCCTCGGGTTCAAGTCCCGACACTCCGACCAAGAGAGGAGCAACGAGGGTTGTTCCTCTCTTTTTGTTTGTTGCTTTGCAGAATCAGCGGCCTCTATTTTGAGCCGCCGCAAGGCGGGGACAAAACGCGAAGCGTTTTCGTCCCCGCTGGGGCAAGTCCAGTCACTTGGGCCAGAGGTGAGTCCTTATAGGGCCCGCCTTAATTTTGACTATTGCTTGTCTATTTTTGACTAATGTTTATCCATTTTATCCTTGACAAAGTACGTTTTATACTATACAATGTTAGCATAAGTTTATATGTGGAGGCGACTTTATGGAACGCATAATGTCTTGGAACAATAAGGGTGTCACAGGAAAAACAAGTTTAGCATTTCAAATTATCTGTGACTATGCTCACAAAAATCCAGATAAGAAGATATTAGCAGATATTAGCAATTGATGTCTGCCCTCAAGCAAATCTGTCGGAATTATTATTAGGTGGACTAAACCAAGGCGGTAGTGATAACTTGCTAAAGAGGCAGGGAACTACACCGCGGGCTACCATTGGTGGTTATTTTCAACTGCGACTTCCGTCACCATATTCTCCTCCCACTTTCACTGCTGCCGACTTTATTACATCCCCAAATGATTATAATTCTTTCATTCCTAAGAATATTGATTTATTATGCGGTGACCCATTATTAGAATTGCAGGCAAATGCAATTTCAACTTTAGCTAATAACCAAATTCCTGGTACAAACACATGGCTTGCTATTATCAATTGGATAGATGACTTTTTAGTTCAATTATAAGATTCTTATGATTTGGCTTTTTTTGACGCAAATCCCAGTTTTTCAATCTATACTTAAATTGCAATTTCGGCTTGTGACAAATTGATTTTACCTGTAATGGCAGATGATTCTTCACGACGTGCCATCCAAAACGCATTCTCTTTGGTCTATGGATTAAAACTTCCATCAGAAATCTATACTCGGTATGCTTTTGCCGAAAAAATGAAAGAAGCTGGAAAAGAGTTGCCGAAAGTCCACATGATATTAAAGAATCGACTTACTCAATACATGGGGCCTGCTTCAGCTTATGCAACTGTTCTAAAAGCTATTGATCGCGATATAGAATCTTTGTTAAAGAATCATCCAGACATTTTCTCATTTTCTTCTGTTGAAGACGGAATTGTGAATATACGTGATTTCCAAACCACAGGCGTTGTCTCAGGCGCACGCGGTTGTCCACTTTATGCTCTCACTGCCGGATGATTGGACATTCTTGGACAGCGTGTTCAAGTCAAAGAGGAATACCGGCAAAATTGTGTTAATAATATCGGTGAAGTTACATCCAAGCTTTTTCAAGAATAAAGCCTCTTGCCGGCGGTCAGCAAACCATTGATATTTCTGTGCTTCTTCAAGTCCTATAATTTCACTCGGACCAAAGGAAAGGCGTCTCAAATGTTGAGTTTGAGACGCCTTTTTCTTGTTTATGGGTGTTTTCTTGAGATATGACGGATTTACGTGCGGAATTTCTGGAAAAATGCTTTTTGA
>CAZYZQ010000109.1:0-6244 GCA_964652075.1 uncultured Oscillospiraceae bacterium
ATCCGCCATATACTGTGTCAAAAAGGATTGCAAGCCGCGGCACAAAATCGAACGTATTTTCCCGGCGTTTTCATGTGGGTTCTGATTGATGGATAGGGTCTAACTTTTGGATGGATTTGGAGAACCGTGCGGGAAAAGGCAGCCTATCCTGCAACACTTTTCCCGGCTGACTGGAAACGATGGCAGGAAAAGCACCTTTTTATGCCGCATCCAAACGGCTTTTGGCAAAACGTACCAGCGTGGAACGGTCAACATGGAGCAGTCTGGCAATCTGCGCCCAACTGGTGCCCTCGGCGCGGAGAATGCGGATCACGTCCTCCTTGCCGGTCAGCTTTACGGTTTTGGACAAGGCCCCCTTCGGGCGGCCCAGCGTGACGCCTGCTGCTCTGCGGCGTGCAAGCCCCTCTTTTGTGCGCTGGCTGATCATTTCTCGCTCTGTGTGGGCGACATAGGACAAAAGCTGGAGCACAATGTCTGCAATCAGGGTTCCGATCAGGTCTTTGCCCTGACGGGTGTCCAGCAGCGGCATATCCAGCACCACAAGATCAACGTCCATTTCCTTTGTGAGGATGCGCCACTGCTCCAATATTTCATCATAGTTGCGCCCCAGACGGTCGATGCTCTTGACATAGACCACGTCTCCGGCACTCAGCCGGGTCAGCATTTCCCGATAGCGGGGGCGGGCAAAGTCTTTACCGGACTGCTTGTCGACATAGATGCGCTCGTCCGGAATATCGTGAGCCTGTAAAGCGACGATCTGGCGATCCTCGTGCTGTTTGTCTGTACTGACTCGTGCGTAACCATAATTCATAACAGTCAATCCTTTTATCAAATTTTTCAGGAGGTACAAACCATGAAGCTAATATATCAGATCCCGAATCCCAGCGGGGCATATCCGCCGATTCAGAATTGCTCCGTTCACACCATCCCGGCGAACATGGCGGTCTGGCCGGACACGCTTGGAACGGAAGATTTTTACGCTTACAACGGCTTTGTCACGCTGGATGTGGAAGATGTGGACGGAGTCCCCACCGTGACCGCCTGCACGCCAAATACTGCGGCGTGGGAGGAATGGAAGGCCGGCTTGCCGGAAGATACGGGGGAAGAATCGGCTCCCACGGCGCAGGACGATACCGACGCAATGCTCATTGACCATGAATACAGACTGACGTTGCTTGAACTGGGGGTGACTGAATAATGCTGTACAGGACGTTAAAACGCATGATAGAGAGGGGCAACACTGCGGGCATGACAGAGAAGCTGGATATTTTCTATGCTGCGGACAAGCTGACGGAGGCGGAGTATATGGAGCTGACGACGCTGCTTGCCGGAGGAACGGAGGAGCGGAGTACAGAAGGGTAAGGGATGAGATGGAGGTAACACTCAGCGCAGACCTGATCATCCGGCTCGCGGCGACGCTGACGGCGCTCGGCGGGATCGGAGCCGTGGTGGTGTGGTGCATCAAGTTCGTCGAGCGGCAGAAAAAGCAGGACAGGGAGATCGCGGCCATACGCAAAGAGCAGACGCTGATCTGCTACGGCGTCAAGGCGTGCCTCCAGGGGCTGAAGGAGCGCGGCTGCAACGGCCCGGTGTCGGAGGCGCTCGACAAGCTCGACAAGCACCTGAACCAGGCCGCGCACGAAAGCGCGGCACAGGAAAATTGAAAGGCCAAAAGGCCGGAAAGGAACAGAACATGGAAAACGAAAAGAAGCTGGAAAACAATCGGTTCGACGCGTACAGAAAGGAACTCTACGACATCTCGATGGATGAGAACAGAGACGTCGGCGAGGCGGCGGAGGTTCTGATCGCCCGCCACGGCTGGGACTACGACGAGGCGGAGGCCGAAAAGCAGGAGTTTCTGGAATACGTCCGGATGCTCCAGAACGGCACGACGGAGCAAAACAACCTCGTGAAAGCCTATTTTCTGGGCTGAAAGGCTGAAAAAAAGCCCCGCCGCCGGGACACGGCGGCGGGGGCAAAGCTGAAAGCAAGGCGGCGCTGATAGAATAGACGGGACGCTGCTGCATGACGGTCAGCCTTCCCTCGTGATAAAAGGCGAAGTGGATTGCTGCGGGTGCGGAAACAGAAAGAGAATATTGGCCGCCCGCTGGCGCTCGAGCGGCAAAAGGAGTTTAACGCGTAAATCCAGGCTGACCGTCATGCAGCAGCGCCCTTTCTGTTGCAATCTTATCATCCGCACATTGCTTTGTCAAGACGACGCAGGCGGGGCTTTCTGCGCCCTGCGGGAAGGAGAAGAAAATGAGCAAGGCATGGATAAAGGCCGCGGCGATTCGAGCCGTCAAAACGGTCGCGCAGACGGCGGTCGCGTCGATCGGGACGGCGGCGGTGCTCTCCGCCGTCGACTGGCGCTATGTGGTCAGCGCATCTGTTGTGGCCGGCGTACTGAGCGTGCTGACCAGCATCGCGGGGTTGCCGGAGGTGGATGAGAAATGAAACTTCTGCTGATCTCCGGCCACGGCGCGGGCGATCCGGGCGCGACGGCGACGATCGGCGGCGTGACCTACACCGAGGCGGAGGAGACGATAAAAGCCGCGGAGGGCGTAAAAAATGCCCTCGCGGCCTATGACTGCGAGGTATCGGTCTACGATGAGAGCCGGAACGCCTATGCGGACTACAAGCTCGGAACGCTGAACGCGCGGGCGCAGTTTATCAACTATGATTATGTGCTGGAGCTGCATTTCAACGCATGTGTGAACGATCTGACCGGCAACGGAAAAACGACGGGCGTGGAGGTCTATTGGCCGTCCATATGCGCGGCGTCCGGCGCAGAGGATTCTCTGCTGGACGCGGTCAGCGCGTTCGGCCTGACGCGGCGCAAGGCCGCGGCCGGGCAGTTTGCGGTGATCAACACGGCGGCGCGTGCCGGCTGCAAGGCCAATCTGCTGGAGGTCTGCTTTCTCGACGACGCGGACGACATGGCGATCTACACGGCCAAGCGCGGCGAAATCTGCGCGGCCATTGCCGGAGCGGTAGCTACGGCATTCGGAATCGAAAGGAAGGTCGAAGAAATGACGGAAGAACAGGTTCGGAGCATTTGCAAAGAGGTCGTCACGGAGCTTCTGCGCGGCGATGGGACGCAGGTGTCTGCCACATTGAAGCCGGAATTTGAGGCGGCCGTCGCGGCCGGGATCACAGACGGTTCGCGCCCCGGCGGCTATGCAACCCGCGCGCAGACGGCCGTAATGGTCGAGCGCGCACTGAAACAGGGATGACAAACCGTCTATTGTACATATAAGGTATATGAGGCTATACATATGGCCCACCGATGGCGGTGGCGCCGATC
This sequence comes from uncultured Oscillospiraceae bacterium, assembly GCA_964652075.1. GTDB lineage: Bacteria > Bacillota > Clostridia > Oscillospirales > Oscillospiraceae > CAZYZQ01. The sequence continues at coordinate 3,305 of CAZYZQ010000109.1, forward strand.
GCTTCTGTGCGGCGGGTGCTGGATTATGCGGTCACGGAGATCCCGCCGGAGAAGATCTTTATGGGCTTTCCAAACTATGCATACGACTGGGCGCTGCCGTTTCAGGCCGGTCAGACGCGCGCCCGGCTCATCGGCAATGAGCAGGCCGTGGCGCTCGCCGTGCGAACCGGCGCGGAGATCCAGTTCGATGAGACGAGCGCTACGCCCTATTTCCACTATACAAGCGACGACGGCGGCGTCCATGAGGTCTGGTTCGAGGATGCGCGCAGCAGTCTCGCCAAGCTGAGCCTGATCGACGAGTACGGCTTTCGCGGCGTGGGCTACTGGAACTTCATGCGTCCGTTTACTCAGAACTTCAGTATTTTGAACGCGCTCTACCGGATTGCAAAGTTCGCATGAGGGCTGAAAAATTTCCTCTTTACGCGGCGGGATCGGAATGATACTATAAAAACAGAAGCTAAAATGCCGGCTGCTTTTGTAAAAAATAGACAATCCCGCCGGCGGAAGGAGAACAGCCATGGAGGAAAACAAACACGCGAGAATGCTCATTGAGCACGGCCTGATCCCTGGTCACACCCTCTGCCCCGACGAGCCGGGCATGGAGAACAGCTCCTCCATCATCCCGGAGGATCTGCGGATGAATCCAAATTGCCCGTGCCCCACCCGCACCTGCCCGCTGCACGGCTTTTGCGATTACTGTTCGCAGCACCACGCGGAGCTCAACCGCGCGCTCGGCGTGCTGGGTCTGGGCGAGCACTGTCACTTCCACCACTGCAAGCAGGATCTGATGGTCGAGCTGTACGGCGCGGAGAAGACCGCCGCCATGGCGCGCAAGGTCGGCGAGGACATGGCCGCCGCGGCCAAGATCGCGCGCGAGGACGGGAAGGAGGATGCGAAGTGAAGATCGGCAGCATTGGCTATGGCCGCAAGGTCTACGACCGCAAGAGCGGCGTGCTGTTCCGCATCGCTGCGCAGGATCATTATGGCTCCGGGATCACAACGCTCCTGACGAATCACGTCATCGCCGTGCGCGCGCTCGACGCCGCTGAGCCGGGCAAGAAGGGGCGCTATCCGTATGAGTCGAGCGACCGGTTCGGCAATAACAACTATCCGCTCAGCAACCTGCATCAGTGGCTGAACTCCGCGGAGGACGACTGGTATCGCCCGACGCATGCGCTTGATGCGCCGCCCCAGGCGGACGGCCTTCGCTATGGCGAGCATCCGTATGCCGGCGAGCCTGGCTTTCTGGCGCGCTTTTCGGACACCTTGCGCGAAAACCTGGTCGAGACGGATATCCCTGTCCTTGTGCGCACGGGACGCGGCCAGGGCGAGCTCAGCTCGGTCAGGGCGAGCGTGTTCCTGCCGAGCCGCACGGAGATGAACAAGGGCGACGAACTTGGCATCGCTGAGGGCAGACCCTTGCCTATTTTCTATGACCACTACATTTTCAAGGCCACGCCCAGCCCGGATCAGATCGAGAAATACGGCCGGAGCTGGAACCCGGAGGAGCCGGAGAAGGGCTTGTTTTTTGACAAGGCGCAGGTGTATGATCCGAAATTCGGTTGGTGGTACTACATGCGCACGCCGAGCACGCTCTACAAATTCCTGGAGCGCGTCATGAGTCCGTACGGCTCGGTGTCGTATACCTATGCGTACAACGACGTTGTGGGTCTGCGGCCGCTCCTCAATGTCCGCTCGGATATGGAGGTCGCCGACGTCGGCGTCGAAGAGCCATATTACCGCATCGGCTGATCTGACTGCAAAGCGCCCGAAGAAGTACCGCCTTCTTCGGGCGCTTCTGTGTGCTGTCACCCCCTGCACCGCGCCTCGGTGCGCGTTCAGCCGGCGTGGTGATCGGTTCTCCGGGCGGCTCGGCGGCAGACCGAGATACCGCGCTATTTGGCAGAACCCACTGGTGGCAAAATGCAGCGCGGCGTGCTATGATAGAAAGAAACAATGCGAAGGAGGCGGTACGGATGCCAGATTATTTCGCACATGAGGTTTTCGGGCAACTGGTGCTTGAGCGTCTGCCGCGGCCGCTGCGCGCGCGGTTGGAGCAAGAAAGGCTCTCGTTCTTTTGCGGACAGTACGGCCCCGATCCGATGTTCTTCCTGTTCGGCCGCGCGCGAGACGAGGCGCGTGCGATGCACCGCGCACCCGGCGCTGTCCCGATCGCCCGGCTGGCCGCAGCCGCCCGTGCGGGTGAGCCGGAGAGCGCCGGATATCTGGCGGGCTTCCTGTGCCACTATCTGCTCGACTGTGCGTGCCACCCGTATGTGCTCGAGACCGCCGCGCGCGGCCAGCTTGGCCACACCGCCATCGAGACGGAGTTCGACCGGTATCTGCTCGCCCAGCGCGGCTACCGCACTGATCGTGATACGCCCATGGTGCGCAAAGATCTGCCGGACGCGGTATGCCAGGCCGCGTCACGCGCGTATGAGCAGACCACGCCGGAGCACTATGGACGGGCGTACCGGATGTTCCGGCTCGTGTGCCGCATGCTGGCGCAGCTACAGGGCACGCCGGCGCGGGCGGTTGTGAACGGTCTGAGCCGCCTGCCGGGTCTGCGCCCGATCCGCGGCTGTATCTCCGGCCGCGCGCCGGATGCTGCGGCGGAGGAGACGAACCGGACGCTTGAGGCTCTGCTCCAGGAAGCGGCCGCGCCTGCGGCCGCGCACCTTGCGGCGTTTTTTGACGCGTTGGAGCACGGCGCGCCGGAGCGCGACGCACTCTGGCAGCGGGATTTCTTTGGCAGGCAGGGATAATAGTAAAACAGCGCGCCGCGGCGCGCTGAGACTGTCGAAGAACGCCGCAGGCGTTCTTCGACAAGGGACTGCGGCCTGTCGCAGCGCACGCCATGTCCGCCGATGGCGGACATGGCGCATGTTTACAGGCCGAGCGGTGTTTTCTCCGACGCACAGGTCGCCGGAGAAAACGATC